>NZ_JBNFXP010000017.1:0-101044 GCF_052877535.1 Vibrio sp. PNB23_22_6 | reverse complement strand
CGCTAAAGTGACCGTCATTCTGAACCGTGAGGAACGAACGTGATTCAGAATCTACTATCCGATTGTGCGGTAGTGAGATGGCTCTATTGGGTTGGGGAGCTTGCTGAGGTTAGATTCTTAGTCTCGTTTGGACTCGCTAGAATGACGAATCTTCTCGGTTGAGTGCGCTAAAGTGACCGTCATTCTGAACAGTGAGGGACGAACGTGATTCAGAATCTACAGACCGAGTTTGATATCACTAAGGTGATAAACCGAAATTAAATAGTGCGCTGATAATAGATTCCGGATGCTCGCTTGAGCTCGTTCGGAAGGACGCTGTTGGGTTCAGTGAGCGTGTTTCTGTAAGTGAAGCGCCCTGTATTCTGTATTTCAATCACGTTCTCAAAAAGTAATGAAATGCACAAACTAGCAGAGTGCTCCACCTAGGATTCTAGGCTCTATAATCTAGGCCCTTATTTTTACCTAAAAATTCTCTTTCCAAATTGCACATGGTTCGATTTTGGCGCGTTGCAATTTATGACGGTCCTTTTCGGCGTCACGCTTGAACTTGTATGGCCCTAGTACTATTCGGTACCACGAACTGCCTTCTTTCTGGCGAATTTGGCTAGAGATGCCTTGGAAAGCGATCGCCAGTTTGCGTTCTTCCGCCTGAGCTTGAGTTTTATAGGCACCGCACTGCATGATGTAAGGGATCTTCGACACTTCGATCTCTTTAGCGACGACTTCGATTTCACGGTTTGGCAATGACTCTACGTATTCCCACTTCTCTTCAGGAGGTGCAGGCAACTCTTTTTTCGGTTTTGGCTTGCTTGTAGTCGCAGGCTGTTGTTTGACAACCGGCTGTTCTGGCTCTGGATCATTACTTAATAAGTACAAGCCGTAACCAAATCCACTGACAAGCAAAATTGCCAGCAGACCACTACGCCAAGGTTTTTTTCTAGAGGGCTGTTTTTTTGTCGACTTTTTCGGAGCGCCGCGCCCTCGTCTTACATAATCTTTATTTGCCACGGTTACTTCGGTCATCAAGAATTCTGCGAAATATGTTAATCCAGAATGAGGATGGAAAACACCCTGTTCGCGCAATCTTGTTAGTTTTAAAAGAAAGGGGCGTGATAAAACGCAGGTCCTAGGATCCTAGGACCTAAAATCTTGGATTACGGATTACGGATTACGGATTACGGATTACGGATTACGCGCAAACGTGGTCTTTTCTGTATTCCGTAAGCGAAGCGCTCCGTATTCGGTATTCCGGTCATTTTCTCGAGAAGCAATCAAATGCACTAACTTCCCACACGCTCCACTTAGGACCTAGGCCCTAACAACCTAGGTCCTTTAATTTTCTATCGCAATGGCGGAGGCGCAGCACTACCACGAACGACGAGCTTAGTATCGAGTAGGCGAGAGCCGGAGTGCACATCATGCCCTCTCAAGAGTTCTAACATCATTAGCATGGCTTGACGGCCAATCTCATAACGTGGTTGAGAAACGGTGGTTAGCGGTGGATCGCAGTATTGGGCGAATTGAATATCATCGAAGCCGACAATAGAGAGATCTTGTGGGACGCGCAAGCCAAGCCGTTTTGCTTCTTGGATCGCGCCTATCGCCATGGTGTCACAGTGACAGAATAGAGCCGTCGGAGGTGTTGGCAGTTCGAGCAGTTTACGTACTGCTTGTGCACCACCTTCAAAAGAAAAATCTGCAATGACACTGTATAGCGGATCTTGGCTAATACCCGCACGACGCAATGCTTGTTGGTAGCCTTGCTGGCGGAATTGACACAGTGCCGCAGTATCTGGGCCCGAAACTTGCGCAATTCGTTTATGCCCAAGTTGGGTTAGGTAGTTTACTGCTTCGAAAGCGGCCGTTAAGTTATCGATGTGAACCGTTGGCAGTTCAAGCTCTGGTGCAAACTCACATGCCATTACCATCGGTGGTAGGTTTTTTTGCTCAGGCTTGCTGACATCGAAAGGGAGATCCGTTCCAAGTAACAGCATGCCATCCGCTTGTTTGGTGAACACCAAGTTTACAAATGAGCTTTCACGCTTTTTCTGCTGGCCGCTATCTCCTAGCAATACAAGGTAGCCGTGCTCCATTGCCGCGTCTTCGATACCGCGAATAATTTCTGCAAAGTAAGGATCACAGATGTCTGGCACAATGGTGACAATGGTTTTTGACTCGTTTCTACGTAAATTGCGTGCGAGAGAATTCGGAGAGTAGCCCGCTTCAAGAACGGCGTCTTCTACTCTTTTTCGTGTCGAAGAAGACACTTTTTCTGGATTCATCAGCGCTCGTGATACCGTAGCCGTAGATACCCCTGCAAGCTGGGCAACATCCTTCATTGTCGCCATAGTTATACCCTCTCAAATTGTCGCCAAGTTGACGTTAGTCGTTGTTTTAATATCAGTCTATGTGATTGACTCACGTTAGACTTTGCTTATTTGAATAGTCTATTCATTTCTAGAGGGAAAGTTACGGTCTGTTTAACAAAACTCGCATTCCTATTGTGATGCAACTCACATTAAGGGGTAATTCATTACATGGTTAAACGTTTGCTAACTGAGATCTTGTGGTTCAATGTCTAAGTTCCAGCGTACTTTCTTAGCATTCGGCAACAAATCAATAGCAGGTTTTGTACTGGTTAATAACTTTTGCATTAATGAACGATGCTGAGTTTGCAGCAATAGTTGCCAACGATATTTCCCCGCACGCTTGGCTAAAGGCGAAGGTGTCGGCCCTAATACCATACAGTTGTCATCAAATAAGGGATGCGACTCTAATGTAAAGCGAACCTGACGCAGAAAATCTTCGACCAACTCACTGTGGTTCGCTTCTGCCTTAAATAATGTTAGGTAGCTATAAGGAGGGAGCTGAGCCAATTTGCGTTCTTCTAATGCTGTCATCGCAAAGTGTCGGTAGTCTTTGTGTAACAAGGCTTGGAGTAAGCTGTGTTCGGGGTGATGCGTTTGCAAAACGACTTCACCTGGCTTACTTGCACGCCCAGCACGCCCGGCCACTTGAATAAATAACTGAGCCAAGCGCTCAGACGCGCGAAAATCACTGCTATATAGAGAGCCATCGATATCAAGCAACGCGACTAATGTAACGTTCGGGAAGTGGTGTCCTTTGGCAAGCATCTGAGTGCCAATCAATATTTGATACTCACCTTTGCGAATGGACGTTAATGCATCTTCCAAGCTGCCTTTGCGGCGCGTGCTGTCTCTATCAATTCGTATTGCTTTGTATTCAGGGAATAGCTGCGCCAGTTGTTGTTCTAACTGTTCAGTACCAACGCCAACGGTGACCAGTTGTGTTGAACCACACCCTTGACACTGATGGATTATGGGTTGCTGTGAGCCGCAGTGGTGACAGCGAATCTCATTACTATATTGATGGAAGGTATAGTAAGCATCACAGCGTTTACACTCGGCGATCCAGCCACACTCATGACACATCAATGCCGGAGAAAAACCTCTTCGGTTTAGGAACAGCATCACCTGATTGCCTGCTTTTAGATGTTTACGCATTTCTGCAATCAAGGGCGCGGATAGGCCACTCTCTAAATACAGCCCTTTAACATCGAGCACTTTATTGGTTGTTGGCACCGCAGAACCTGCACGTTGTGTCAGTGTTAAATGGTGATACTTACCTGAAAGCGCATTATGAAGCGTCTCGAGTGCAGGGGTAGCAGAGCCTAGTACGATAGGTACTTGCTCTTTGTGCGCGCGCATCACCGCAACGTCACGGGCGTGATAGCGCAAACTGTCTTGCTGCTTGTAGGACGCATCGTGCTCTTCATCGACAATAATAATGCCGAGGTCAGCAAAAGGAGCAAGTAGGGCAGAGCGAGTGCCAATAATAATGCCTGCGGCTTTGTCTCGTGCCGATAGCCAAGCGTTTAAGCGTTCGGTTTCGTTCAGTCCAGAGTGGATAACATCAACAGGTACATTGAAGCGATGCTTAAAGCGATTGATGGTTTGCGGTGTTAAGCCAATCTCTGGCACTAATATTAATGCTTGTTTTCCCTTTTCGAGCACTGGCTTTATTAGGTTGAGATAGACCTCAGTTTTACCTGACCCTGTGACGCCTTCTAACAAATAGCAGGCGAATCCGGTTTGGCTATTTACACTGGCAATGGCGAGTGCTTGTTCATGGTTAAGTTTCGGTTTTTCAACCTCAGCCTCGACTTGCTGCCCCCATTTACCGATGCTCGGCTTCTTCTCTATACGTTCAACCCAACCTTTCTCTTCTAGTGACTTAAGCACCGTCGAGGCTATCTCTTGATCAAGCAACTCTTGATGTGGAACGGCACCGTTGATCAACGCCTGCAATGCACGTTGTTGCTTGACCGCACGACGGTCAAGCCCCTGCATGAGCTTATTCTTACCCGCTTCGGTAATTTGCCATTCTTGTAGTGTGGCGAAGTCAGCTGGCTTGCCTTTTCTTAGCGCGGCCGGCATGGCGTTGTGTAGTGTCTCTCCAAGTGGGTATTGATAGAAAGTACTGCACCAATTGAGTAAGGAGTAGAGCTTCTCTGACCATACGGGTTGAGAGTCTAATACCGCTTTGATCGGCTTGAGTTGCTCTTTAGTAAAGTCAGAGTGGTTCACCATTGCTGTCACTATACCCACTAAAGTCTGGCGACCGAAAGGCACAGAGACGCGACCGCCAATGATCGGAAACAGATGGCCAGGGATGACATAATCAAACTGTTTGTCGAGCGGGACGGGTAGGGCCACTCTGGCGATGGATGGGCGCATAGGTTACTAACTATATAAAAGAGAGAGAAAGGTATTAAACCGCGCTTGGCAATCTGAGTAAAGCCACTCCATTGCAATAGAAAGTCTGGTCAGCGCGATGGTTGGCGAAAAAAGTAGCAAAAAAGTCACCAAATGTATTGATCCGAGAGGGGCGATTCATTACTATACTGCGCCTTGAGATATGGCTTCGACAATGCGTCGATGCGGTATCGCATTTTATTATTAATTACGTGTGGTGTGCGGCATAGATTCGTATAGCGACACGGCCTACTATTGAGGTTATCCCATGAAAGCTGGTATCCACCCAGAATACAAAGCAGTAACTGCTACTTGTTCTTGCGGCAACTCTTTTGAGTTCAACACTACTCTAGCGAAAGAATCTATTCACCTAGACGTATGTGACAAGTGCCACCCATTCTACACTGGTAAGCAACGTATCGTTGATACAGGCGGCCGTGTTGATCGCTTCAACAAGCGTTTCGGCGCACTATCAAGCGGTAAGAAATAATAGCAGACGCTATTATGATTACAGTTTAGAAAAGGACGCTTCGGCGTCCTTTTTGTTTATGAGGTAAACGGACACTTTTGATGCAAACTGATTGTATGAAATTTATTCGATTATTTTTCGTTCGGCTATTGCATCCTAAAATGTGATCTGTATAATGCCTCGCACTGGTTAAGCCAGTTGTGAACCAATGAGCAGTGAGGAGCGAGCAAATCTTCGTGATTTGTAAGGTAATGTAGACTCAGCTTATGTTCGCGGTTAATACAATTAGCTATCTTTTCTTCGGAAAAACTGTTCCCAGAGGTGACTCTGACATATAGGGATAGTTAATCGAAAATTAACTGACAATGCGTCCTAATCTTGGATGCTACGGTTTCACATAAATCAATCGGCATTCTCTCGTCTTGACGAGTTTGAGTGGCGATATTGTTTGTGTAATTTTTAATATTGGAGCTCTGTCTCATGCAGAACCAACGTATCCGTATCCGCCTAAAAGCTTTCGATTACAAACTAATCGACGCTTCTACAGCGGAAATCGTTGAAACAGCTAAGCGCACTGGCGCACAGGTTCGTGGTCCAATCCCACTACCTACTCGTAAAGAGCGTTTCACAGTTCTTATCTCTCCACACGTTAACAAGAAAGCACGTGACCAGTACGAAATTCGTACTCACAAGCGTCTAATCGACATCGTTGAGCCAACAGACAAAACTGTTGATGCTCTAATGCGTCTAGACCTTGCTGCGGGCGTTGACGTTCAAATTAGCCTAGGTTAAGGGAGATTAGAAGAATGATTGGTCTAATCGGTCGTAAAGTGGGCATGACCCGCGTATTTACTGAAGAAGGCGTTTCTATCCCAGTAACAGTTGTTGAGGTTGAAGCTAACCGTGTTTCTCAAGTTAAAACTCTTGAGACAGATGGCTACGCAGCAATCCAGGTTACTACTGGTTCTAAGAAAGCTAACCGTGTTACTAAACCAGAAGCAGGTCACTTTGCTAAAGCAGGTGTTGAAGCTGGTCGCGGTCTTTGGGAATTCCGTTTGGAAAACGGTGAAGAGTTCGAAGTTGGTGCTGAACTAACTGTTGAACTATTCAACGAAACTAAGAAAGTAGACGTTACTGGTACATCTAAAGGTAAGGGCTTCCAAGGCGCTGTTAAGCGTTGGAACTTCCGTACTCAAGATATGACTCACGGTAACTCATTGTCTCACCGTGCACCGGGTTCAATTGGCCAATGTCAAACTCCAGGTCGCGTATTTAAAGGCAAGAAAATGGCAGGTCACATGGGTGCTGAGCGTGTAACGACTCAAAACCTAGAGATCGTACGTGTTGACGCTGAGCGCAATCTGCTTCTTATTAAAGGTGCAGTACCGGGCTCAACAGGTGGCAACGTGATCGTTAAACCAGCTGTTAAAGCATAACGTCTCAGGAGTAAGTAATGGAATTAATGGTTAAAGGTGCTGATGCACTAACTGTTTCCGAAGCTACTTTCGGACGTGAGTTTAACGAAGCTCTTGTACACCAAGTAGTTGTTGCGTACGCAGCAGGTGCTCGTCAAGGTACTCGTGCTCAAAAAACACGTTCAGAAGTTTCTGGCGGTGGCGCTAAGCCATGGCGTCAAAAAGGTACTGGCCGTGCACGTGCTGGTACAATTCGTAGCCCAATCTGGCGTACAGGTGGTGTTACTTTTGCTGCGAAACCACAAGATCACAGCCAAAAAGTAAACAAAAAAATGTACCGTGGTGCTATGAAGAGCATTCTTTCTGAGCTAGTTCGTCAAGAGCGTCTAATCGTTGTTGATAACTTCTCAGTAGAAGCACCAAAAACTAAAGAGCTTGTAGCTAAGCTAAAAGAGCTTGAGCTAACTGACGCGCTTATCGTGACTAGCGAAGTAGATGAGAATCTATTCCTAGCAGCTCGTAACCTATACAAAGTTGACGCTCGTGATGTTGCTGGTATCGACCCAGTTTCACTGATCGCGTTCGACAAAGTTGTAATGACTGCTGAAGCAGTTAAGCAAGTTGAGGAGATGCTAGCATGATCACTGAAGAGCGTATCCTAAAAGTTCTACGTGCTCCGCACATCTCTGAAAAAGCAACTATGGCAGCTGAGAAAGCGAACACTATCGTTTTCAAAGTAGCTAAAGATGCAACTAAGAAAGAGATCAAAGCAGCTGTAGAAAAGCTATTTGAAGTTGAAGTTAAGTCTGTAAATACTCTTATCACTAAGGGTAAGACCAAACGTCAAGGTCTACGCCAAGGTCGCCGCAGCGACGTTAAGAAAGCGTACGTTACTTTGAAAGAAGGTCAAGATCTTGACTTTGTTGGCGGCGCGGAATAACAGGAGTAGTTAAGAATGGCTATTGTTAAATGTAAGCCGACTTCCCCTGGTCGTCGTCACGTTGTTAAAGTTGTTAACGCTGACCTACACAAGGGTAAGCCATACGCACCACTTCTAGAGAAAAACTCTAAGAATGGCGGTCGTAACAACAACGGTCGTATCACAGTACGTCACATCGGCGGTGGTCACAAGCACCACTACCGTGTAGTTGACTTCAAACGTACTAAAGACGGTATCCCAGCGACAGTTGAGCGTCTAGAATACGATCCAAACCGTAGCGCAAACATTGCTCTAGTTCTTTACAAAGACGGTGAGCGTCGCTACATCCTAGCACCTAAAGGTCTAAAAGCTGGTGATGTTATCCAGTCAGGCGTAGATGCAGCTATTAAAGCTGGTAACACTCTACCAATGCGTAACATCCCAGTAGGTTCAACTGTACATAACGTTGAACTTAAGCCTGGTAAAGGTGGTCAGCTAGCTCGTTCGGCTGGTGCTTACGCTCAAATCGTTGCTCGCGACGGTGCGTACGTAACTATCCGTCTACGTTCTGGCGAGATGCGCAAAGTTCTTTCTGAAGGTCGTGCAACGATCGGTGAAGTTGGTAACTCTGAGCACATGCTACGTGAACTTGGTAAAGCTGGTGCTTCACGCTGGCGCGGCGTACGTCCAACCGTACGTGGTGTAGTAATGAACCCGGTTGATCACCCACACGGTGGTGGTGAAGGTCGCACATCTGGCGGTCGTCACCCAGTATCACCATGGGGTATGCCTACTAAAGGCTTCAAGACTCGTAAGAACAAACGCACTGACAAGTACATCGTACGTCGTCGTAACAAGTAATCTATATAAAGAGGAATCGCCATGCCACGTTCTCTCAAGAAAGGTCCTTTTATTGACCTACACTTGCTGAAGAAGGTAGAGAAAGCGGTGGAAAGCGGAGACAAAAAGCCACTTAAGACTTGGTCCCGTCGTTCAATGATCATCCCTACGATGATCGGTTTGACCATCGCTGTCCATAATGGTCGTCAGCACGTTCCAGTTTTCGTTACCGAAGAAATGATCGGTCACAAACTGGGTGAATTCGCACCAACTCGCACTTACCGCGGCCACGCTGCGGATAAGAAAGCTAAGAAGCGTTAAGGAGTAAATAATGGAAGCTATTGCTAAACATAACTTTGCTCGCATTTCGCCTCAGAAAGCTCGCTTAGTTGCGGATCTAATCCGTGGTAAATCTGTTGACCAAGCTCTAGAAATCCTAACGTTCAGCAACAAAAAAGCTGCTGTACTAGTTAAGAAAGTTCTAGAGTCTGCTATCGCTAACGCGGAGCACAACGAAGGTGCAGATATTGACGATCTGAATGTCGCAAAAATCTTTGTAGATGAAGGCCCAACCATGAAGCGTATTATGCCTCGTGCTAAAGGTCGTGCGGATCGTATCTTGAAGCGTTCAAGCCACATCACTGTTGTTGTAGCAGATCGCTAGAGACTAGGAGAGTAAGCAATGGGTCAAAAAGTACATCCTAATGGTATTCGTCTAGGCATCGTTAAGCCTTGGAATGCTACATGGTTTGCTAACACCAAAGATTTCGCTGACAACCTAGACGGCGACTTCAAGGTACGTCAGTTCCTAACTAAGGAACTACAAAAAGCATCTCTTTCACGTATCGTTATCGAACGTCCAGCTAAGAGCATCCGTGTGACTATTCACACTGCTCGTCCTGGCGTTGTAATCGGTAAGAAAGGTGAAGACGTTGAGAAACTACGCGCAGCTGTAGCGAAAATTGCAGGCGTACCAGCGCAAATCAATATCGCTGAAGTACGCAAGCCTGAGCTAGATGCTCAGCTTGTTGGTGATAGCATCGCGTCTCAGCTAGAGCGTCGTGTTATGTTCCGTCGTGCTATGAAGCGCGCGGTACAAAACGCAATGCGTCTAGGTGCTAAAGGCATCAAAGTGGAAGTAAGCGGTCGTCTAGGCGGCGCTGAAATTGCACGTTCTGAGTGGTACCGTGAAGGCCGTGTGCCTCTACACACTCTACGTGCTGACATTGATTACGCAACTTCTTCGGCTCACACTCAATACGGTGTGATCGGCATTAAAACTTGGATCTTCAAAGGTGAGATCCTAGGTGGTATGCCAGCAGCTAACGCTGTAGAGCCTAAGGCTGATAAGCCTAAGAAGCAGCGTAAAGGCCGTAAGTAAGGAGTCGACAGATGCTACAACCTAAACGTACTAAGTTCCGTAAGGTTCAGACAGGTCGTAACCGTGGTCTAGCTAAAGGTACTGATGTAAGCTTCGGCGAATTCGGTCTTAAAGCTGTTGGCCGTGGCCGTCTAACTGCTCGTCAAATCGAAGCGGCACGTCGTGCAATGACACGTCACGTTAAGCGTCAAGGTAAAATCTGGATCCGTGTGTTCCCAGACAAGCCTATCACAGAAAAACCACTTGAAGTTCGTCAAGGTAAGGGTAAAGGTAACGTTGAGTACTGGGTAGCCCAAATCCAACCTGGTAAGGTTATGTACGAAATGGGTGGTGTACCTGAAGAATTGGCTCGTGAAGCGTTCCGCCTAGCGGCACGTAAACTGCCATTCAAGACTACATTTGTAATTAAGCAGGTGATGTGATGAAAGCACAAGATCTACGCGAAAAAAGCGTTGAAGAGCTTAACGCTGAGCTATTGAATTTGCTACGTGAACAGTTCAACTTGCGCATGCAAGCAGCGACTGGTCAACTACAGCAAACTCATACTCTGAAAGCTGTACGCCGTGATATCGCACGTGTGAAAACTGTTTTGACTGAGAAGGCAGGCGCATAATGAGCGAAGTAAAACGTACTCAACAAGGTCGTGTAGTTAGCGACAAGATGGACAAGTCTATCGTAGTTGCTATCGAACGTTTCGTAAAACACCCAATTTACGGTAAGTTCGTAAAACGCACAACTAAAGTACACGCACACGACGAAAACAATGAGTGTGGCCTAGGCGACACAGTTGAAATCGCTGAGTGTCGTCCACTGTCTAAGACTAAGTCTTGGACTTTGGTGAAAGTCGTAGAAAAAGCGAAGATGTAATCTTCTTTAGTCTATGATAGAAAACGGCTCCAAAATTTTTTTTGGAGCCGTTTATTTTTTGACTACCCAATCACGAAAAAGGGTGGTACAATTCGCGTCCCTTATAAAGAGGCAGCCCGACCCGTGATGGGTCTAGTTATTAATATTTAGCGGAGCACTAACATGATCCAAATGCAAAGTATGCTGGACGCAGCTGATAACTCAGGCGCACGCAGCGTAATGTGTATTAAGGTTCTGGGTGGCTCACACCGCCGTTATGCACATATCGGTGACGTCATCAAAGTTACTGTTAAGGAAGCAATTCCTCGCGGTAAAGTTAAGAAAGGTGACGTTATGAAGGCGGTTGTAGTGCGCACCCGTAAAGGCGTACGTCGTCCTGACGGTTCTGTCATTCGCTTCGACCGAAATGCTTGCGTACTGTTGAATAACACTACTGAGCAACCAATCGGTACACGTATCTTTGGTCCTGTGACACGCGAACTTCGTGGCGATAAGTTCATGAAGATCGTTTCACTGGCTCCAGAAGTTCTGTAAGGAGCACGTAGAAATGGCAGCTAAAATCCGTCGTAATGACGAAGTAATCGTTCTTGCTGGTAAAGACAAAGGCAAGAAAGGTAAAGTAACTAAGGTCCTAGCAACTGGTAAAGTTATCGTTGAAGGCATCAACCTTGTTAAGAAACATCAGAAACCTGTTCCAGCACTAGGTATCCAAGGCGGTATCGTAGAGCAAGAAGCAGCGATCGACGTATCTAACGTGGCGATCTTTAACGCAGCTACTGGTAAAGCTGACCGTATCGGTTTCCGTTTTGAAGATGGTAAGAAAGTTCGTTTCTTTAAATCTAACAACGAAATCGTTTCTAACTAATAGAAGTAATTTGGAGTTCTACTATGGCGAAACTGCATGATTACTACAAGTCGTCTGTAGTCGCTGAACTGACCAAACAGTTTAGCTACACAAGCGTCATGCAAGTCCCTAGAATCGAGAAAATCACCCTAAACATGGGTGTTGGTGAAGCAATCAACGATAAGAAACTGCTAGAAAACGCAGCTGCTGATATGGCAACGATCTCTGGTCAAAAGCCACTTATCACTAAAGCGCGTAAATCTGTTGCTGGTTTCAAAATCCGTGAAGGCTACCCTATCGGTTGTAAAGTAACCTTGCGTGGCGAACGTATGTGGGATTTTCTTGAGCGTCTAATTTCGATCGCTCTTCCACGAGTACGTGACTTCCGTGGTGTTAGCGCTAAGTCTTTTGACGGACGCGGTAACTACAGCATGGGCGTTCGCGAGCAAATCATCTTCCCGGAAATCGACTTTGATAAAGTTGATCGTGTACGCGGTTTAGACATCACTATTACGACGTCTGCTGGTACTGATGAGGAAGGCCGTGCTCTGCTGGCTGCCTTTAACTTCCCATTCCGTAAGTAAGGTGAAGGGTTACTGTTATGGCTAAACAATCAATGAAAGCACGTGAAGCTAAACGTGCACAGCTAGTAGCTAAGTTCGCTGAAAAGCGCGCAACGCTAAAAGCTATCATCAGCGATGTAAACGCATCTGAAGAAGATCGTTGGAACGCAGTTCTTACACTGCAATCTCTTCCACGTGATTCAAGTGCATCACGTCAGCGCAACCGTTGCAACCAAACTGGTCGTCCACACGGTTACCTACGTAAGTTCGGTCTAAGCCGTATTAAGGTTCGTGAAGCTTGCATGAAAGGCGAGATTCCGGGTCTTCGTAAGGCTAGCTGGTAATTGCCACTTAATCATTTGGAGTAAATCATATGAGCATGCAAGATCCGATTTCGGATATGCTGACCCGCGTTCGTAACGGTCAGGCAGCAAACAAAGTTGCTGTTAAAATGCCTTCTTCAAAGCTTAAAGTTGCAATCGCTGCACTACTAAAAGCTGAAGGTTACATCGTTGACTTCGCTGTTGAAGGCGAAGCAAAACCTGAGCTAGAAGTTACACTTAAGTACTTCCAAGCTAAACCAGTAATCGAGCAACTTAAACGTGTTTCTCGTCCAGGTCTACGTGTTTACAAGAAGAAAGATCAACTTCCTTCTGTAATGGGTGGTCTTGGTATTGCTATCGTTTCTACTTCCAAGGGTCTGATGTCAGACCGCGCTGCGCGTAAAGCAGGTCTTGGCGGTGAAATCATCTGTTACGTAGCTTAATAGGAGTAGACTATGTCTCGTGTTGCAAAAGCACCTGTCGCTATTCCAGCTGGCGTAGAGGTGAAACTAAACGGCCAAGAAATCACTGTAAAAGGTGCTAAAGGCGAACTGACTCGCGTTCTTAACAACGCGGTTGTTATCGCTCAGGAAGAAAACAACCTAACTTTCGGTCCTAAAGAAGGTGTTGTTAACGCATGGGCACAAGCAGGTACTGCACGTGCACTTGTAAACAACATGGTTGTTGGTGTTACTGAAGGCTTTACTAAGAAGCTAACACTTAAAGGTGTTGGTTACCGTGCTGCTATCAAAGGCAACGCTGTAGGTCTAACACTAGGCTTCTCACACCCAGTTGAGCATGAACTGCCAGCGGGTATTAAAGCAGAATGTCCAACTCAAACTGAGATCGTTATTACTGGTTGTGATAAGCAACTAGTTGGTCAAGTTGCAGCTGACATTCGTTCTTACCGTCAACCTGAGCCTTACAAAGGTAAAGGTGTTCGTTACGCAGATGAAAATGTGCGTACTAAAGAAGCTAAGAAGAAGTAAGGTAACACTATGGATAAGAAAGCATCTCGCATCCGTCGTGCTACACGTGCACGTCGTAAGATTGCAGAACTGGGTGCGACTCGCCTAGTTGTACACCGTACTCCTCGTCACGTGTACGCACAGGTTATCGCGGCTAACGGCTCTGAGGTTATCGCAGCAGCTTCTACTGTAGAAAAAGCGATCCGTGAGCAAGTGAAATACACTGGTAACATCGATGCAGCAAAAGCAGTAGGTAAAGCTGTTGCAGAACGCGCTCTTGAAAAAGGCGTAACTGCAGTTGCATTTGATCGTTCTGGTTTCCAATACCACGGTCGAGTGGCGGCGCTAGCAGAATCTGCTCGCGAAGCTGGTCTGAAATTCTAAGGTAGGGTTGGAAGATGGCTAAAGAACAACAAGTTCAAGCGAATGATTTGCAAGAAAAGCTAATCGCAGTTAACCGTGTTTCTAAAACGGTTAAAGGTGGTCGAATCATGAGCTTCACTGCACTAACAGTAGTTGGTGACGGTAACGGTCGTGTAGGTTTCGGTTACGGCAAAGCTCGTGAAGTACCTGCAGCGATTCAAAAAGCAATGGAAAAAGCGCGTCGTAACATGACTACTATCGCGCTAAACGAAGGCACACTTCACCACCCAGTGAAAGGTCGCCACTCGGGCTCTAAAGTTTACATGCAGCCTGCTGCAGAAGGTACTGGTGTTATCGCAGGTGGTGCGATGCGTGCAGTACTAGAAGTTGCTGGCGTACATAACGTACTATCTAAAGCATACGGTTCTACGAACCCTATCAACATCGTTCGTGCAACGATCGATGCACTAGGTAGCGTTAAGTCACCAGAAATGGTTGCTGCTAAACGTGGTCTAACTGTTGAAGCTATTTCGGAGTAAGAACACCATGGCAACTATTAAAGTAACTCAAACTAAAAGCTCAATTGGTCGCCTACCAAAGCACAAAGCTACTTTGCGCGGTTTAGGTCTTCGTAAAATCAACCACACAGTAGAACTTGAAGATACTCCGTGCGTACGCGGTATGATCAACAAGGTTTACTACATGGTTAAAGTTGAGGAGTAATCAGAATGCGTTTGAATACTCTTGCACCGGCTGCTGGTTCTAAGCACGCTCCTAAGCGTCTAGGTCGCGGTATCGGTTCGGGCCTAGGTAAAACTGGTGGCCGTGGTCACAAAGGTCAAAAATCACGTTCTGGCGGTAAAGTTCGTCCAGGTTTCGAAGGCGGTCAAATGCCTCTGAAACAACGTCTACCAAAATTCGGTTTCACTTCTCGTAAGAGCCTAGTGTCTGCTGAAGTTCGTCTAGCTGAGCTAGCGAAAGTTTCTGGTGACGTGGTTGATCTAAACAGCCTTAAAGCTGCTAACATCATCACTAAGAACATCGAATTTGTTAAAGTTGTTCTTTCTGGTGAAATCAACAAAGCAGTGACTGTTAAAGGTCTACGTGTGACTAAAGGCGCTAAAGCTGCAATCGAAGCTGCAGGCGGTAAAATCGAGGCATAATCTCGAGGAACGAGGTACAGATGGCTAAGAAACCAGGACAAGATTTTCGTAGTGCTCAGAGCGGCTTAAGTGAACTAAAGTCGCGCTTATTATTCGTAATTGGTGCACTTTTAGTATTCCGAGCCGGCTCTTTTGTGCCGATCCCTGGTATTGACGCTGCTGTACTTGCCGATTTGTTCGAACAGCAAAAAGGTACCATCGTAGAAATGTTTAACATGTTCTCCGGTGGTGCTCTTGAGCGTGCATCTATATTAGCATTGGGCATCATGCCGTATATTTCGGCTTCTATTGTTGTCCAATTGCTAACTGTAGTTCATCCAGCGTTAGCGGAACTCAAAAAAGAGGGTGAAGCAGGCCGTCGTAAGATCAGCCAATATACACGCTACGGCACGCTTGTACTTGCAACATTCCAAGCTATTGGTATTGCAACAGGCTTACCAAACATGGTCGACAATTTGGTTGTAATGAACCAAACCATGTTTACGCTAATTGCTACCGTAAGTTTAGTAACCGGTACCATGTTCCTAATGTGGTTAGGTGAACAAATTACAGAGCGAGGAATCGGTAATGGTATTTCCATTCTGATTTTTGCAGGTATTGTTGCTGGATTGCCTTCAGCAATCGGTCAAACAATCGAGCAAGCGCGTCAAGGTGAATTGCATGTACTTCTTCTACTGTTAATCGCAGTATTAGCTTTTGCAGTAATTTACTTCGTTGTTTTCATGGAACGTGGTCAGCGTCGAATCGTCGTTAACTACGCTAAGCGTCAACAAGGTCGTAAAGTATTTGCTGCGCAAAGCTCACACTTGCCACTTAAAATTAATATGGCTGGTGTTATTCCTGCGATTTTTGCATCAAGTATTATCCTGTTCCCAGGAACACTGGCTCAGTGGTTTGGTCAGAACGGTGAGAGCAGCGCGTTCGGTTGGTTAACTGACGTGTCTTTGGCTCTTAGCCCAGGTCAGCCGCTGTATGTAATGCTTTATGCAGCAGCAATTATTTTCTTCTGTTTCTTCTACACGGCGTTGGTTTTCAACCCGCGTGAAACAGCAGATAACTTGAAGAAGTCAGGTGCATTCGTACCCGGCATCCGCCCAGGTGAGCAGACAGCGAAATACATTGATAAAGTGATGACACGTTTAACCCTTGCTGGTGCACTGTACATTACCTTTATCTGTCTGATTCCCGAGTTTATGATGGTCGCGTGGAACGTACGTTTCTACTTCGGCGGTACATCACTACTTATCGTAGTTGTTGTTATCATGGACTTTATGGCACAGGTACAGACTCATCTGATGTCTCAACAGTATGATTCTGTGTTGAAGAAAGCGAATCTGAAAGGCTACGGCCGTTAATACGGTGGTAGACTCAGTTTCAATTACGGAGTTTAGCAATGAAAGTTCGTGCTTCCGTTAAAAAAATCTGCCGTAACTGTAAAGTAATCAAGCGCAACGGTGTTGTTCGCGTGATTTGCAGTGAGCCAAAGCACAAACAGCGCCAAGGCTAATTAGCAGAAATTTTTACTTGAAAATGAAGGATAGGTCGAGTATATTTCTCGGCCTACCTTTTGCGTGCAAAAGAAGTAGCACTCCGCAGCGTATCCATAACGGGCTTTGCTGCGGCTAATTCTTTTTAAGAAACACTTAGGAGTGAATAATGGCCCGTATAGCCGGCATTAACATTCCTGATCAAAAACATGCTGTAATTGCACTAACGTCAATCTACGGCATCGGTAAAACTCGCTCTCAAGCTATTCTAGCTGAAGTGGGTATTGCTGAAGATGTTAAGATCAGTGAACTAACTGAAGAGCAGATCGATCAACTGCGTGATGGTGTAGCTAAATACACTGTAGAAGGTGATCTACGTCGTGAAGTATCAATGAACATCAAGCGTCTTATGGACCTTGGCTGTTACCGTGGTCTTCGTCATCGTCGCAGTCTACCACTACGTGGACAGCGTACTAAAACCAACGCTCGCACCCGTAAGGGTCCGCGTAAGCCGATCAAGAAATAATCGGGAAGGTAGAGTACAATGGCTAAACAACCAACTCGCGCTCGTAAGCGCGTACGCAAGCAAGTTGCAGATGGCGTTGCGCACATCCATGCTTCTTTCAATAACACAATCGTAACCATTACTGACCGTCAAGGTAACGCTCTAGCTTGGGCTACTGCTGGTGGTTCTGGTTTCCGTGGTTCTCGTAAATCTACTCCGTTCGCTGCACAGGTTGCTGCTGAGCGTTGTGCTGAAATGGCTAAAGAATACGGTCTAAAGAACTTGGAAGTTATGGTTAAGGGTCCTGGTCCAGGTCGTGAATCTACTGTTCGCGCACTGAACGCAGCTGGTTTCCGCATCACAAACATTGTAGATGCTACACCAATCCCTCATAACGGTTGTCGTCCACCTAAGAAACGTCGCGTATAACGTTTCTAGGACTATTGGAGAAGAATCATGGCAAGATATTTGGGTCCTAAGCTGAAGCTTAGCCGTCGTGAAGGCACTGACTTATTTCTTAAGTCTGGTGTTCGCGCGATCGATACCAAGTGTAAAATTGATAACGCACCAGGTGTACACGGCGCTCGTCGCGGTCGTCTATCTGAGTATGGCGTTCAGCTTCGTGAGAAGCAAAAAGTTCGTCGTATGTACGGCGTTCTAGAAAAACAATTCCGTAACTACTACAAAGAAGCTGCTCGCCTAAAAGGCAACACGGGTGAAAACCTACTTCAGCTTCTTGAAGGTCGTCTTGATAACGTAGTTTACCGCATGGGCTTTGGCGCAACTCGCGCAGAAGCACGTCAGCTAGTTAGCCACAAAGCTATCCTAGTTAACGGTAAAGTTGTAAACGTTCCTTCTTTCAAAGTAACGGCTAATGACGTTGTATCTATCCGCGAGAAAGCTAAACAGCAAGCTCGTATTAAAGCGGCTCTAGAAGTTGCTGAACAACGTGAAAAACCAACTTGGATTGAAGTAGATGGTGGCAAGATGGAAGGTACATTCAAGCGTATGCCTGAGCGTTCTGATCTATCAGCTGACATCAACGAACAATTGATCGTCGAGCTTTACTCTAAGTAAGGTTAAACTAAAGAGAGGACACAATGCAGGGTTCTGTAACAGAATTTCTTAAGCCACGTCTAGTTGACATCGAACAGATCAGCTCGACTCACGCAAAAGTAACTCTTGAGCCATTAGAGCGTGGCTTTGGTCATACTCTAGGTAATGCACTTCGCCGCATTCTTCTATCTTCTATGCCTGGTTGTGCAGTCACAGAAGTAGAGATTGAAGGCGTACTTCATGAGTACAGCACGAAAGAAGGTGTACAAGAAGATATTCTTGAAATCCTTCTAAACCTTAAAGGTTTGGCTGTTCGCGTTGCCGAAGGCAAAGATGAAGTGTTCATTACGCTGAACAAATCAGGCTCGGGCCCTGTGGTTGCAGGTGACATCACCCATGATGGTGATGTAGAGATCGCTAACCCAGAACACGTTATTTGTCATCTAACGGATGACAACGCTGAAATCGCAATGCGTATTAAAGTAGAACGTGGTCGTGGTTATGTTCCAGCTTCTGCGCGTATCCATAACGAAGAAGATGAGCGTCCAATCGGTCGTCTACTAGTAGATGCTACTTACAGCCCAGTAGACAAAATTGCCTACGCTGTAGAAGCAGCTCGTGTAGAGCAGCGTACTGACTTAGACAAGCTTGTTATCGATATGGAAACAAACGGAACTCTAGAACCTGAGGAAGCAATCCGTCGCGCAGCTACTATTCTTGCTGAGCAATTGGATGCGTTCGTAGATCTTCGTGATGTACGTGTACCTGAGGAGAAGGAAGAGAAGCCAGAATTCGATCCGATCCTACTGCGTCCTGTAGACGATCTTGAACTAACAGTTCGCTCTGCTAACTGTCTGAAAGCAGAAGCGATTCACTACATCGGTGATCTAGTACAACGTACTGAGGTTGAGCTACTTAAAACGCCTAACCTTGGTAAGAAATCTCTTACTGAGATTAAAGACGTACTTGCGTCACGTGGTCTGTCTCTGGGCATGCGCCTAGAAAACTGGCCACCTGCATCAATCGCTGAAGATTAATCGATACTAGTTAGAAGGATTAGGTCATGCGCCATCGTAAGAGTGGTCGTCAACTCAACCGCAACAGCTCACATCGCAAAGCGATGTTCAGCAACATGGCTAGCTCTCTAGTACGTCATGAAGTTATCAAGACTACTTTGCCAAAAGCAAAAGAGCTACGTCGCGTAGTTGAGCCTTTGATTACACTAGCTAAGACTGACAGTGTTGCTAACCGTCGTCTAGCATTTGCACGTACTCGTGATAACGAAGTAGTTGCAAAACTGTTTAACGAACTAGGTCCACGTTTTGCTGCTCGTCAGGGCGGTTACACTCGTATCCTAAAAGCTGGCTTCCGTGCTGGTGACAAAGCTCCAATGGCTTACATTGAGCTTGTAGATCGCCCAGCGGCTGAAGAAGCTGCTGAGTAATCAGTTCGTAAGAACAAAAAAAGCCGAGCATCAGCTCGGCTTTTTTGTATTCGCTGACTCTTAAAAGTCAACGTACATATCTATACAACGTCTCACTCACTCCATAGAGAGCTTAGTGCACCCAATAGATTGCTCGTTGCTCCTTGCTGTTTAAGGTAATCTAATATGATCGGTGAAAATTCGGCAACTTGAGAGGCGTCTAAGCCTGCGTTACTGAATGCACTTTTAACCTTATCCATGCTATCGATAGAGCCCATGGTCAGACTTATATCGGTGAGATCTGACAATCCTGGAACTAACTTGTTCAATTCGGATAAGTTGTCCCCTGTTAGCTTGCTTTCCGCATAAGCGAGCATAGCACTAGTGCCAGATGCGGCCATGTCGGTAGAAATAGTGAGCTTTTTCCCTACCGCTTCAGCAATGGGATTACTGTGCTCGAGCTCTACCCCTTTCACTAGGTCATCGGCACTTTTCATTGCTTTATCCGTTTCTCCTTCCGCATCTTTTAGTAACGTATCGGAGTCAGTTTCCGCTTTTTTCATTACATCTTCAGTGCTTTGCTTTGCTTTTTCCAATTCTCCTTCAGTTTCTTGGATGAGCGTATCGGCCAAAGCCGGTGTTGAAAGAATAAGGCAGGTTAAAAGTAGATTCAGTTTTTTCATTCTTTGTCCTTACTAATCGGGAGTGAGTCCGAATAAATTGTAGACAAAAAAAAAGCGACACGTGGAGTGCCGCTTTAAAATATCACTAATCAGTATCGATTATAGGATGTCTAGTAGTTCTACTTCGAATACTAGTGCTGCGAATGGAGGGATAGCAGCACCGGCGCCACGCTCACCATATGCAAGATCTTGTGGGATGTACAGTTTCCACTTAGAACCCACAGGCATTAGCTGAAGTGCTTCTACCCAGCCTTTGATTACGCCAGTTACAGGGAATTCAGCTGGTTGACCGCGAGATACAGAACTGTCGAATACCGTGCCGTCAGTGAGTTCACCGTGGTAGTGAACGCGAACTTGTTTATCAGAAGTTGGGATTTCACCGTTACCTTCAGTGATGATTTCGTACTGAAGACCAGATTCAAGTACGTTTACTTCAGGACGTAGAGCGTTATCTTTTAGGAACGCTTCGCCTTCAGCTGCTGCTGCTTTTGCTGCTTCTTGACGAACGGCTTCTGCGCGAGTGTGTAGCTCTTGCAGTGCGTTGTTGATTTCGTCAATTTCGATCGCTGGCATGTCGCCAGTTAGTGCTGTTGCAATACCCGCTGCGATAGCATCAACGTTAAGGCCTTCTAGACCAGAACCTGCAAGTTGCTGACCCATTTGCAGACCAATGCCGTAGCTTGCTTTTTGTTCAGCAGTTTCAAATTTAATTTCAGACATGAATGTCGCTCTTATTTCGAGTGAGGAAAGCAACAGGATATCAGTTTCACGCGTAGGTTTAAACGATTGTAGTGGAATGTCTTATTAGGGCATCAAGGGTGTGACTTATCTCTTACTCCAAGTGAAATCTTTGCCAATTTCAGCCAAAACGCATTTTACTTTGGTGAAAAACATATACTCTCCGCGCTGGTATTTTTATACTGGTGTCAGAAGTATTAAGGGACTCATTACCATGAATCGTCGCAGAAAGAAAAAGCAGCAAGTCGACTACGTCGAATTGATGAAACAAAAGCTCGCTGCTATCGATTGGAAGCAGCCGGTCAGCAAGGCCAAGTGGCAGCAAATCATTCAGCCGATTGCCCAATTTTGGCAACACCTTCCTAAGTTACACCAACGTGCTTTAATGGTGCTGCTACCAGTGGTCTTTTTGCTTTTGCTCATCCCTGCTCCTAAGGATAAGCAAGCAGTGGTGGAATCTCCGGTTGACACTCAACGTGTCGCAATCCAGCTGAATGCACAAAGCTTGAGTGAGCAGCGTTCAGTGCAAAACTCAGAACCAAAGAAGTCTGAGCAATGGAAAGAGTACACGGTAAAGAACGGTGATACGTTAGCTCAAGTATTCCGCAGCAACCAACTGCCGATGGCAGACTTAAACGCCTTGGTCAAAATAGAAGGCAGTGACAAACCTCTGAGTCGAATCAAGCAAGGTCAGTTGGTGCGCTTTAAGCTCGCTAATGATGGAAAATTAGATATGCTTCAGCTGGAGAAAAGTGGCGATTCGGTGATGTTTTTCCGTTTATCTGATGGGACATTCGGTCGTAACAAATAACATTCACTAGTAACTATTCTAGAGGCCTTTGATTCGCGCCTTGTTTGTATCCGCCAGTTGCTTGTGTATGGCTGCTCAATATGTTCAATCTTGTGTCTGTTGATTGACGCGCTGTTTTCTCTTATTCCATGGTAAGAGAGGCAGTACGATCACTAGGATCCCTATTGCCGTCAGCCAATCCGGAATCTCATCAAACCACCATATCCCGAATAGTGTTACAAACACTAAGCCTGAATATTCCGCTAAGGCAATGTCTCCAGCCGGAGCTTTCTGATACGCCAAAACAGCTAAGCCATTATAACTTAAGATGCACACGGCACTCGCGATCACGAACGCCAGTTCGTGCCAAGTCATAGGTTGCCAGTAAAACCTAGCTAATATTGTGGAGATAGGCAACGAGAACAGTGTTGTCCACCAAAGTGTGGTGACGACCGATTGTTCACTGGGCAGCTTTCTTACCAATATATTGAACATCGCCAGTGTGATTGCTGTGCCGAGTGCAAACAACGCAGCCCAATGAAAATGATCCGGTCTGAGCACCACTAAGACTCCGAGGAAGCCAAAGCAAGTGAGCAAGATCTTACTCAGTGGTGGGTGCTCTTTTAGGAACAATATTGACAGTGGCAACATTAAAATGGGTGCTGCGTAAAAGATGGCGTTAGCGGTAGCGAGAGGGAGGTGAGTGACTGCAACCATCATACAGCCGCTACCAATCAATATAAGGTGGGCTCGCAACAAGGTGATAGGTGCTTGTTTTAGGCTGCGCTTATTCGGTTTTTGTTTGAGGTAAAAAGGCAAGATGATCAGCAGTGAAGCCAACTGGCGCACAAACATATATTGGAAAGGGCTGATGCCGCCCTCAATCAGTTTGACGGCGACATCGGAGAGTGATGCCGCCAAGTTACCGATAACCAGTAGGAGTAACGCTAGCAGGTGTGGTGACATTTAGCTTACTCGGCGCATATCCACATGAGGGATACCATCTTCCAGGTAGCTTTCGGAAATGACCTTAAAGCCATGACTCGCATAGAAAGCCATCAGATGTTCTTGCGCGCCAATATCGATCGTCTGACCTGACCATAGCTGTTGGCAATATTGTAGGGCTTGCTCAAGAAGTTCATGTCCAAGACCACTACCTCGAGCGCTTTGTTTGGTTACCACACGACCGATACTCACATTGTCATATGTTGTACCCGCAGGCAGTAAGCGCGCACAAGCAACCAGCTCCTTGCCTTTATAGCCCAATAGGTGAAAAACGCCTTCTAGTGTATCTTTGCCGTCCAGTTCAGGATAAGGACAGGTTTGCTCCACCACAAAGACATCAACGCGCAGGCGCAGCATCTCATACAGTTGTATGGTTGTCAGTTGAGAGAAAGGTTGGGCAGTCCAGTTGATCATTTCCAATATCCATTAATGAGAGTATGCCGCTGACTTTACGTCGTTTTCTGTAATTACTCATTAACTATGGTTAATTTTAACTGGTCTTCGTGACAAATCTGGCGATAATGTGCCCTCTTTTTCATCCCACCTGAGGATACTACCCTGTGAGCAAACAAACTTTTGACCAAGTAGGGCTAAATCCAGCGCTACTAGAAACGCTTGATTCATTGAACTATACCCATATGACGCCAATTCAAGCGCTCAGCTTGCCAGCGATTTTGAATCAGCGTGATGTGATTGGTCAGGGTAAAACTGGCTCGGGTAAAACGGCAGCGTTTGGCCTCGGTGTGTTATCCAACCTCAACGTAAAGCGCTTCCGGGTGCAATCTTTGGTGTTGTGCCCCACGCGTGAGTTGGCTGATCAGGTGGCGAAAGAGATCCGTACGTTAGGTCGTGGTATTCATAATATCAAAGTGCTGACTTTGTGTGGTGGGATGCCGATGGGGCCTCAGATTGGCTCACTAGAGCATGGTGCTCATATTCTGGTGGGAACACCTGGTCGTATTCTCGATCACCTTGAAAAGGGCCGAATTAATCTTGAAGAGCTGAATACGTTGGTATTGGATGAAGCTGACCGCATGTTGGACATGGGCTTTCAAGACGCGCTGGATGCGATCATTGAGGCTGCGCCGAAGCAACGTCAAACGCTGCTTTTCAGCGCCACCTTCCCAGAGAAAATTGAACAGATTGCTCAGCGTATTATGCAATCACCAGAGCTGATTAAAGTCGAAGCAACTCATGATACGTCGAGCATCGCACAGTACTTTTATAAGGTAGAAGGCTCAGAAGCGCGTGATGAAGCATTGGCCAATCTACTTTTGACTCATCAGCCAGAGTCGGCGGTGGTGTTCTGTAACACCAAGAAAGAAGTACAGAATGTGGCAGATGAACTACACCACAAAGGTTTCAGTGTCATTGACCTTCATGGTGATCTAGAACAGCGTGAGCGTGACCAAGCGTTGGTTCAGTTTGCGAACAAGAGTGTTTCTATTCTAGTGGCTACTGACGTTGCTGCTCGCGGTTTGGATGTGGACAACCTAGATGCGGTGTTTAACTTTGAACTGTCTCGAGACCCTGAAGTACATGTACACCGTATTGGCCGTACCGGTCGTGCTGGCAGTAACGGCTTGGCATTCAGCTTCTTTGGTGAAAAAGACGGTTTACGCGTTGCCCGTATCGAAGAGTACTTGGATATGGATGTGGTTCCAGCAACGCTGCCAGCGAAATCAAACCAACAGCCTTATCAAGCAAAAATGGTGACGATCAATATCGATGGTGGTAAGAAGCAAAAAGTTCGTGCGGGTGATATTTTAGGTTGTTTGACCGGCAAAGGCGGCATTACTGGTGCACAAGTGGGTAAGATCCAATTAATGGCGATGCGCTCTTACGTGGCGGTCGAAAAGTCAGTGGCGAAGAAAGCGCTACAGATCATTAGTAACGGTAAGATGAAAGGTCGTCAATTCCGAGCTCGTATTCTGAAGTAATAAGATACCCTCTGAATTAGGAAGGCGCTTCGAATGAAGCGCCTTTTGCGTTTTAGTCATTCATGTCTTTCTTTAAGCGCGTTTTTATACGACTTAAACTGATGGCGGTTATTCCTAAATAAGCTGCAATTTGACTGTCTGTAATGCGTTGTTCTAAATCAGGGTAATGGGCGCAAAATAATTGGTAGCGTTCTTCCGGTGAGTAGAGCAACATAAAGCGCTCTTTGTTTTCTTTATGCATCAGTTGTGTTTCAAGCAACTTCAAATAAATCGGATGCTTCTCTTTGCGCCATTGGTGCACTATTTCAATGGGTAAGCAAAATAGATCACAAGGCGTCAGCGTTTCTAATAAATACGGGGCAGGCTGATTTTTTATAATGCCTTCAAAGCCAATCATCCAATCTTTTTCCCAGTAAAACTCTTTGCTGAACTCTTTGCCTTTATCGGTCAGGTAACTGGCGTGGCATAAGCCTTCCAACACAAAGTAGATGTGTGAACTGCACTCGCCTTGATGATTCAAAATGTGTCGTGTAGGCAGTTCAAGCTGCTGGCCGTGCTCGATAAGCTGATTGGCTTCTTGTTCCAGAAAACCATGATTGATTAAGTCAGAAAAAAGCGCGTGGTGCATGTGATACTCCCAAAGAATTTTCTCTATTCTAACGGCTTTTTCTGGTGACAAAAAAGCGGCTTATAGAAGCCGCTTAATATTTTGAGTCTGGTTGAGGCTATTTGTTTAAGTCGATTTGGTAGATCGCAAAACCAATCTCATCGGTTGCGACACGCTTCATCGGGTATTGTCCATTCGCTTTGATGAACTGTGCTGCTTTATCGCTTGGTGATGTTTCAAAGCGGATGTCTAGCTTGGTATTTGACTTAATCGGAGCGAACGACCAGTTGTTATCAGCACTTGGTGTGACTTCGCCTTTTTCTTCACTTACGCGAGAGATGTAAGCGGCAATCACAGATCGGTTCTCATCGGGAGAATCGAACGCGATGAAGTCAGGGCCTGTACCAGGGAAGGTGTTGCTGTACGCACGGTAGTTGTTCGTCGCAATAATGAAATCTTGCTTCGGATCGACAGGCTTGCCATTGAACGTTAGGTTCACGATACGTTGTGAGTTCGGGTTGATGACTTTACAGCCTGCGTCGTACTTAGGTGGTTGAGTGATATCGATTTGGTAGCTCACACCATCAATCACATCGAAGTTATAAGTGCGGAAGTTATCCCAATCAATCAAAGACTGAGGTTCATGACTGTTCACATCGATGTGCTTGAATTGGCCAGCACTGCACTCTAGCCATTCTTTAACTTCTTTACCTTTGACCTTCATTGCCACGAGTGTATTCGGGTACAGATAAAGGTCAGCGGCGTTACGG
Organism: Vibrio sp. PNB23_22_6; assembly: GCF_052877535.1. Taxonomy (NCBI): domain Bacteria; kingdom Pseudomonadati; phylum Pseudomonadota; class Gammaproteobacteria; order Vibrionales; family Vibrionaceae; genus Vibrio; species Vibrio sp. PNB23_22_6. Next base: position 75,150 of record NZ_JBNFXP010000017.1, on the reverse strand, counting down.
AAGGTTAGCTGACCAGCTTCAACTTCTGTGAAGCCCGTTGGGTCATCTTTACGGCCGCCCACTTTAAACGGCGCAGCTGCACTCAATACCGGAATGTCAGCGAGATCAGGATCGCCTTGAATAAAGCGCTCCACGTAGTCTTTCTGTGCTAGGTTTACGATCTGAATGGTTGGATCATCTTGTACCAATGCGAGGAAGCTGTACATCACATCATTCGCTTTACCAATTGGCTGGTTAACGAACTCACGCGTGCCTTTATGGTCTTCTTTTAGTGCGTTAACGATGCCGTTATCCGCTTCTGCGAGAGATTTCTTGTTCGCGTTGTCGAAAATAGGGCGAGCTTCTGCTTGGCCTTCTACTACTTGCCACTTACCGTCTTGCTCTTTAAGTAGTAAGTCCATGACACCAACGTGACTGCCCCAGCGGCCTGGCATGACGGCTGTTACGCCATTGATGCTGCCTTTTTCGTTATCGACGCCTTGAAGATTTTTAAATCCTTTGCCTGGGAATACGGCGTGAGAGTGACCAAACGCAATCGCATCGATGCCTTCTACTTCCGTTAAGTAGTAAACCGAGTTTTCTGCGTCTAGTTTATATGGGTCAGTTGAAACGCCAGAGTGTGGGATCGCCACAATCACATCCGCACCCTCTTTTTTCATTTGAGGAACGAGCTTCTCCGCGGTTTCTTTGATGTCTTTGGCGACGACTTTGCCTTCTAGATTTTTCTTATCCCACACCATAATTTGAGGTGGCACGAAGCCAATGTAACCGACTTTGATTTCGTGGCTTTGACCCTCAGTGTCTTTGAAGGTGTGCGTTTTGATCAAATAAGGTTTGAAGTAGTGTTCACCCGTTTTTTTATCGAACACGTTCGCACTGATATATGGGAAGTTCGCCCCGTCGATGGTTTTTTTCAGAAAATCTAACCCGTAGTTAAATTCGTGGTTACCAATGTTACCTACATCGTAATCTAACTGGTTCATCGCTTTGTAAACGGGGTGGACTTCGCCAGCGTTAATCCCTTTCGCTGCCATGTAATCCCCCATCGGACTGCCTTGAATTAAGTCACCATTATCCACGAGGACGCTGTTTTCTGCTTCTGAACGGGCTTGTTTAACCAGCGTTGCAGCGCGACTTAAACCGATTTTCTGTGATGGTTGATCTTTATAGTAATCGTAATCCATCACATTGGTGTGAATGTCGGTTGTTTCGATAATTCGCAGCTTGATAGTGTCTGCCATGGCAGAGCTAGCCAGCGTTAACATGCCAGTCAAAACTGCGACGGAAACGGGATTAACTGCTATCTTCATTAGATGCTCCAAGTTTAATAGAGAGAACGTGCGTTGACTAATTTAGCAAATATTGATGCAACCCTACGCTTGGCATGCAGAAAACTGTGATTGCGGTTGGTTTAATGGTGGAGTTGTTGGCTTTTCATCGTTTTGAATGAGACTAAACAAAAATTGCTTAGCAGTTTTTTGAATAAAAAATGAAATTTTAGAATTTCCGGCAATATACGTACGCCGCCATAATGTCAGATATACGATATCAATGGATGATGAGTGAGCACATGGCAGTCAACGAGTCAGTAACGACGTTCCCCTTAAATAAGCCTCGGCTGGTGGCGAATAATAAAGCCGTCGAGGTTCCGCGTTTTGCTAAACAATCACTTCAATCAGGCGAAGTCGCTTTAGTCGGGGCCGGGCCTGGCGATCCTGAATTGCTGACGTTAAAAGCCTTAAACTGTCTGCAGCAAGCGGATGTCGTGCTTTATGACTACCTTGTCTCTGAAGAGATCATGGCGCTTATCCCAAGCGATACCATTTTGGTGTGCGTAGGGAAAAGAGCGAGTTATCACAGCGTGCCGCAAGAGAAGACCAATCAGCTGCTGGTGGATTTTGCCAAGCAAGGCCACAAAGTGGTGCGCATAAAGGGCGGTGATCCCTTTGTTTTTGGTCGTGGTGGCGAAGAGCTGGAAGTTTTGGCTGATGCCGGTGTGCGTTTTCAGGTCGTCCCCGGCATTACGGCTGCCGCAGGGGCGACAGCTTATGCAGGCATCCCTTTGACTCACCGTGATTATGCGCAATCCGCGCTGTTTGTTACAGGGCATTTAAAAGAAGACAGTGACGATATGGACTGGTCGACACTCGCTCGAGGTAATCAAACGTTAGTGATCTACATGGGCTTGATGAAGTCTCACCATATTCAAGATCAACTTATAAAACACGGCAGAGCGGCCTCTACACCTATTGCGATCATCGAGCGTGGTACTCAAGTTCAGCAAAAAGTGTTCTCAGGAGTATTGTCGCAGTTGTCCGAGCTGTCGAAGCAAGCTCAGGCGCCCTCTTTGATTGTTGTCGGTGAGGTGGTGCGCTTATCTCAAAAATTAGACTGGTTTTTGCCTAATACTGATTGCAACAAAACCGCCGTTGCGAATGGCCGATAGCCAGAGCCACAAAATTCGTAACCTAATGAGCCGGTTAGCTTAACAAGGAAATTCAAAATATGGATCAACAACGTTTAACTCACCTACAGCAGCTCGAAGCGGAAAGTATTCATATTATCCGTGAAGTTGCTGCTGAGTTTGATAACCCAGTCATGATGTATTCGATTGGTAAAGACTCTTCAGTCATGCTGCATCTTGCGCGCAAGGCTTTTTATCCTGGCAAAATTCCGTTCCCTTTACTGCACGTCGATACCGACTGGAAATTCCGTGAGATGATCGAATTTCGTGATCGTACGGCAGAGAAATATGGTTTTGAGCTTTTGGTTCATAAGAACCCAGAAGGTCTTGCTATGGGATGTAGCCCGTTCGTACATGGTTCTTCAAAGCACACTGATATTATGAAAACGCAGGGATTAAAGCAGGCTCTGAACAAGTACGGCTTTGATGCAGCGTTTGGTGGCGCGCGTCGTGACGAGGAAAAATCACGTGCCAAAGAGCGAGTGTACTCATTCCGCGATAAGAACCACACCTGGGACCCAAAGAATCAACGTCCTGAGCTTTGGAAGACGTACAATGGCCAAGTCAATAAAGGGGAAAGCATTCGTGTATTTCCGCTTTCAAACTGGACAGAGCTGGATATCTGGCAATACATCTATCTAGAGAACATCGAAATTGTGCCTCTCTACCTTGCTGACAAGCGTCCTGTGGTTGAGCGCGATGGCATGTTGATCATGGTTGATGATGATCGTATGAAGCTAGAACCAGGCGAAGTGATTGAAGAGAAAAGCGTGCGTTTCCGTACGCTTGGTTGTTACCCATTAACCGGTGCGATCGAATCCGAGGCGAATACGCTAACGGGCATTATAGAAGAAATGCTAGTCGCCACTTCAAGTGAGCGTCAAGGCCGAGCGATTGACCACGATCAGTCAGGATCGATGGAGCTTAAGAAACGTCAAGGTTACTTTTAGGGTGAATAGACCCTTTGATCTAAGGAAAGATAATGAACAGTACAGTTGAAGCTCAATTAGCCGAGCTTGGTATCGAAGGCTATTTAACACAACATCAGTACAAGTCCCTGCTTAGATTCCTGACTTGTGGCTCGGTTGATGACGGTAAAAGCACCTTAATTGGCCGTTTGCTCCATGATTCCAAACAAATTTATGAAGATCAGCTTGCTGCCGTTCACTCGGATAGCCAGCGAGTGGGCACCACGGGTGAAAAACCAGATTTGGCATTGCTAGTGGATGGTCTCCAAGCCGAGCGCGAGCAGGGTATTACCATCGATGTGGCGTACCGTTACTTCTCTACCCAGAAGCGTAAGTTCATTATTGCCGATACCCCAGGGCATGAGCAGTACACCCGTAACATGGCAACGGGCGCTTCGACTTGTGACCTCGCGGTGATCCTTATTGACGCGCGTAAAGGGGTGTTGGATCAAACCCGTCGTCATTCATTCATTTCCAATTTACTCGGTTTGAAGCACTTTATTGTGGCGATAAACAAGATGGATCTGGTGGATTACTCACAATCGCGTTTTGAAGAAATTCGTGATGAGTACCTGAAGTTTTCTGAGAACCTAATTGGTGAGACTGATATTCAGATCATTCCAATTTCAGCTTTAGAGGGCGACAACGTGGTCGACAAAGGACCAAACTTAAGTTGGTTTGAAGGTCCGTCGCTATTAGAGCTGCTTGAAGAAGTGGATATTGATCAATCAAGAGATGCAGGGGATTTTCGCTTCCCAGTGCAATACGTGAATCGCCCGAATCTGGATTTTCGCGGTTTTGCTGGCACGATTGCTTCAGGCTCGGTGGAAGCCGGCGATGCGATTAAAGTACTGCCATCGGGCAAAACGTCTACGGTTGCACGTATTGTGACGTTTGATGGCGATGTACAGCAAGCCCAAGCGGGATTGGCAGTGACGCTAACACTGAGTGATGAAATCGACGTCAGCCGTGGTGACTTGATTGTGCTTGAGAATGCGCAAGTAGAATCAACCAATCACCTGTTGGCGGATGTCGTATGGATGACGGAGCAACCCCTGCAACCAGGGCGAGACTATGACATCAAGATTGCAGGTAAGAAGACGGTGGGGCATGTAGAGTCTATTCATCACCAATATGACATCAATAATTTATCGACTTATGGTACGCCAGAACTGCCACTGAATGGCATTGGTTTATGTGAGTGGTCGCTGAACGAGTCTGTCGCTCTCGATAATTACCAAGCGTGCGCGGACACGGGGGGGTTCATCATCATTGATCGTCTGACGAACGTAACCGTTGGTGCGGGGATGGTGAAAGAAAGCTTGGCTGAAGTTGAACGTGGCCTTGCTGATGTTTCAGCGTTCGAAATTGAGCTTAATGCTCTGGTTCGTAAGCATTTTCCACACTGGGAGGCCAAGGATCTGAGCCAGCTACTGAAGAAGTAATCGGTTCATTGAGCCTGGCTGAATTGCAGCACCAGTCAGGCTGATTTTTCCCCAAATCCAGAATGCTCAGGAGGTCAAAGAAATCGAGCATTTTGGCATTTTTCTTTTATGGTTTTGTTTTTGTAGCTCGTTTTTCACGTTGTATATCACGCGTTGTAAGAGTGATTCTTTTTGTCCGGTTCGGGTTTGTTAGTAAGGAAAGGCTATGTGGGAACAAGGATTGGTATTGGCGATTTTGCTGGGCATTATTACTTGTCTGCTCGTAAGTAAAACCAAACCGAGCCATGTCTTCGCTGGTGCCGCTTTTGTCGCCTTTATGGCCGGTATGATTGAACTTAACACCATTGCTGCCAACTTCACTAATTCTTCTCTACTGACTTTAGTCTTGTTGATCTTGGCATCTTGTGCATTGGAGAAAACGTTACTTATTAGTTGGGTTAGTCGCAGTATCTCGAAGGGGAGCCTCGGTCAGGTCATTGCTAAGTTAGGCTTTTCAACCGCGTTATTGTCCTCTTTTACCAATAACACTGCCGTCGTAATCTCTTTGATTGGTGCGATTAAGCGCAACCAGCAACATGCTCCATCTAAGTTACTGATCCCGCTATCTTACGCTGCTATCTTTGGTGGTACGTTAACGCTGATAGGAACCTCGACCAACTTAATCATCAACAGCTTTGTGGAAGATGTGGGCTTACCGAGTTTGAGCTTTTTTACCCCGACCATGATTGGTTTGGCAGTGCTGGTGGGCGGGCTGCTCATCTTAATTCCATTGAGCTATTTATTGCCTAACTATGATGATCAGAACCAAGAGGATTTGCCATACTTTTTAGAATCTCGTGTGGAGCCTGGGTCACCTCTAGTCGGGCGTACCATCAGCGAAAATAATTTACGTGCGCTAAGAAAGTTGTTTCTAGCGGAAGTGATCCGAGATGAGGTCAGCGTCCCCTCGGTTGGACCTGATTTTGTGTTAAAAGCGAAAGATCGCTTGCTGTTTTGTGGGGATGTTGAAAGTGTGGCCACACTGCAAGAAATTTCTGGCCTGACGTTATTTGGTCATCAGCATCTTAACGGGCAGCATTTTATAGAAGTCGTTGTGAGTTCGTCGGCGACCTTTTGTCGTAAGACGCTCAAAGAAAGCCGATTTCGTGACCGCTTTGATGCGGTGGTGGTGGCGATTCGTCGTGGTCATGAGCGCCTTGAAGGTGGGTTAGGTAACATTACGTTAGCGGCAGGCGATACCTTAATTTTAGTGCCCGGTAAGCGTTTTGAAAGTGAACGCCGAGCGCATCGTAAAGAATTTGTTGTGATAAATGATCTGGACTCCAGTGCCCGTTTGGATGCCAATAAATCTTCACTGGTGTTACTCGGCTTTGCGTCAGTCATCGGTTGTGCACTCCTTGATGTCATTCCGCTGATTAAGGGCTTAGCCGCTTATCTCATCGCTTTGCTTGCATTCGGTGTTGTACAACTTTCTGAGCTTCGTCGTCGTTTCCCCATCGATATCGTGGTGATAGTTGGCTCAGCGCTGTCGATTGCACAGCTAATGCTCTCGTCCGGTTTGTCGGTGAGAATGGGTGATATGTTTATTGAAGCCTTTAATGGCTGGGGTGTGTTAGGGGCACTGGTGGCGACTTATATTATGACCTTAGTGCTGACAGAGTTGGTGACGAATAATGCGGCGGCGGCGCTGTCTTTTCCTATCGGCTATAGTATGGCTGTAGGGTATGGTGTTGATCCCATGCCATTTATTATGGCGGTGTTGTTCGGCGCCAGCGCAAGTTTTATTTCTCCTTACGGGTATCAAACTAACCTGTTGGTCTACAGCGTAGGGAATTACAAATTGACCGATTATGTGCGAATTGGTGTGCCGATATCCATCGTGTATTCCGTGTTGGTACTGACACTGATCCCGGTCTTCTTTCCGTTTTAATCTGTAAATTTACAAGGATACGTTATGGCTGCTGAAACAGCGGTAAAAGATGGAAACATTGTTTGGCATCAGCACTCGGTTGATAAACAGCGTCGTGCGGAGTTAAAGCAGCAAAAACCAGCGGTGTTATGGTTCACAGGGCTGTCCGGAGCAGGGAAGTCCACCATTGCAGGGGCGTTAGAAAACCGCTTATCTGAGCTGGGGTACCACACTTATTTGTTAGATGGCGACAACGTTCGGCATGGTTTGTGTAGTGATTTAGGTTTTTCTGAGCAAGATCGTCGGGAGAACATTCGCCGTATTGGTGAATTGGCTAAGCTAATGGCGGATGCAGGCTTGATTGTGCTGTCTGCATTTATTTCCCCACACCGTGTTGAGCGTCAGTTAGTACGTGATTTACTGCCTGATGGCGAGTTTATTGAAGTGTTCGTCAATGCGTCTCTAGAAGTGTGCGAAGGGCGTGATCCGAAAGGGTTATACAAAAAAGCGCGCGCCGGTGAAATATCGAATTTCACTGGTATTGATTCTGAATATCAAGCACCAGCTAACCCAGAGATCGATTTGCCCGCAGGCGACAAGAGTGTCGAAGCGCTAGTGGAATTGTGTTTGGCTGATCTAACACAACGTGGTGTGATCCGATAAAAAAGCATTTGGATCATGGGTGGCCAAAAAGTCACTAAGCTGTTTAAAGAGCTTTTGGATCATCAGTGATAAAAAGCTCTTTTTTCTGAACTAAACGGTGTGATTCACCGTGGTTTTCGCTTCGCTGTGAACGCTAAATTTCTGATTTAAAAGGGTCAACATCTGGTCGTAGTATTGATTGTTAGGTTTATTGCCAAGCAGCTTACACAACTCATTGCCTGTTGGCGTAAAGCGGTAATACAGAAGACGGACACCTTTCGTGTTCACTTGCAGTGACAAACTCTTACCTTGGTAGGTGAGCATCAAAGGTACTTCGATACCAATCTCTCCTGATTCTAATTCTGTGCTGTGCAGAAGTCCCAGCTCAATCAACACCAGTAAACTCGAATAAGGAAGCTGGAAGCTGCCCATATTGAGGTTGCTAGTGGTATCGCGTTTACCAAAGCTAAATATTCCGCCATGCGCTTTGTAGCCAATGAGCAGCTTTTGGCTGCTGTCACCACCAAAACTGCACGCTAAAGAGGCGGCTCTTTGCAGCGTTTGAGCTTCCTTGGGTGACATGTCTTTCAATGCTTTTAGTGCCTTCATTGAAGTGGCTCCTGGGTTGATGACCTCTCGCTTCAGCACTTGCGCCCATAGTTTTTGCATTGAACTGTTGTGGATGTTCTGCGCCATATCGAAAAAGCGGTATAACCAATCTTGGTCTGGCTCTCCGGCGGTTTCATCTCGGCATGAGCTGTGCGCTAACTTAAGGATCTGTTCTAGGTTTTTCTGTCTTTGCTCTTGGCGGCGCTGCTCACGCAGTTGTGCACGTTCTAGTGCGGTTTTTGCAGGCGGTTCGCTTTGTAGCAGTGCGTCGAGCCCATAAGTCTGCGCAATGGTTTGAACACGGCTCGCGCTGTCTTTGATGTAGCCAGTCTTTTTGTCATGGTGACGTTTTTTCTGACAATTGGGTTTGTGTTCGATGACAATAGGTTGCTTTGCTGGTTCTGCCATTTATTTTCCTACCAGGGCTTGCGGTTCTCGCTTGCCTAAATTTACACCTTAATACGATGGTCGACCAGAGAGTGATGCTCAGATTTTGATACAAAAAAGGACTATTCAAAATGATAACAAATTGTTAAGATTGTTATCACTATTTTGGAGGGGCGATGAAATATTCAGAGACAAGCAAACTGAAAAAGCACCTGTCGATCGCGCTTATTTTGATTCTGTATGTCGGGGTTTTAGCGTACCTATCCCGCTATATCACGTAACTTGCTGGCATGAAAAAGGCGTCAAAATGACGCCTTGGTGCACATTATATACTGACTGAAAAACGCACTTTTGTTCCGCTCACTACATATCATCGTAGGCTTCGATGCCTGTGCCTTCGATGACGTAGGCCGTTTGTGCCAGTTCATGACTTATGGTTTCTGTTTTTAATTCGCCAACCACGTAAATCACATCCCACAGTTCTTGCACGGGTGCGCCTTTAGGAAATTTTACATAAATGATTTGGTTTGGCGGCGGCGGTGGTACATGGATACACGCGCCAAAGTACGGCACCAACAGAAATTCAGTTACGGTATTTGCATCCCCCTCTAGTGGGATAACAAAACCAGGGATTTTCACCTGACTGCCATTCAACTCTGGTCTTACATTACCTATTTTTGATTGCTGTGCAGCGTCACCGTTGTGATCAGAAGAAGGCATGCCGATGCTGTCAAACATCTTGCGCTCCGATTCTGGTATGAGATCTATCCAATCTAGTGTTAGAGGCTCTTCGTCACTGGCTATCACAGGCGAAGCCAATGAGAAGATCAGCGCAACAGCGGTGAGAATTTTTGTCCACATCTTTTTTAAATCCTTATTGTCATTCCATCACTGAGTGATTGTCGATAAGCTCGGAATGCAGGGATGAAGCCAATGACTATCCCCGCGCATTGAACGAAGCCAAGTAACATCCATTCATACGATGAGAGGGCGCTTAGCGTCAGGTGTATGCCATAGTGTTGTTGAATGATGGGTTTCAGTAGGGAAAGTATGGCATAAAGCCCTACGATACCCGTCACAATTCCGCTTGCTGTCAGGAGGCTCGCCTCACTGATCAACAGAGAGAAAACATGCCTTGGTCGTGCGCCCATGGCGCGGAGAATCGCCATTTCTCGGCGACGTTCTTGCAAACTGATGAGAAGGCTGCTCAACATGCCAAGCAATCCTGCCACGACGACAAATCCAGACACGGCCATTAATGCTTGTTCTGCGATTGACATCATGCTCCATAACTCATACAAAGCAACGCCGGGCATGATGGCACTGAGCGGTTCTTTTGGATAGGTATTGATTTGCCGTTGTAGGGCAAAAGTTTGAATGCGTGACTTTAGTCCCACCAACATTGCCGTGATCTGCTTGGGCTGAAAGTCTCTTGCGCGTAGTTCATCCGCTTTTGGCGTCGCCCCGAGACGTGCGCCACTTTCCCAACCAACATGGATGGCTTCGATGGCCTCGAGAGAGACGTGGACTGTTTTATCGACAGGCGTTCCCGTTGGGGCAAGAATGCCTACGACCTTAAAAGGTAAATTATTATGGCGACTAAAGCCAACGTCACTGATGCCATGGGCGATAATGATTTCGCTGCCGAGCTTATAACCGAGCTGTTTTGCTACATCTGAGCCAAGCACGGTTTCAAATAATCCATTGAATGGTTTGCCTTGTGAGAAGGTAAGTGGTTGCTTACTTCCATACTTGTAATGTTCGAAATAGCGATGGTTTGTTCCCATCACGCGAAAGCCTTTATGAGAATCCCCCAACGAAATGGGAATTGCCCAGTCGACGGCGCGATGGTTTGCGAACTCTTGGTAGCTCTTCCAGTCAATATTGTTCGTGGCATTGCCGATTCTGAATATCGAGTACAGCAGCAGGTTCACTTGACCTGAGCGCCCGCCGACAATTAAGTCGGTTCCTGAGATGGTGTTGGCAAAGCTGTCTTTTGCTTGAGTTCGAATGCGTTCAACGCCTAATAAGAGTACGACCGAAATCGCGACCGTCATGATAGTGAGGATCGCAGTCGCTTTGCGGTTCATCAGGCTTTTCCAAGCGAGCTTGACGACAGTACTCATGATGCCGCTCCTCGATTTGAGGTTAGATTGATTTCAGGGAGATTAAGTGTTCGGTCGAACAAGGACTCAAGGGTTGGATCATGGCTAACAAACACTAACGTTGCGTTAGCAAGGTTCGCTTGTTCCATAAGCAACTCAATAAATGCCATGCGATTGTCATGATCCAACGCGGATGTCGGTTCATCGGCAATGACCAGTTCTGGCTGGCCAATTAAAGCTCTCGCGGCTGCGACACGTTGTTGTTGTCCGATACTCAGTTCTGATACTGGCTTATCGTGCAGTTCTTTAGGTAAGTGCAGGCGTTCTAGCAGTGTCGTCGCTTGCTCGACCAGTGATGAAGTTGATGCATTAGGCGTGACACGATCGCTACGGATCTTACTGAACTGGCATGGAATTAGCACGTTCTCAATCACATTTAAGTAAGGCAACAAATTGAATTGTTGGAAGATATAGCCAATGTGATCGGCACGAAACTTATCTCTTTGGCTTGCTCTTAGACTGGCCAATTCGGTACTTAGTACCGAGAGGGAGCCTGAGGTTAAGGTATTAATCCCCGTTAGTAGAGCGAGTAGCGTCGATTTACCACAGCCACTAGGACCCTTGATGAAAACATGTTCACCTTGGGCTATGTGTAACTGTGGGATATAAATGGTCGCGTTTTCTGAGCCGGGCCAGACAAACTGGGCATTCGTTAGCTCAACAACGTTTGATGTGGTTTCAGTCATAGTAAATCACCAAAGCACCGACGTGTTAGTAAGCACTCACACGTCATGTGAGTTATTTAATTGAGATCTTCGCGTTGTCTTTGCTTAGGTTAGTCGCAGACTGAGTGGTATCAGTGAACAGATTCACATTGATCGATTCCGTGGTTGGGAACGTCTTGAACCAAGTGGTATCAATGCTGTTTAGGTCTGCTATCGAGTCACAGTGGTAGCGGTATTCTCCTGTGAACTCACCGTGTCCGCCGTGTTCACGGTTGTGACCTTGGTGATCGTGATGTTCATGACCGTTATGATCGGAGTGGTCATCATGTGTGTGTTCATTATGAACATGATCTTTATGCTTGTCATGGTCATGGTCATGGTCATGCTTATCGTGATCGTGCCCTTCATGGGCGTGGTGATCATGACCTTCGTGCGAATCTTGGCCTAGCGTATGGGAGACGTAGACGTCTTCAATCACGCACTTCGCTTGTTGGTTGATAGCAAATAGTTTGTTGGTATCTTTGAGAGCAGCAATTGCGTTGTTAAGTGCCTTCTCTTGTTCTGCGTTTTCTGTTGCGTGCTCAAAGCCCACGATGTCAGCACCTGGAGAAGTGATTTCGATCAGTAGGTCTTTACCGTCTTGAGCAATATTGAATTCTACGTGACCGTGCTCGTGCGCTTTGTGCTGACGGTACTCTTCTGCGTTAACCGTGGCGGTTAGTGATAGACAGATAACAAGAGCTAGAGCGTGTTTAGATGGCATTTTATTATCCTAATTTTGCTTAAATTTCTTATGTGGTTGCGGTTTAGATTATGCGATTAGCAACCCTAATTCTAATAAGGGGACTTCTTAAGTTTAAGCAAAGATTGGAGGTGCGCGTGCGGTATAACGCACGTCACTAATGCTGAATTGCCTCTCTATGACGTCAGAATGCGTGGCGCGCTGGTAGGTTGGCGCGAAAGTCTCAGGTTGATGCTTGACCAAGCCATGTTGTGCGCCGGAAAATAGTTGGCAATGATGATGGCTATGATGCTCAGGTGTGAGATCGAGTTGATGGGTGATGGTGGCAAAGTTCCAAGCGATCAGCAACGTGACACTGAATAGTACAACAGTGCGGTGCAATTGATAGGTGATTGCTTGCCAAAGGTGATGCATCTTAGAGCCTGAAATAATACCAGTGTTATAATATAACATTTATTTGTAGTGAACGTTCCCCCTTTTGTTAACGCTAAGCCATTTATCGACATCGATACCCAAGTACCTGAGGCTACATGGGTATCGATGTCGATAAGGCTCCTTGTCAACGCGAACAAGAAGCCTGAGTCAATCAGATGTTCTGTTTGATAAGGCCTAATACTTGATTGATCTCATTAGGTGATAGGGCACCTTCTTTGATAAATAAAATCTTACCTTGCTTGTCTTGTACGATGATTGCAGAGCTTTCTTCTTTCAGTGCCCACGAGCTTGCAATGACACCGCTCTCATCCAATACCATGGACGACCAAGGAAATTCTTTTTTACTGTCTTGCGCTGATGATTTTACAAATGACCCCGTGCCCCAGATCGAATCATCTTGGTTAATGATCGTCGTTGTTTGGTAGCTATCTTGTGGTAATTTCGCCTCGATTAATGCAGTCATCAGTGGCGCATTCATTTCTTTTGCGCTAGTGCGTCCTGCAATCGCTTGGATCACGCGAACCTTTCCAAGCATGTGCTGTGTCGCCCATGGTTGGTAAGCGACGCCTTCACCTTGCAGTACGATTTCACCGTAAGCGTTTACTTTCGCGGCAGGCACTGTTTCGCCAAGCTTTAGGTTAGTAGCAAGAGCAAGGCTAGGAGTGAGAGCGATAAAAACAGAGAGGAGAGTCTTAGTTTTCATGTTGTTATGTTCCATGTGGGTTATGTAATTTGCCAAGTATACACTTAGAGTGAATAAAAATGTAGAACGACAATTAACAATTACTTAACATTTGCCGTATTGGTTTGTTGCGATAAGTCTAAAATTTGGTAAAATAAATTCTGTCGCAAATCGCGCATAAAGTTGCCATGGAAAGAGTTATAGGTATTTTTTCTCAAAAGGATATTGAGGTTGGTTATGCTTCGTGAGTTTGTTGTTTATCGTCCACGTCAAGTGGCGCGTTTCGTTAAGACGTTATTCAAAGGGCAATTTTCAATTGCTGGAGTAGGCCAGTTCCATTTTGATAACGGTAAAGTATTATTACCGGACATCAAGGATCCTAAGCAACTTTCCGTATTTAAAGAGGTGAACCAGGCAATATTGTCCTTGCCTGCTTAATTAGGAATTGCAAAAGAGCGACGATGGTCGCTCTTTTTGGTTTTGCTAGAGATTGGGTGGGAAGCATACGCCGGTACCGCCTAATCCGCAGTAACCATTGGGATTTTTTGCCAAATATTGTTGATGGTAGGTTTCTGCAAAGTAATAGGGGCCAGCGGGCCGGATCTCGGTGGTGATTGCAGAGCGTTGATCTTCTTGCAAGGCTTGTTGATAGCGCGTTTTTGATCTTTCAGCGGCGTCTTGTTGAGTCTGAGAGTAGGTGTAAATCGCTGAGCGGTATTGAGTCCCCAAGTCATTGCCTTGGCGCATGCCTTGAGTCGGGTCATGCTTTTCCCAAAAAGCGGCCAGAAGTTGCTCGAGTGAAATAATACTTTCATCAAAGAGCACTCGTACTACCTCGGTATGCCCTGTTTTGCCACTGCACACTTCCTCATAGTTTGGATTTGGTGTATAACCGCCCGCATAGCCGACGGATGTCGAGATCACTCCTTCGAGTTGCCAAAACAGGCGTTCTGCGCCCCAAAAGCAACCCATACCAAATAAAATTTGCTGTTGTTTACCCTGTGGTTTCGCCGTGAGGCTGGAACGATTGACAAAATGAATATCTTCAATCGGCATCGATACCTCTCGTCCCGGCAGTGAATCTTCTATACTGATCATTGTCTGTTTGTTGAGCATAGTATTTGTCCTTCAATACGAGTCTTAATGTTACGAATTTTTTAACTAAGTCGGAAACTTATGTTGGTCTGACACAAATCGCAGTAAACCTATTTATATTACAGATTTGGTCTTTGAACCGCGTTATTGTTGTTTACGTTAATTTAATCTCACTAGCTAAAAAAATAAGCATGATAAGAAAAGCTATTCCGATAATTGCTAGCCTAATTGTTTTTTCTCAAAGCACTTACGCCGATGTGTCCTTAAAAATCAAAGGGCTTGATGGTGCGCTAGAAGACAATGTGACCGCTTACCTTTCCTCGATACCAGAAAAGGATTATTCCACCTCTTTGCGTTTCCAGGCTCGTTTGGAAAAAAGTATCAATGAAGCGCTTAACGCGCTTGGCTATTATCATGCGACAATTTCATACACTAGTACGAAAGAGAATGATGAGTTGATCGTTAATGTCACGCCAGGCAAACCAATCCGTGTGAAAACCATGGATGTGGTGATCTCTGGGGAGGCTAAAACAGATGAAGAATTTATTAATCTTATTGCAAAATCGCCTCTAAAAGTCGGACGAGTGTTAAACCAAGGTCAATACGATAGCCTGAAGTCCGGAATTCGAAATCTAGCGCTGCAACGTGGTTATTTTAATGGTGATTTTACGCTTCATCGCCTTGAAGTGATCCCCGAACTCAATCAAGCCATTGTACGATTGCACTATGACAGTGGTATTCGTTATCACTTTGGCGACTTAGACATTATCGGTAGTCAAATCTGGGAAGAGAGGGTTGCGTCTTTAAGCCCATTCAAAAAGGGTCAGCCTTATTTAGTATCGGAAGTGGGTGAATATAATCAAAACCTATCCAACACAGACTGGTTCTCATCGGTATTTGTTGAGCCCGATCTGAGCAAGCTCAAAGACGGTCGTGACATACCGATAAAGGTCTCCTTAGCGCCGGCCGCTAAGAATCAAATTGAAACCGGTATTGGTTATTCCACGGATATGGGCGTGCGCGGAAGGCTAAAATGGAAAAAACCATGGGTAAGCGCTCGAGGCCATAGCTTCAATACCGCATTGTCACTCTCTAAACCTGAACAAACCATTATCGCGGGTTACAAAATCCCGATGGACGACGTGCTGCGCGAATATTACCAAGTTCAGTTTGGTCTCAAACACCTTGATAACCGTGACACCGAGAGTTTGGAGTCCAACTTGGCTTTTGGGCGGTATTGGCTCACTGATAATGGATGGCATACCGTCTTGTATGTTCGTCATCTATACGAAAACTTCTCTCAGGGCTTGCAAGATGATGGCGTGCAGTTTTTGTTGCCAGGTACAACCCTATCTCGAACTCGAACGCGCGGCGGGAACATGCCAATGTGGGGGGATAAGCAGAGTGTCACGATTGAGTATGGTGATCCTGCTCTGCTATCTGAAACACGAGTATTACGCCTACTCGGAGGAACATCATGGATTCGTAGTCTTGGTGAAAACAACCGTGGACTATTCCGTTTAGAAGGCGGAGCGAACATCACGGATGAATTGGAAAAACTCCCTCCATCGCTGCGTTTCTTCGCTGGTGGTGATAACAGTATTCGTGGTTATGGCTATGAATCGATTTCACCCAAAGATGCCAGTGGCGCATTAACGGGTGCAAAATATATGTTAGCGAGCACATTGGAGTATCAATATCGCGTTTACGGCAATTGGTGGGGAGCGGTGTTTTACGATATTGGTGATGCGTTCAATAAAACCCCAGTGTGGCAATCCGGTGTCGGTGTGGGCGTTCGCTGGGCATCACCTGTCGGTCCGGTGAGTATTGACTTTGCTTGGGGGTTAGATGCCGAGCCCGATCCAGACTTTCGTATCCACTTCTCATTGGGACCTGAACTATGATCAAAGTGATGCTTGAGTGGACGAAATGGTTGTCGTTCGCTCTACTTAGTTTGGTGTTGTTGATCGCGATTTTTATCGCGACCTTGTTGTTTACTCATCCCGGTTTAAAGCTGGCTTTGTGGGGCGCTGAAAAAGTGTTGCCTCAGCTGCAGGTTGAGAAGGTGCAGGGGGCGTTGTTTCCACGTTTTGCTCTGCAGAATATTCACTTTGTTGATGAGTCACTTCATATTGATGCGAAGGTTGAGAGCCTGACTTTAGCGACAAATTTCCGTTGTTTCACCGATCCTAAAGTGTGCGTAGATGAGCTTACGCTGCAAGGTGTGAACTTCCAAATGCCATCGTTGCCTCCGAGTGAAGACGTAGAAGAAGAGACGCCTCCACTGCGTTCGATCAGTACGCCAGTGCCAATTTTTGTTAATAAAGTCAGTTTGAACGACATCAATTTGAACATCTTGGGTAACCAAATTGACTGGCAAGATTTTTCCACTGCGATATCGATGCAGGGCGATCGTTTAGTCATTGCTCCGACAGTATTGAAAGCGATCAATGTTGCGTTGGCTCCGAGTGAAGAAGCGGCGGAAGATAGCACAGTACAAGAGACTGAAACGAAAAAAGATACAGCGGCTAAACCAGAGGCTGAGTCCGAGTCAAAAGACATCCTATTGCCAGAGGTTTGGATCCCTCTGAGCGTGGAAGTGCAGCGCTTGGACATTCATGACTTTAAACTGGCTGGGGAAACGCCCGTTATCGTGCATCATCTCGGCTTAGAAGCCAAAGCAGGCGGGGAGAAAGTCGATGTAAAAACGCTTGAGCTAGATATGCCAGAGGTGGAAGGAACGCTAAGCACACAAGTCACCTTATCTGCCGATTACCCAATCCAGGCACAGGTCGACGCACTTGTGAAGCAAGCGGATGTGAAAGGTCAGAAGCTATCACTTAACGCATCTGGCTCGGTGGGGGCTCTGTCATTGAATGCGACTTTGTCTGACTTGGTTAAGGCGAAAATTCAAGGCGAAGTGCAACCGCTTAAATCAGAATTGCCATTTGATATCAATCTTAAAGACGTTGAAGCGCAATGGCCGCTAAGCGGAAAAAGTGATTACCAAGTCTTGGCGCCGAGCTTGGCCGCTAAAGGATCGTTAAACGGCTATACCGTTGTATTGGAAACTCAAGCCTCAGGTAAAGATATTCCAGCGGTTGATGTCACTTTAAATGGTAAAGGAACGCTAGAGCAAATCGATTTGGACAGCCTAGTGGTGAAAACCTTAGGTGGTGAGCTGTCAGGAAAAGTGATGGCGAACTGGGCGGAAGCGATTAACTGGCAAGCCGACCTCAATTTGAAGCACATTCAGCCGGGCTTGCAATGGAAAGAAGCGGAAGGTGACATCAGTGGTCGTGTATCGACGTCAGGCTCACTGACAGATCAAGGCGGTTGGCAAGTTAGCTTACCTGAGCTAGATATTGACGGTATCTTGCGTGGCTATCCATTGCATGTTGAAGGTCAGCTAGAAGCTTCGGATAAGAATGGTAAAGGTGAAGACATCCAGCTTAACACCCAAGGTTTAGTGCTGTCTCATGGCCCGAACCAATTGCGTGCAAAAGGTAACATTAACAAACAGATACTGATGGATGTTGAGGTTAACTTCCCCGACTTGGCAAAAACGGTACCGGATCTTGGCGGTAATATGAAGGGAGCCGTTGCTTTACGTGGCAGCTTGAAAGAGCCAGAAGCTAATCTCGACCTCGTTCTTAACCAACTGAGTTGGCAGAAGCATGCAACAGTGGAGAACATTACCCTGAAAGGTGATGTTACCCCTATGCCGACCCCAGAAGCGAACTTAAGTTTGGTCGCGAAAAACATCACTTATGATGATGTGAAGCTAGACAGTGCGGATCTTGAATTATCCGGTGATGAGAAGTTGCACCAATTGACCCTTGATGTCGTGTCAGATGTGGTGTCTGCGAGTCTAGAGATCGAAGGCTCCTTTAAACAGAAACCAGAAATGATTTGGGATGGCGCACTTCGCCAGTTAACACTGAGTTCACCACAAGGTCCTTGGAAGCTACAAAAATCGACGGCGGTTACCGTCAATATTGATAAGCAAATCGTAGATGTTCAAGCCCATTGTTGGTTACAAGCGAAGTCTAGTGTTTGTTTGACTGAAGATATCCGTGTTGGTAAAAGCGGTGAAGCTAAGTTGGCTATTACTAACTTTGATTTTGACCAAATCAAACCGTTCTTGCCGACAGAAATTAAGTTGCAAGGTTCCGTGAACGCTAATGCTTTCGCTAAATGGGCGTCGGACAACAAACCGGAAGTGACGCTGAATGTTGAGATGCCAAAAGGTCAGGTGGAACAAACGCTAGAGCAACCAATCCAAATTGGGTGGAACAGCGTGAGTCTTAAAGCGACATTGGCTAAAGATAAACTGGATGCAGAGTGGTTGCTCGATGTGACTGACAACGGTGATTTATCCGGAAAGGTGTCGCTCAATGATGTCTCATCAGAGAACCCGACGATAGGTGGCAAGATATCACTATCAACATTTAATTTGGATTTTCTCTCTCCATTGGTTGGGGAGTACAGTTTATTGAAAGCCAATATGAGTACCGACCTTACACTGTCAGGAGATGTGATGCACCCGCAAGTTAATGGTCAGTTCTTGATTGATCAAATGAAACTGCGAGGCGAAGTGACGCCGATTGATGTTGATTCTGGTCGGGTGGCAATTAACTTTACTGGGCACCAAGCTAGTCTAGATGCAGGCATCATGACTCCTGATGGTAAGCTTGAAATCAATGGTGATGCAGATTGGCGCGACCTTGATAATTGGCACACTAAAGCTCGAGTATTTGCAAAAGAGTTGGAAGTCGATATGCCACCAATGATCAGAATGAAAGTTGAACCGGATATGACCATCAATGTCACACCGAAACTTGCTAAAGTGGATGGGAATATCAATTTGCCATGGGCTCGCATTCTGATTGATGAATTACCGCCAAGTGCGGTTGGTGTATCTAAGGATACGGTCATCTTGAATAAAAACATGCAGCCCGTAGACGGGGATGAAACGTTTCCGTTCAATGTTGAGACAGACATCAATATTAAGATCGGTAATGACTTCCAATTATCGGCGTTTGGTCTCAAGGGGGATTTGCAAGGAGACTTGAGGGTTACTCAAAGAGATAAAGGCCCATCTATTGTTGGTGAAGTGAATATCATCGATGGTTCTTACCGTTCTTTCGGCCAAGATTTGCTGATTGAAGAGGGTAAGATCATTATGAGTGGGCCAGTTGATGAGCCGTATGTATCCATTAAAGCGATTCGTAACCCGGATAATACTCAAGATGGTGTGACGGCAGGAGTTCGTGTGACTGGTCCTGCTAGTGATCCTAAGGTGGAAATTTTTTCTGATCCTCCTATGCCTCAAGCGAATGCACTATCTTATTTATTACGCGGGCAAAATATTGATGCGGAATCGGATGGTAATGCCATGACGACAACCCTCATCGGTTTGAGTTTGGCGAAGAGTGGTCGAGTCGTAGGAGAGATCGGTGAAGCCTTTGGTGTACAGGATTTGCAACTCGATACGGCGGGCTCTGGTGATGATTCACAAGTTACCGTGAGCGGTTATATTCTCCCAGGATTACAGGTGAAGTATGGGGTCGGTATCTTTAATTCTTTGGGTGAGTTCACCATACGTTATCGTTTGATGAAAGATCTGTATATTGAAGCCGTGTCAGGGGTGGATAGTGCGGTCGATCTGCTTTATCAGTTTGAATTTGATTGATCATGGTCTGTGATCATCGCTAAGGAGTGATTATGCAGCAGCTAGTGTTTGTGTATGGAACCTTGCGTAACGGAGAGCGCAACCATCATTTTCTGAGTAACGCGGAGTTCCTAGGGCACCATGAAACGGATGCTCAGTTTGCTTTGTATGATCTTGGTCCGTATCCCGCATTATCAATTGGGCACAAGGCGGTGCAAGGTGAGGTGTACTTGATCGACGACAGCACTCTCATGGCGCTAGATAAGCTGGAAGATGTTCCAGTTGAATATCGCAGAGAGACTATCATTACGCCTTTTGGACAAGCTTGGATCTACTTGTATCAGGATACAGAGCAGTTGAGCGAAGAGGTGGCTTCTGGAGATTGGTGTCAGAGGGTGTGAACGATACTGAGAGCAGTAACGACAGCATGCAGTGGCAACAATACGGTATGCAGCGAGCGGAAGCGGGTGACTCAAAACTCTCCATGCAAGAGCTCAATAAAGGCGACGACTTATATATGGCGTACAGTAATGGCTATGAAAGCGGTCGAGCTAATTACTGCGCACAAGACGCTTTCACGCTCGGTGAAAGCAGGCTTTATTAGCGAGGCATTTGTGACGATTTAGATGATCGATTCCGTCGAGAATACGAATTAGGGCGCACATCTAAAGGCAGCAAACGCTATTCATGAGTGAGGAGTAATGATGAGACTATTTGCGATTGGCGCTATGCTGCTTTTTCTCAACGCTTGTGCGCAAACCACACTACCCAGCTCTGTTAACGCGACAGACTGGCAAGCTTTCGGCAAACAAACGGCACTTAATGGCTCTCTTGAGTTGTCTGAAGAGCGTATTGCCAAGTTAGATGACACTAACCGTGCTACTCCTGAACTTATCATGGCCTACCAAACTGGCTACCAAGAGGGTAAGGAAGAGTATTGTCAGCAAAGTGCTTATATTCTCGGAGTACTAGGCACACCTTACTTAGGCATCTGCGATGATCTAGACCCATTTTTCCAATATGATTATGAATCAGGCAGACGGTCGACGGCCGGTGGGTATTAAACAAAGTTATGACAACGAAAAAGCGCTGCCGATTGGCAGCGCTTTTGTTACCTGATACCTGCGATTATTTTTTTTGAGCACGCTGGTAAGACTCAATAATTTCTGCTTTTGCTGCTTCTACATCAGCCCAGCCATCGACCTTTACCCACTTTCCAGATTCAAGCTCTTTGTAGCGCTCAAAGAAATGTGTGATTTGTGCTTTTAATAGCGCTGGAATATCACCCACGTCTTGAATATGTTCGTATTCTTTGGAAACTTTTGAGTGAGGAACGGCAACCACTTTGGCATCTTCACCTGATTCATCGGTCATTTTCAGCACACCGACCGGGCGGCAACGAATCACCGATCCAGGGATCAATGGATAAGGGGTTGGAACCAATACATCAACAGGGTCACCATCGAGAGAAAGCGTGTCGTTTACGTAACCGTAGTTGCATGGGTAGAACATTGGTGCTGACATGAAGCGATCGACAAATACCGCACCAGACTCTTTATCGACTTCGTACTTGATGGGGTCTGCATTTGCAGGAATTTCGATGACGACATAAATATCGTCAGGAAGGGATTTACCAGCGGGTACGTTGTTTAAGCTCATTTGAATATTCCTTTTCATTGAAGGCTAAGTATAATCTGGCTAATATTTACGCAATTTACTTTAGCGATAAAAACACGGCGGGTAAAGGCCTGCCGTGTTGGGAGTATTCGATCCTCAGCGATAAAATTAGACTTCGTCGCGATTTAGCTCAAGAAATTCTTCGACTTTTCTTACCATATTTTTTGAACCAACGAAGAATGGCACACGTTGGTGAAGTTCGGTTGGCTGTAAATCCAGAATGCGGTTCACGCCATCGGAAGCAATCCCGCCAGCTTGTTCAATTAAGAATGCCATCGGGTTACATTCATAAAGCAGGCGCAGTTTGCCTTGAGGGTGGCTTTGCGTACTAGGGTAAAGGTAAATCCCACCTTTTAATAAATTACGGTGGAAGTCCGCAACCAAAGAACCGATATAGCGAGACGTGTATGGACGCCCATCTTCAGGTTCATTCTCCTGACAGTATTTGATGTATTTTTTAACACCAACAGGGAAGCGAATGTAGTTGCCTTCGTTTATTGAGTAGATCTGACCGTCTTCTGGGATCATCATGTTCTCATGAGACAGGCAGAAACTGCCAATGGATGGATCGTACGTAAACCCGTTTACGCCATTGCCAGTGGTGTAAACCAACATGGTGGATGAACCATAAATCACGTAGCCAGCGGCGACTTGTTTGTGACCAGGTTGCAAGAAATCTTCTTCTGTTGCTGGTGTACCGATAGGGGAAACTCGGCGGTAAATGGAAAAGATGGTACCGACTGACACGTTCACGTCGATGTTTGATGAGCCATCGAGTGGGTCCATTAATACCACGTATTTTGCGTTTTGGTTGAGTTCTCGATTGAAGGCAACCGCTTCATCTTCTTCTTCACTGGCCACGCCACATACTTGGTCGCGAGCTTCAAGCGCCGCTTTGAACTTGTCGTTCGCATAAACATCGAGCTTTTGCTGGGCTTCACCCTGTATGTTTTCTGTACCGACTGCGCCAGTGATATCACCAAGGCCGGCCGCATTGATTTCGCGGTTTACGATTTTGGCAGCCAAACGAATGGAAGCTAAAAGAGATGAGAGATCGCCGCTAGCGTGGGGGAAGTCCACTTGCTTCTCTACGATGAATTCGCCTAAGGTGCGCATTCCTGACATGGTTAATCCTTACTTTTCAATTCAGTGGGGGCTCGCACAATGGGACATCTCTTTATGAATGTTAAACTATTGTGCTAATTGTAAGTTTAATTCGCAGATCTTTTTAATGGTAATGAAGTAACGGTTTGAGATCTCAATTTATTTGTAGAGCTACCCTAGCTTTCATCTCAGAGTTCGCTGACAGTACAGTCTGTATCCAGCCTTGTCAGATTTGTGAAAGGGACTGCAAGAAGAAGGTGAAAGACACTCGCTTTTCTTACAGTTATCACGATAATGAAAGAATTAAAAAACGCATTACAAGGTTACGTTTATGCACATTCATATCTTGGGTATCTGCGGCACGTTTATGGGCGGCGCGGCAATTTTAGCGCGTCAGCTAGGTCATAAAGTGACGGGTTCGGATGCCAATGTTTATCCACCAATGAGTACCCTGCTAGAGTCTCAAGGTATTGAAATAATTGAAGGATTTGACCCTTCTCAACTTGACCCTCAACCCGATCTCGTGGTGATAGGCAACGCGATGAGCCGTGGTAACCCATGTGTTGAGCATGTACTCAACACCAATATTCGTTACACTTCGGGTCCACAGTGGTTGCAAGAGTTTCTATTGCACGATCGTTGGGTTCTGGCGGTATCGGGTACCCATGGTAAAACCACCACTTCAAGCATGTTGGCTTGGATCCTAGAAGATTGCGGTTACCAACCGGGCTTCCTTGTTGGTGGTGTGCTAGGTAACTTTGGCGTGTCGGCTCGCTTGGGTGAAAGCATGTTCTTCGTTGTCGAAGCGGATGAATATGACAGTGCTTTTTTCGATAAACGATCTAAGTTTGTTCATTATCACCCACGCACGCTGATCATGAATAACCTTGAATTCGATCATGCAGACATCTTCGACGATCTAGAGGCGATTAAGCGTCAATTCCATCATTTGGTGCGTACTGTTCCGGGTAACGGTTTGATCTTGGCGCCAAAGCAAGATCCGTCTCTGCAAGAGGTGATCGAGCGCGGTTGTTGGACAGAAAAGCAGTTCTCTGGTGTCGATGGTGATTGGCAAGCACACAAATTGGTTGTCGATGGTTCTAAATTTGAAGTGTCACTGCAAGGCGAGAAAGTAGGCGTCGTGGATTGGGACCTCGTTGGTGACCACAACGTAGATAACGCATTAATGGCGATTGCTGCTGCGCGTCATGTTGGTGTTACTCCTGAGCTTGCTTGTCAGGCGCTTGGTCGCTTTATCAATACGAAACGTCGTTTGGAGCTAAAAGGTGAAGAGCAGGACGTGACGGTTTACGATGATTTTGCTCATCACCCAACAGCGATTGAACTGACGCTGGGCGGTTTACGGAACAAGGTAGGCGAACAGCGTATTCTTGCCGTACTGGAGCCTCGCTCTGCGACCATGAAGCGCGGTGTTCACAAGAATACACTCGCGGCGTCATTGCACAGCGCAGATGAAGTGTTCCTATTCCAACCGGATGACATTGGTTGGTCGGTACAAGACATTGCTGACCAGTGTCAACAATCTGCGTTTGTCGGTACAGAGATGGATAGCTTTGTCGCGAAAATCGTCGAACGAGCACAACCGGGTGACCAAATTCTTGTGATGAGCAATGGTGGCTTTGGTGGCATCCACGGCAAGCTTCTAGAACAACTGAAACAAAAAGCTTAATGACATTTATGCAGCAAAAAGTAACCCCTAAAAAAGCCATCACATTAGCATTAACGGGCGCTTCTGGTGCCCCGTATGGCCTTCGCCTTCTCGAGTGTCTTGTTGCAGCGGATTACCACGTGTATGTGTTGATCTCTTCTGCAGCTCGTGTGGTGATGGCGACTGAGCATGATTTGAAACTACCAAGCGGCCCTGAAGCGGCACAAAAGGCATTAGTAGAACATCTCAACTGCAACCCAGATAATTTAACGATTTGTGGTAAAGATGATTGGTTCTCACCAGTGGCATCAGGCTCCGCAGCGCCGAAACAAATGGTGGTGTGCCCATGTTCAGCGGGTAGCGTCGCGGCGATCGCACACGGTATGTCGGATAACCTGATCGAACGTGCCGCGGATGTGGTGATGAAAGAACGTGGACAGTTGCTGCTTGTGGTGCGTGAAACGCCATTCTCAACCCTACATCTAGAGAACATGCACAAGCTATCGCAGATGGGCGTGACCATCATGCCTGCTGCGCCGGGCTTCTACCATCAACCGAAGAGCATTGAAGACTTGGTTGATTTTATGGTAGCGAGAATTCTTGATCACTTAGGTATTGAACAAGGTTTAGTGCCACGTTGGGGTTATGACCAACGTTGATTGTGTAATCAATCAAAGACCTTTACAATCCATCCAACTCATCGGGGAGCAAACTCATTTGGCATTGAACTCATCAATGCACTTGGGCGCTGAGACCTAATCGCTGAACGTTGTTGAGCAGGAAGGGACCCGTATTACCTGAACCAGATAATGCTGGCGTAGGAATTGAGCCTGGATATTGGAAGTCCTAAATACCTGCCTCAACCCTGTGCCGCTCAACTTTTCGACATGCAAATGGAGAGCGAGCCGTGAAAACCACTCTTAGTCTGATTGCCCTTGCAGCCATCACTTCAACTTCAGCGTTTGCCGCTGAAAACACCCTAACTGTCTATACGTACGACTCTTTCGCTGCCGATTGGGGACCTGGTCCTAACGTCGAAAAGGCATTTGAAGCCAAATGCGGATGCGATGTTAATTTCGTTGCACTGGACGATGGTGTTTCCATTCTTAACCGCCTTCGTTTGGAGGGAAGCAACAGCAAAGCGGATATCGTGTTAGGTTTGGATAATAACCTAATGGCGGAAGCAAAAAAGACTGGCCTGCTGACTGAGCATAACGTTGATACTTCTAAAACCACGCTGCCTAACGGTTGGCAGGATAAAACCTTCGTACCTTATGATTACGGCTACTTTGCTTTTGTGTACAACAAAGATAAGTTAGCAAATCCGCCAAAGAGCATGCAGGAGTTGTTGGAAGAGCGTGATGATCTGAAAGTCATTTACCAAGATCCTCGCACTTCGACGCCGGGCCAAGGCTTGATGTTGTGGATGAAGTCTATCTATGGCGATGACGCCACCCAAGCGTGGAAGCTGCTAGCGAGTAAAACCGTTACCGTTACCAAAGGTTGGTCCGAGGCGTACTCCATGTTCTTGAATGGTGAGTCTGATCTTGTGCTGTCGTATACGACTTCTCCCGCCTACCATTTGATTGCGGAAGACGATGCTAAGTACGCAAGTGCCAACTTTGCTGAAGGTCACTACATGCAAGTGGAAGTGGCGGCCAAGGTAAAAAGCTCACAGAATTCTGAGCTAGCCGATCAGTTCATGAACTTCATTTTGAGTGATGAATTCCAATCGGCAATGCCAACGGGCAACTGGATGTACCCAGTGACTGATGTTGAGCTGCCAAAAGGTTTTGCAACGCTCAGCGTACCAAACAAGTCACTGAGCTTTAGTGCTGATGAAGTTGCAAAAAAGCGTAAGTCCTGGATTCGTGAGTGGCAAAGCGCATTGACGTTTTAATATAGGTTCTACTTTTGAATTCTGTACCGAAAATAGGTTTAGGGGTCGCGATGATTATCACGGCCTTTGTTATTTCTGCCCTAGGTGCTTTGATTATTCAAGCGCCTTCTCTTGATGTGTCGATGGTTTGGAGTGATCCTTACTACCAACATGTCACCAAGTTCAGCTTCTACCAAGCATTTCTCTCTACCGTGTTGAGCGTCGGCTTTGCCATTCCCGTCGCTCACGCACTTTCTCGTCGTGAGTTCTTTGGTAAGTTTCTACTGTTAAAATTGTTTGCTTCCACCTTGGTTCTGCCAGTTTTGGTGGGTGTATTTGGTTTGCTGGCGATTTACGGCAATAGTGGCCTGATTGCAAAAGGACTACAAAGCCTTGATGCTGATCTACCGTTTTCCATCTATGGACTGAACGGTATTTTGCTTGCGCATGTGTTCTTCAATATGCCTTATGCGGCGCGCCTACTTTTGCAGGCATTGGAATCCATTCCTTCAGAGCAACATAAACTGTGTGCACACCTTGGTATGACTCATTGGGACAAATTCCGCTGGGTGGAATGGCCACGTCTAAGGCAACAGTTAGCTCATGTGAGTGGCTTGGTGTTTATGCTGTGTTTTACCAGCTTTGCCACCGTGATGGCATTAGGCGGCGGACCGAAGTCAACGACGATTGAACTTGCCATTTACCAAGCGATTAAGTTCGACTTTGATTTGCAAGCTGGGGCGCTGTTGGCGCTGTGGCAAATGTTGTTATGTGGCTTACTCGCGATTGGCGTACAGAAGTTGACGAAGCCAGTCTCGGTAAGCGCTGGAAGCATATCAGTACAGCAATATTTAACGAAGGATCATGGATGGTCAAAAGCTTGGGATTGCTTTTGGATCATGGCTGCCTTTTTACTTGTCATACCGCCGCTTGTGATGGTCGTATTCAGTGGTATCAACCAACAAGTTTGGTCGGTATTGAGTGATGAACGCTTTTGGTCTGCATTGTGGAATTCACTCAAAGTTGCCGTGTTAGCGAGCTCTCTGGCTGTTGCTGCTGGCGTGTCAATTTTGCTTACTAGCCGACGTTGGCGTTTGCAATACAAGAACAGCCGCGCCGATCAAATTGAACTAATTGGCACCATCATCTTGGTGACGCCTGGATTAGTTATTAGTACTGGATTATTTCTATTGCTACGATCATTTACCGATGTATTCAGCTTAGCATTTTTTGTGGTTATTCTGGTGAATGGTTTAATGGCACTGCCGTATGTGATTAAAACCTTGTCTCAACCGATGTTACACATTGAGCAGCAATACCAGTACGTTTGTGCCAGCCTAGGCATGCGTGGTTGGCAACGTTTTAAAGTGGTGGAGTGGCAAGCATTACGCAAGCCATTTGCTCATGCGTTTGCAATCAGCTTTATGTTTGCGATTGGCGACTTAAGCGCGATTGCTTTGTTTGGTGGACAAGAATTTAGAACCTTGCCGTTGTATCTATTCCAATTGTTAGGCAGTTATCAAATGGAGGCGGCAGCGGTGGTCTCAGTCACGTTGTTATTGCTCAGTGTGGGCTGTTTCGCCGTGATTGAAAAAGTGTTGAAAACGAAGGGGAGAGCGTAATGTTAGTATTGGATGATGTGCAGTATACCTATCAACGTGATCTGTTTTGCTTTGAGCTAGAAATTCAACGTGGACAAATCGTGTCACTGATGGGACCGAGTGGGGCGGGTAAATCAACGTTACTTGCACTGTTGGCTGGGTTCATCAATCCAGACCAAGGCGATATTTTGGTTGATGGTGAGTCCATCGTACGCAAAGAACCGTACCAGCGTCCGTTCTCTATGTTGCTCCAAGAACACAATCTATTCGCTCATCTGTCAGTAAGAGACAACATTGGTTTAGGTCTGCATCCGGGATTAAAGCTCACGGTAGACCAAAAGCTTCTTGTGGAGCAAGCCGCAAAGCAAGTTGGTGTAGCAGAGTATCTTGACCGATTGCCAGAGCACCTTTCTGGCGGTCAGCGTCAGCGTGTGGCACTGGCGCGCTGTTTTGTTCAGCCGCATTCGATGTGGCTTCTTGATGAGCCTTTTTCTGCGTTAGACCCTGTGCTGCGTGAGGAGATGCTAACATTGGTTAAGCAGCTTGCTACTGAGCGTGGCATTACTGTCTTGATGGTGACGCACCACCTAAGTGATGCAAGAGCCATTGCCAGTCATTTTGCTTTTGTTGCTAGTGGTCAGGTAGAAGCATCTGGTGAGATTGCTGAGTTAAATGCACAACATGGCAGTGATGCGTTGAGCATTTTTGTTCGAGCGGCAGGATAAACACTATGATAAGGACGGATAAAAAAGGTTGATGCAAGCATCAACCTTTTGTTTTTAGGTTTGAATGGCTCACGCTAGCCTTGAGGCTTCACAACCATGACGTTGATTGGTGAGTATTCAACGACTTTGCTCGCGACCGAACCAAGCATCACTTTGTTGATTTTAGAGCGCTTGTGGCTTGGCATAATGATAAGGTCAGCACCTAAACGCTCTGCGTAGTCGAGAATGGTTGCGTAAGGTTTCCCTTCTGCAACGTGTACTTTGTAAATCACCTCATCGTCAATGTGTTGGTCAGCAAACGCTTTTAGCTGTTGCTTCACATCTTGCTTCATTTCCGCAGCCGCATCTTTCGGAAAGTAGCTTGCGACCATCGACATGTGGATACCGGGTACGACGGTTAGAAGGTGAACTTCTGCATTGGCTTGTTTTGCTTGCCAAACGGCTAACTCAACCGCACGGTCAGAAAAGCCTTGGTCGTTGAGATCAACAGGAACAAGAATTTGTTTGTACATTCAATGTCTCTCATCACGGCCCCTTGCCTCGGGGCCAAATCAGTTATGCGCTCAGTTGTTCCTTACGAGCACGATGTTTCTGGTTCATAGCAAGTACCAGTAAGAGCAACAAACACGGTACAAATACCCACTCTTTCATTGGGCGATCCGCATTTTGAATGACCGATTTGATCTCCCAATCGAAATCGATACCTGATGATTCAGCAGGGCTACCAAATTCGACCATATCTACGATCATTTTCCCGTCGCTCTCTGTCAGCATCAGTCCCATTGAAGCAATGCGTTCTTCAGCGGTGGTTGCTTTATCATCAAATGGCAGGCGAACGGTTTTCTCAATGTTATCGCCTTCTAAGTTTTGTCCAGCAACACGTAACTCAATGGATTCTCCTACATTCAGGCCCTGTGTGACTTGAATTATCTCAACACCAGGTGAAAGAACTTTCGCTGGATAGAGCATGTCCCACCAAAAACCAGGACGCAGAAATGAGAAAGTCAGTACTAATAATAGAATGGTTTCCCACCATTTGTTTTTTGTCAGCCACCAACCTTGCGTTGCCGCAGAGAAAATCAGCATCGCGATAATGGAAGAGATCACCGTCAGCGCTAAGTGCCACCAAGTATCAATGCCCATTAGCAGCAGTTGTGTGTTAAAGACAAACATGAACGGCAGAATTGCGGTTCGGATATCGTAGGTAAAACCTTGAATACCAGTTCGAATCGGGTCGGATTTCGCTATCGCCGCGGCTGCAAATGCTGCCAAACCCACTGGCGGAGTATCGTCGGCAAGGATACCGAAGTAGAACACGAACAAGTGCACTGCAATCAGTGGGATGATAAGACCATGCGCCGCACCGAGGGTAACGATCACTGGTGCCATTAAAGTAGAAACAACAATGTAGTTTGCTGTTGTAGGCAGACCCATACCAAGAATTAAGCTGATCACGGCGGTAAATAGCAGCATCAGAATTAAGCTACCACCGGAAATAAACTCGACAAAATCGGTCATGACTAAGCCGATACCAGTTAAGGTTACTACGCCAACAACGGTACCAGCTGCCGCAGTCGCCACGCCGATTCCGATCATATTGCGTGCACCGGAAACCAAACTTTGTGCGAGATCGACAAAACCATCTTTGGTTTGCTCAACTAAATCACCTTGTTTTGACAGCACCGCCATCAACGGGCGTTGAGTGAGCAAAATGAAGATCATGAATACCGTAGCCCAGAATGCGGATAGACCTGGTGAAAAACGTTCTACCGTCAAACACCAAACCAATACTACGATAGGCAGTAGGTAGTGTAGACCTGACTTAATAGTAGGACCCGGATCTGGCACTTCTGTTAGCTCGGCATCAATTTCAATCGCACCGTCTTTGATGTGGTTCGCGGAAATCTTCACCAAGCCAACATAAGCAATCAGCAGAGCAACGGTTACGATAGGCGTTGCTGCATCACCGAATACGTCTTTGGTCCAACCGATACCGTAGTAAACCAGAGCGCTGATCACACTCAAGCCCAAAATGGTGCCAGTAAATGACAGTAAGCTCTGTAGCATGGTTGGGTTATGACGGCGAGGAAGGCCAGTCATACCTGCTTTACACGCTTCAAGGTGAACGATGTAAATCAATGCGATGTAAGAGATAAGCGCTGGAAGTAGGGCGGCTTTAATTACTTCAACGTAAGAGATACCTACGTATTCCACCATTAGGAATGCCGCGGCACCCATGATTGGTGGGGTTAACTGGCCATTAGTTGACGCTGCGACTTCTACCGCACCTGCTTTTGTCCCCGGGAAGCCGACACGCTTCATCAGTGGAATGGTAAAGGTACCGGTTGTTACTACGTTGGCGATGGAAGAGCCAGAAACCAGACCAGATAGACCGGATGCGACAACGGCCGCTTTTGCCGGGCCGCCTTTCATGTGACCAAGCAGCGAGAAGGCGACTTTAATGAAGTAAGCGCCTGCGCCAGCTCGTTCTAGCATGGCACCAAACAGGACGAACAAGAACACGAAAGAGGTTGAGACACCCAGTGCAACGCCGAATACACCTTCTGTGGTTAGCCAGAGGTGCGACATCGCTTTGTTTAAGCTTGCGCCTTTATGGGCAATCACATCTGGCATGTATGGACCGGCAAAGGTGTAAGTCAGAAATACCGCAGCAACGACCATCAATGGTGGTCCTAGAGCGCGACGAGTTGCTTCAAGTAACAATGCCATACCTGTTACTGAGACAACGATGTCAACCGTTGTTGGTGCGCCAGAGCGCCCTGCCAACTCAGTGTAGAAAATATAAATGTAAGCCGCAGCAAAGCTGCCTGCTAATGCAAGAATCCAGTCGATGAGTGGAATATGGTCGCGCGGTGAATTTTTCATTGCCGGGTAAGCTGTGAAAGCAAGAAAAGTGGCAAAAGTAAGATGAATTGCACGCGCTTCAGTATCGTTTAGTACGCCAAAATTAAAAATAAATGGCAGCGGAGAGGCATACCATAATTGAAATAGTGACCAACACAGTGGAACAAACCATAAAATTTGTCCCTGCAAACCCGATGGGCTGCGAGCACCTGTGTCTGCCTGAGCCACCATTTCTTGCACATCTTGTGACGGAGTATTATTCGTCGACATGTACTTTTCCTTATTATTGATGGTCATGTCAGTTCTTTGTTTCGAGAACCCCGCTTCGCCTCTATCAGTGTAGTGAATAGAGTGAAGTTTGCTTTCGAGTGTTTTGCTACTTGAGCCAATGCAATCGTTTTTTAAACGGTGGCTAGTAAGCGGTTTTCTTAGGTATGTGAGTGTGCTCCGTCGAGGGAGGAGCGATTTAGAATGCTGGTCGAACGAACTCTACCAGCACACTCATTCAGGCAGAACCCCATCTTTTTCTGCCTGAATGTTGGAGTCAGTAGCTACTTATTAGAGTAGGCCTACTTCTTTGTAGTATTTTTCAGCTCCTGGGTGAAGAGGAATAGAAAGACCTGCTTTCACCATGTCCTCTTTCTTCAGGCTAGCAAATGCAGGGTGTAGGCGTTTGAAGGTGCTGAAGTTCTCGAATACCGCTTTTGCAACGTTGTATGCGACTTCATCTGAAACATCAGAGGTCGTTACCATTGTTGCTGCAACACCAAAGCTGTTTACATCGCCTTCTGTACCGCGGTACATGCCAGCAGGTACTGTGCTGAATGCGTAGTATGGATTGCCTGAAACGATCTCATCGATCTTTTCACCGCTTGCGGAAACAAGTTTCGCATCACAAGAGGTCGTCGCTTCTTTGATGGAACCATTTGGGTGACCAACCATATAGATGAATGCGTCGATCTTGTTGTCACAAAGTGCTTGAGAGCGCTCAGAACCTTTTAGCTCTGATGCAAGCTTGAAGCTGTCATTTGTCCAGCCCATTGCATCCATTACCACGCCCATAGTCGCTCGGTCGCCAGAGCCTGGGTTACCAATGTTGACACGCTTACCTTTTAGGTCTTGAACATTTTCGATGCCAGAATCAGCACGCGCGATGATGTTAAAAGGTTCTGTATGAAGAGAGAACATGGCGCGTAGCTTTTTGTAAGGGCCTTGTTCTGCAAACTTACTCGTACCGTTGTAACCGTGGTATTGCCAATCCGATTGCACGATACCAAAGTCTAATTCGTTAGCACGAATCGTGTTTACGTTGTAAATAGACCCACCAGTTGATTCTACTGAACAGCGAATATTGTGGTCTTTACGACCTTTGTTTACCAGTTTACAAATAGCACCGCCGGTAGGGTAGTAAACACCGGTTACAGAGCCCGTACCGATTGTAATAAACTCTTGAGCGTTAACTGCGCCAGCGCCCATTACTGCTGCGGCAATAGCGCCAACTTTGAGAAGTTTGTTAAATGCCATCAATTTCACTTCCTTATATTCATTATTAACCCAGAAATAACCACGAATGATTTCTGGAGTTTCCTGCTGGGAAACGGCAACCTTTTCGACTGAATAGTTTGAAAAAGTGAACGAATAATAACAAAAAAAAAGCAGAAAATTATCTTATTGTTAAAGCTTATAGCGAATTAACCTAATGTGAATGAGAGTAAAGAGGGCCTGTTACTAGTGTGTAATTTCTTTTATAACAATTGCTTATGAAAAATTGGAGGAGGGTAGCAAAAAAATCAACAGTGTGATCGGTGTCGCATTTTTAGGGGCGGGGAGGAATCAGAACATTAACATAGTGCCAGGACTATAAAATGCTATTTATTTCATAGCCCTAGCGTTAGTTAACCGGCGTACTCAAAAAGTTCGCATACAGACTCAAACAATTGCTCTGTCGAAACAGTTTTTGTTGGTGTGATGAAGATTGTGTCATCGCCAGCAACAACGCCAAGAATGCCTTCTGATTTACCGAGAGAGTCAAGCAAGCGAGCAATCAACTGCGCCGCGCCAGGACCGGTGTGAATAACAACTAATGCTGCATTGTGGTCGACGTCTAAAACCAACTCGCGTAGCGAGCTACTTACCGTCGGTACGCCCAATTCGGCGGGTAGGCAGTAGACCATCTCCATTTTCGCATTGCGAGTTCGCACTGCACCGAATTTGGTTAGCATGCGAGACACTTTGGATTGGTTGATGCTTTCAAAACCTTGCTGCTTTAATGCATCTACGATCTCACCCTGTGAACCAAAGCTCTCTTCTTTTAATAAGGCTTTAAAAGCGCGAACTAAGTTATCTTGTTTCTCTGAATTGCGCATAGTCGTTATGATTCTCTTTTTTTGAAACAGCGATTTTGCATATTCTCGCATAGATATTCACCTAGTACCAAAAAAGTCACAGTATTATGTTAATGTCATCACTGTAAACTTTATATAGGATGAAATACCTTAAATTGCTGGTGCAACAACGAGAACTTTGAGGTCACTGTTGTTTTTTCTACAGAATAAAAGAATAATCAAGCCTTTATTTGTAGCACGCCAGTAGTGAGTTGCGCGAGGTCGCAAAGCTGGCGTTAATTGATTGTAATCAAGTTGTGATTCAGATAATTTGACGCTAGTTGGTTACAAAACACCCTACGAATACGTTTATAAGAGAAATACTCTCAAGGAGAACTACATGAAAGTAGCCGTAATTGGTGCCGCTGGCGGCATTGGTCAAGCCCTAGCCCTTCTGCTTAAGAACCGCCTTCCTGCTGGTTCTGATTTAGCCCTATACGATATTGCTCCAGTAACTCCTGGTGTGGCCGCTGATCTTAGCCACATCCCAACGCCAGTATCTATCAAAGGTTACGCTGGGGAAGATCCTACTCCTGCACTTGAAGGTGCGGACGTAGTACTCATCTCTGCTGGTGTTGCTCGTAAGCCTGGTATGGATCGTGCGGATCTATTTAACGTAAACGCTGGCATCGTAAAGTCGCTAGCGGAGAAGATCGCAGTTGTGTGTCCAAAAGCATGCGTAGGTATCATCACTAACCCAGTGAACACAACGGTACCAATCGCGGCTGAAGTTCTAAAGAAAGCCGGTGTTTACGACAAGCGCAAGTTGTTTGGTGTAACAACACTAGACGTAATCCGTTCAGAAACATTCGTGGCTGAGCTAAAAGATAAAGATCCTGGTGACGTTCGCGTTCCTGTTATCGGTGGCCACTCTGGCGTAACCATTCTTCCTCTACTTTCTCAAGTTGAAGGTGTGGAGTTTACCGCTGAAGAAGTAGAAGCACTCACCAAGCGTATCCAAAATGCGGGTACAGAAGTAGTAGAAGCAAAAGCGGGTGGTGGTAGTGCGACTCTGTCTATGGGTCAAGCGGCATGTCGCTTCGGTCTAGCGCTTGTACGTGCACTGCAAGGTGAAGAAGGTGTGGTAGAGTGTGCATACGTGGAAGGCGGTAGTGAACACGCTCCTTACTTCGCGCAGCCTGTGAAGCTAGGTAAAGACGGTGTAGAAGAAGTACTAAGCTATGGTGCATTGAGCGACTACGAGAAGTCTGCGCTTGATGGCATGCTTGAAACGCTAAACAGTGATATTAACATTGGTGTTGAATTCGCTAAATAAGCCTTTTTTATTTAAAGAAGGTCATTTAAAGAAGAAAGTCGATCTTAGGATCGGCTTTTTTGATCCTTTCGCCTTAACTTGCGTAGCAGAGTCAGATCCAAGCAACGTTGTGAAGGAGAAGATGATGGAAGCAAGTCGAATCCGTAAAGGTATGGTTGTGGAGTGTCAGCAAGGTGTAGGAACCATTATGGTTGTTGATCAAGAATCTGAGACCGTATTACTGGCTAAGCAAGGCTCTGAGGAGCAATTGGCGGTCAGTTTTGATGAGATAGAAGACAACCCACAGCTTCATGGTAATTGTGAGCAATACTATTGACTTTTAATCGGTTAGATTGCGAATAAATACGACAGATAACAAAAAGGAAGCGCATAGCACTTCCTTTTTACTTTAGGATCTTTCTATTTTATTTAGCGTTAGCTCGTACGCTTCACGGCCATGTGTGCTAGCGTGATGAGTGCTTGCTTGTAATCTGACTCAGGAAGGACAGTAAGCTCAGCGATGGCTTTATCAGCTTCATCCAACGCTTTCTGCGTCGTGTATTCAAGCGAGCCCGTTTGTTCCATGACCGCAAGGATGTCGTCTAAACGTTCCATGCCGTTGGCTTTCTCAATCGCTTCTCGAATCATCAGGGCGTTTTCTGGCGTCGTGTTGCGCATGGCGTGAAGCAAAGGAAGTGTTGGTTTACCTTCAGCCAAATCATCACCAACATTTTTACCCATGTCCTCACCGTCAGACGTGTAATCCATCACGTCATCGATCAGTTGGAATGCAGTGCCTAAGTATTTGCCGTAATTCTGTAATGCGAGTTCCACATCTTCTGGTGCATTATTTAGGATGGCACCAATTTGTGTGGCTGATTCAAACAAACGTGCTGTCTTAGAGTAGATGACTTGCATGTAGTTATTTTCAGTCGTGTCAGGATCATTACAGTTTATTAACTGTTGAACCTCACCTTCTGCGATCACGTTTACTGCTTCACTCATGAGCTTGAGGATCTTCATGGATCCTAGTTCAGTCATCATTTGAAACGAACGAGTATAGATAAAGTCCCCAACCAGCACGCTCGCCGCATTACCAAATGCCGCATTGGCTGTCGCTTTTCCACGACGCATCTCTGATTCGTCGACCACATCGTCATGCAGCAAAGTTGCTGTATGGATGAACTCGATAAATGCAGCAGCCATAGTATGGCCGCTACCTTGGTAACCCAGAGCGCGCGCTGACAATATTGCCAGAAGCGGTCTAAGACGTTTGCCTCCACCACTGACGATATAAAAACCGAGTTGGTTGATTAAAGAGACATCAGAATTGAGTTGGGCTTGAATTGTTTCATTCACTTTTGCCATGTCATCGGCAGTAAGCGCTTGGATAGTTTTAAAATCCATCGTATATCCGGCTGAAGTTAGACCCTGCAAGGCTTATTCGAATTATATAATTGTCGAATAATACACTAAAAAACGTTGATTAATACATTACTAAAGGGCATGATTGCCGCACTTTTCTTTGGCGATTAGCTTTTCGCCAATTTTTTCAAAATATGGCTTGTCATAGGGGCATCTCTTCTGTAGAATCTGCGCCCTATTGATGATTAGTTTAGCGCACACCCTAGCTCAAATAATGATTGCAGGCTGTGCGGAAAAAGCGGAGTAAAATATGTACGCTGTTTTCCAATCTGGTGGTAAACAACACCGTGTAAGCGAAGGTCAAACTCTTCGTTTAGAGAAATTAGACGTTGAAACTGGTGCAACTGTAGAATTTGATAAAGTTCTTCTTGTTGCTAACGGCGAAGACATCAAAGTTGGTGCTCCTCTAGTAGAGGGCGGCAAAGTTGTTGCTGAAGTTGTACAACACGGTCGTGGCGATAAAGTTAAAATCGTTAAGTTCCGTCGTCGTAAGCACTCTCGTAAGCAACAGGGTCACCGTCAGTGGTTCACTGAAGTGAAGATCACTGGTATCAACGCTTAATCTATTAGGAGAGTTTAACAATGGCACACAAAAAAGCTGGTGGTTCTACTCGTAACGGCCGCGATTCAGAAAGCAAACGTCTAGGTGTTAAGCGTTTCGGTGGTGAATCTGTTCTTGCAGGTAACATCATCGTTCGTCAACGTGGTACTAAATTCCACGCTGGTAACAACGTAGGTATCGGTAAAGACCACACTCTATTCGCTCTTACTGAAGGTAAAGTGAAGTTCGAGGTTAAAGGTCCTAAGAACCGTAAGTTTGTAAGCATCGAAGCTGAGTAATTTGACCTTTAGGCTAATTATTTAAGCTTGATAGCTGAATTCAAAAGCCCTGCCGATTCGGCGGGGTTTTTTATTTGTAGCAGTCGACATATCGAAGTTTCTCGTCCGAAACCAAATGGGCTCGGTATCTTTGGGAGCTTAGATCTGTCATCTGCTAGAATTTGATTGATGGCACATGAGATTTAATCCACGCACGAAGTAGTCGGAGTAAAAGATGAAGTTCGTAGATGAAGCGGTAGTAAAAGTTCAGGCTGGTGACGGCGGTAGCGGCGTTGTTAGTTTCTGGCGTGAAAAATTCATCACTAAAGGTGGCCCTGATGGTGGCGACGGTGGTGACGGCGGTGATGTATACATTCAAGCCGATGAAAACCTAAATACCCTGATTGATTACCGTTTCCAGCGTTTCTATGAAGCAGAGCGTGGTGAGAATGGTCGCGGCGGTAACTGTACAGGTAAACGTGGTAAAGATATTACGCTGCGTGTTCCGGTTGGTACTCGCGCTGTTGATATCCACACAAACGAAATCGTTGCAGAAGTGGCTGAACACGGTAAGAAAGTGATGGTTGCGAAGGGCGGGTGGCACGGTCTTGGTAATACACGTTTTAAATCTTCAGTAAACCGTGCTCCTCGTCAGAGAACGCTGGGTACAAAAGGTGAGATTCGTGAAATTCGCCTAGAGCTACTGCTATTGGCCGATGTTGGTATGCTTGGTTTACCGAATGCGGGTAAATCAACGTTCATCCGTGCGGTATCAGCAGCAAAACCAAAAGTGGCAGATTATCCATTTACGACGTTGATCCCAAGCTTGGGCGTAGTCAGTGTGGTTCCTGAAAAGAGCTTTGTGGTTGCCGATATCCCTGGTCTAATCGAAGGGGCTGCAGATGGCGCTGGCCTAGGTATTCGTTTCTTGAAACACCTAGAGCGTTGTCGTGTATTGCTACACATGATTGATATCATGCCGATTGATCAGTCAGATCCTATCCAGAATGCACTCACTATCATTGATGAGCTAGAGCAATACAGTGAGAAGCTAGCAAACAAACCTCGTTGGCTAGTATTCAACAAAACGGATCTTATGCCGGAAGAAGAAGCGGATGAAAAGATCCAAGAGATCTTGGATGCGCTAGGTTGGGAAGACGAGTTCTACAAGATCTCGGCGATCAATCGTAACGGGACTAAAGAGCTTTGCTACAAGCTAGCTGAGTTTATGGAAAACCTACCTCGTGAAGAGGAAGAAGTTGCTGAAGAAGATAAAGTGAACTTCATGTGGGATGATTACCATAAAGATGCAATGGCTGGTAAAGACGTGATCACTGAAGATGAAGATGATGATGATTGGGATGACTGGGACGACGAAGAAGACGACGGTCACGTTGTTTACGTCCGCGACTAATCATTAGCAAATTCATTAAAGCCGCAATATTTATTGCGGCTTTTTTTGTATCTAAATCATGTTTACGGAATGTGATTTACGGCACAATAACACGCCGTTTAGGGAAAAGGATTGAGATGTCTTTATGACAATGGAAGTTATGTCGTCAGAAGAACTGATAATAGCAAATCAAAGAAGCATTTCACGACTTGTCGCACAAGCTGGACAAATGCTGTTAGCCCATGGTGCAGAAAGTACCTTGGTGAGCGACATTATGCGTCGCATTGGTCTCGCTTGTGGGGTCAATGAAGTTGAAGTGGCGCTATCAGCAAATGCATTAGTCGTAACCACACTCATGGATGATCATTGCATCACTACTGCTCGAACGTGTGTGGACCGTGGGATTAATATGCGGGTTATCACGCAGATACAGCGTATTTGCATTATGATAGAGCGCGGCCTGCTTGATGTAAAAATGGCGCAGAAAAAGCTCAACACTATCAGCCCTGAGCGCTATAACCGCTGGTTAGTTGTATTTATGATTGGCCTTTCCTGTGCTGCATTCAGCCATTTAGCCGGAGGCGATTGGGGCGTATTTATCATGACATTTTTCGCCTCAGCAGGCGGTATGATTGTTCGTCAAGAGATTGGCCATCGCCACTTCAATCCATTACTTAATTTTTCTGTTACGGCTTTTGTCACCACACTCATTTCTGCTCAAGCGGTGATTTTTAATATTGGTAATTTGCCAACCGTTGCTATGGCATCTTCTGTCTTAATGCTTGTTCCTGGTTTCCCATTGATTAATTCCGTCGCAGATATGCTTAAAGGTCACATCAACATGGGTATTGCTCGATTCACCATGGCGAGTCTGCTAACTTTAGCGACTTGTCTTGGCATTGTTGCGGCGATGGAAGTCACCGGAATTTGGGGGTGGATGAGCTAATGAGTTGGTTTGAACTTGTATTTGGTCTGCTCAACGATATGTTTTTTGCTGCCATTCCAGCAGTAGGGTTTGCCATGGTATTTAACGTACCACACAAGGCACTGAAGTATTGTGCTGTCGGTGGTGCGATTGGTCATGGTAGCCGTTATTTGATGTTGCACTTCGGTTTACCAATCGAATGGGCCACTTTTTTTGCTGCGACGTTAGTTGGCATGATCGGTGTTCACTGGTCCCACCGTTTTCTTGCCCACCCGAAAGTGTTCACCGTGGCGGCATTGATCCCGATGGTGCCGGGCGTGTTTGCTTACAAAGCCATGATCGCCATGGTGGAGATCAACCATTTGGGGTACTCACCTGAGCTTATTGCAACGTGTATGGAAAACTTTCTTAAAGCCATGTTTATTATTGCAGGCTTAGCGGTTGGCTTAGCGGTTCCTGGGCTGTTATTCTATCGCCGCAGACCCATTGTATAAGGATCTAATATGATCATCAGTATGATTGCCGCGATGGCAGACAATCGAATTATCGGCAAGGACAACCAAATGCCTTGGCACCTTCCTGCTGATTTTGCCTGGTTTAAACGTTGCACTATGGGTAAACCTGTCGTGATGGGACGCAAGACCTATGACTCGATCGGTCGTCCCCTCCCTGGTCGTTTGAATATTGTGATAAGCCGAGATGCATCCCTGTTGATAGAAGGCGTCACGACGGTGACATCGATTGAGCAAGCGCTGGAAGTTACAGGTGATGTCGAAGAAGTCATGATCATTGGTGGGGGCGCCATTTACGCAGCATGCTTACCGATGGCGAACAAGCTATATGTGACTCATATTGAAGCCAAAATTGATGGCGATACTCAGTTCCCGGATTGGGGCACTGATTTCAAAGAAACGTACTCAGAAGTGTATAGAGCGGATGAGAAAAACGCTTACAACATGCGTTTTACGATTCTAGAGAAATAATCCGCACAATGAGAAAAGCACCGTTAATGCGGTGCTTTTTACTACTTTGGGCCCTGAGCTGGAGTGCTTAGTCTAGCGCCTCTTGTGTGAAAACTTGCTTATCTTCCCAACGAATCATTGTCAGCGAGCCCCCCCATACACAGCCAGTATCAAGACCAATCACTTGCTCGTTAATATGACCTTGTAATGCAGCCCAGTGGCCAAACAGCACGGTTTTTTCAAGATTTATACGTTGTGGTAATTTGAACCAGGGCACTAACTCGTCTTCCTGTACTTCTTGTGGAGGGAGCTTACAATTCATATCTAAGCGACTGTCAGGAAAGCAAAAACGCATACGCGTAAAGGCATTGATGGTATAGCGATAACGATCCAAACCTTGTAGGGAGTCATCCCAAAGATCAGGTTGGTTGCTGTACATATTCTCTAGCAACCATGGCAACCGTTCGCTCCGAATAATGCTCTCCACTTCACGAGCGCATTGTCTTGCGGTGGCTAAATCCCATTGGGGGGAAATGCCAGCATGGCACATGACAAACTCATCATGTTCAGCAAGTAATGGTTGTTGGCTAAGCCAAGTGAGCAGTTCATCTTTGTCTGGCGCCGAGAAAATTGCGGCGGTTTTGTCTTTCTCTTTGACTTTTTTTAGTCCTACAGAAACGGCCATTAAGTGTAGGTCATGATTGCCTAATACGACTTTGGCACTGTCGCCAAGCGATTTAACAAAACGTAGTGTTTCTAATGATTTAGGCCCTCTGGCGACTAAGTCACCAGCAAGCCAAAGTTGATCTTTTTGCGCAGAAAAAACGACACGTTTTAGTAGCTGTTGTAGTTCATCAAAACAGCCTTGGATATCACCAACGATATAGGTAGCCACTGAATCTCCGATTAATTTAGGACATTGGGAACAGCAAGACGGAATGGCTCAACGTCAACGAGAAACTCTTGTCCTTTTTCATCTAGCATCACGTAGTGTCCTTGCATTACGCCAACCGGTGTTTCTAGTGCGGTGCCACTGCTGTAAGTGTACTCATCGCTACCATCGATAAATGGTTGTTGGCCCACCACACCTTCGCCTTCTACTGTCATCTGTTTGCCATCGGCGTTGGTGATTAACCAACGGCGGCTCACTAATTGCACCGTTTGTTGGCTGAGATTTTTGATGGTGATGATGTAGGAAAATACGAAGCGCTGTAGCTCGGGGCTGGACTGCTCTTCAATGTATTTGGTGTGAACTTGAATCTTTATGCAAGGTTGAATGACGTCCATGTGCACTCCTTGATAAGCATAATAATAAGCCAAACCGGGCTAGGGCTGGCTTATCGTTTGAGTGATTAGTGCTGTGGGTTATCCGCAAGCCAGTTCGCCATGGCGACGAATTGTTGTAGCGTCAGGTTTTCTGGACGCATACTAGGATTGATGCCTAGTTCTTCCAGTGTTTCTGTGCTTAGTAGAGATTTGTAGCAGTTGCGTACGGTTTTACGGCGTTGGTTAAAACCTTCACGACACACGCGCTCTAACAAGCGTAAATCTTTTGCTGGGTGTGGCAGCTCCTCGTAAGGCACCAAGCGTACGACCGCTGAATCTACTTTTGGTGGCGGAACGAAGGACTCTGGCGGCACTTCTAATACCGGAACCACTTTGCAGTAGTATTGCGCCATCACAGTCAGACGACCATATGCTTTGCTGCCAGGACCCGCTGCTAAACGGTTAACCACTTCTTTTTGAAGCATAAAGTGCATGTCTTGAATGTCTTTATGGAACTCAAAAAGATGGAACATCAATGGAGTAGAGATGTTGTACGGCAAGTTACCGAAGATACGTAGCTTGTTGTTCGGCTTCACTAACTGTGTGAAGTCAAAGCGCATCGCATCGCCTTCATGAATGGTCAGTTTGTCTGCCAGCTCAGGATGGTTGCGTAGACGCTCGGCTAGATCGCGGTCTAATTCAATAACCGTGAATTTGTCGACTTCACGGCCGACTGGTTCAGTAATTGCGCCTAGACCAGGACCGATCTCAACCAGATTTTGCCCTGGTCTTGGGTTAATTGCCGATACGATGCCATCAATAATGTATGGATCGTTCAGGAAGTTTTGACCAAAACGTTTACGCGCTTTGTGTCCTAAATGGACATCATTTCTCATTGTTTCTTCTCTACCAATTCTATCGCATGCGTGAGCGCTGTTCGGAAGCTCCCTGTATCCGCTTGACCTGTCCCTGCCAGTTCTAATGCAGTACCGTGATCTACCGAGGTTCTTATAAAAGGTAGACCAAGAGTAATGTTTACTGAACGACCAAAGCCTTGGTATTTTAATACCGGCAATACTTGGTCGTGGTACATGCCTAAAACAGCATCAGCATCGTTTAAATACTTTTCATTGAAAATGGTATCTGCCGGTAGTGGACCGATCAGATTGATGCCTTTTTCTTGTCGAATCTTTTCCAATGTCGGAGTGATGGTCTCGATTTCTTCACGACCTAAACAGCCATCTTCTCCCGCATGTGGATTTAGCCCGCAAACATAGATGTTTGGTCGTGAGATGGCAAATTTTTCGACAAGGTCGTTATTAAGAATATCGATGACTTTCTCTAATCGCTCTTGTGTGACGGCTTTGGACACGTACGCCAAAGGAATATGCGTAGTGACAAGCGCGACGCGCAATCCTTCGGTCGCCAACATCATCACGACCAAGGGGGTGTTGGACTTCTCTGCGAAGAACTCAGTATGGCCACTAAAGGCAACACCAGAGCGATTGATCACCCCTTTATGTACAGGACCGGTGACAATAGCATCAAATTCATCATTCATACAGCCCAAAGCGGCTCTTTCTAGCGTTTTTAATACGTAATGGCCGTTGGCTTCATTGAGTTGACCTGAAACGACGTTTTCCGACATTTCGATATGGTCAACGATGAGCGTCCCCGCTTTTTGTGCTTTAGGGGCTTCTTCTGGATGGTAATCATATAGTTGGACATCAATGCCAAGCAGATTAGCACGTTCCATCAACATGTTTTTATCGGCACAGACGACAATCTGGTGTGCCCAGTCTTCCTTAGACAGGGCAAGCACTAAGTCTGGGCCGATGCCCGCAGGTTCCCCTGCGGTTACGACGATTCTGCGAATCGGATTAGTTGTCATCATTGTCATCCACGATTTCAACAAACGCAC
Organism: Vibrio sp. PNB23_22_6; assembly: GCF_052877535.1. NCBI lineage: Bacteria > Pseudomonadati > Pseudomonadota > Gammaproteobacteria > Vibrionales > Vibrionaceae > Vibrio > Vibrio sp. PNB23_22_6. The sequence goes on along the minus strand of NZ_JBNFXP010000017.1, from coordinate 31,398 downwards.
TTGCGCGTAGCTCTTGCATCCATGCGCCTGCTTCTTCATTAAATTTACGGTTAAATAGAATACGGTAAGCTTTGTTCTTCATCGCTGAGTCAGTTCGGTCAACTTGACGGCGCTCTAGGACTTCAACAATGTGCCAACCGTGCACGGTTTTGAATGGTTCACTGATAGAGCCAACAGGTAGCGTTTCTACTTGGTGTTTGAACTCAGGCACATACAGGTCGGGCGTTTGATAGCCAAGTTCGCCATCTTGTGCTGCAGAGCCTGGATCCTGGCTGTATTGTGTTGCGAGTTGAGCAAATGTGGCTTCACCAGCTTTAATACGGCGAATAAATTCATTCAACTGTTTTTTCACGCCCTCATCACTTAGGATAACGGTTGGTTTGATCAGAATGTGGCGTGCATTGACTTCCGTTACTGCAACCGTCTCTAGGCCTTTTACATCCTCAATTTTAAGAATGTGGAAGCCTACACCACTGCGAAATGGACCAATAATGCTGCCCTTATTCTGCATTTTGATTTGATCGGCAAAGATGGTTGGCATTTCTTCTTTACGCATCCAACCCCAATCACCACCTTGAAGTGCTTTTGGCCCCTTAGAGTAGGCATAAGCCATTTCAGCGAAATCAGCGCCTTGGTTTAAATTTTTAACCAGTGCTTTTGCTTCCGTTTCGACTGCGGATTTATCTTGATCATCAGAGAATCTTAGCTGGATGTGGCCAATTTTGTACTGAACGGTAGCGTTGGTCTGTTGTGCAAGTTGATCCGCTAGGGTATCGACTTCCGCTGGAAGTATGTTAATGCGACGGCGAACCAGTGCATTGCGAGCTTCTGATGCCGCAAGTTCTTTGCGAATTTGTTCACGGAATTCAGGGTAGCTTAGGCCCTCTGTTCGAACTGATGCAACGAGCTGTTCTACGCTCTGGTTATTGCTACTGGCAATTTCTGCAATCGCTTGGTTTAGGCGGTTATCATCAATACGCACACCGATACGTTCTGCCTCTTGGCCTTGCAGCGTATCCATGATCAATTTCTCAACCACTTGGTCTTTTAGGACGCTTGCTGAAGGTAGGCTTTTTCCACTTTGGCGCGCATTGGCTTGCAGCGTTTTTAGTGCCGTATCAATGTCACTTTGTAAGATCACACCATCATTAACAATGACTGAAACCTTATCAAGCTCGACTGGTGCTGCTGTTGCACCGCAAGAAAGTAGGGTAGTGAATAGGATTGATTTCCAAATTTTCATTTAAAATTCCGTCAGTATTTTAGATTAAGCGTCTTGGTTTATTTTTAAGACGCTTAAATCGATTAATTGTTCAGATCGAATGGGCGACCGTACTTGATCGCATTATCAGAGCCATCAAGCTCTTTTGCTGCCGTTGTTGCGCGTTGATTGGTTGAAAAGCCTTGAATACCGAAATTCACACTGATGTTGTTCTCGTATTCTGGAGAAGCGCCATCGGCACCAATAATGGCATTATCCCAACCGAGTAGTTGGTTAGAGTACGTAAAGCCAATGTACCAACAATCAGATTGATAGCGTAGGCTAGCAAGCCATTCCAATGAATTACTTTCATTGAGGTCATAGTAATATTGACCGCTCGTTGACCAATTTCTATCTATGTCATAGGCAGCGACTAAGCCCGCTTGGGAAATGCCTTCTCTGGTGATTAAGTCCAAGTTTTTTAAGTCGATAGAACTTTTAATGTAATCGAGAGTAACGTATCGATAGTTGGCTTGAATAAAGCCACCTGCGAACTGGTATTCCAACGTGCTGTTAGCCAACTGCATTGAGTTCAAGTCAATATCGTACTGAATGCCACCGTGGTAAAACAGGTAATCGTTATAGTTAAAATCAGTCTCAATTGCCCAAGATGAATAGTTGGTTGCCGAGGTACTCGATTCATTATTCTGATTTTTCTCATTGAATTTTGCATCAGTATTAAAATAATAAATCTGACCAAATGAGATATTCAGACGCTCTTTGTAATCGTCATCGAAGAAACGTGTACTTGCCCCGTAGCTTAGCTGATTTGCCGCTGCGATAAAATCGACACCACTGTACCGGCGGCTGCGGAACAAACCGTAATAATCCATTTGTAGTCGTGTTGTGTCGTAATCGTAGATGTTATTTTGGTCTTCTTTCGGCACATACAAGTACTGCAGTTGTGGCTCTAAGGTTTGGGTATAGCCTTTAATCCAGCTGGTATCTCTTTCTAAATATATCTGAGTATGAGAGCGAAACTCTGGAATCACACTAGAGACGTTTTTATCCAATCTTCTTTTTAACGTCTCGTCGGTTAATGCATCGATATCTTGATTGTAATATCTTGATAGTAATCGAGCTTCTGTCGTCCAGGTAGCCCAGGCCGTAGAAAGTGGGATGGTCAAACCGGGGGCAACAAATATACGAGTAGCGTCGGGTTTAGTGGTATCGTCACTACTAAATTGGCTTACTTGGCTTTTAACATCAAAGTTGACGTAATTCCCCCACAGCGGTGTGTAATAATTTAAATCGAGTTGAGGCATCAAGCGGTAAGGCTTGTTTTGGTCTTCTAGAAGGATTTGGAAGTCACGAGCGGTCAGCGAGACATCCCAAAAATCAGTGCGATATTTTACCTGACCTTCTTGAATTAACTGCCCATCTTCACGGTTACCGAGATCAGAGCTTAAATCACGGAAGTAATCAATATCACTCACCTTTGAGTAATCGGCTTTGACCACCCAATGTTGATTGATGATGCCATCGTGCTTAAACTGATATCCCCAGCGAGATTTGTCTTGGTATTTTTTATCACGGTTCATGTACTCGATTTTGATTTCACCCTGACCCCAACCGTCAGTGAGGTAGCGAAAATCGGTATCGAGCTTAGTGCCACGCTGTTGCATGTATAACGTGGTCAACGTCATGTCATATTGAGGGGCGATATTCCAATAAAACGGTACTTCGACTTCTAGGCCGTCACTTGAACCATAGGACAAGGACGGAAATAGGAAGCCCGTTTTACGTGTGTCACCAATCGGCATCGTCAAATATGGCACATAGAAGACTGGCACATCTAACACCTCGAAGCGAGGATGGTGCAATGTCGCCATTTCTTCGTCCTGATCAACGTCAATGCCCGACGCGACCAAACGCCATGAATTGTCTCCTTGTGGACAAGAGGTAATTGAGCCATCTTCTAACTCATAAACCGACTGACCTGTGCGAGCTATGTATGCAGCGGTGCCTCGACCTTGCTGACAAAGAAATTGATAATCGGTGTTTTCAAGGGAGAAGGTGTCTTGATTGATATCGTTGGTCACGCGATCAGAGCGTGCTTTTACCTGACCGTCGTTAAAGGTCACATTGCCTTCAGCGACCACCACGTTGTCCTGCTGATGAAGTGTGACGTTATCTGCGGTGATTTTTTTCTGACCTTGCGTGACTTCTACGTTACCTGAATACTGAGCTTTGTCACCGTTAATCACTTGCAGGTGGTCTGCCTGAACAACAACAGGCTCATTGAGTGCGTCTTCCTCACCACTTGGCTCAACCAAACATTGATCTGTGGTGGGCATTTCCTGCACACTATCTTGTATATTCACTTCAGCTTGAATTGTGGGTACAAACAAGGCGGTGCTGATAGAGGCTGCTAAACATGTGCGGGAGAAATGTTGCATTGAATTGAACTTTCCTGTGTCACTAATACTCGTGGCTATAGGGCTGGTTGTCCCCTTGCTATATAACCAAATGAATCAACTATCGTTGGCATTTATCCCAGTGTGTGGGTTCACTGTGGCATAATGTCGTTAAAGATAGCTGCAAAAGGTGAGCAGGCGAAAAAGCCTGACCTAAATAAAACTAATTCCATTATCATAAAGGAAATCGCTGCGTCCGGCACTATAAGACCGCTGTCGTCGATAAAAATTCATTGATAGAGAACACATAATGCATATTTTTGGCAAAATATTGGGTGCCTTCTTTGGCTTATTGCTTGGTGGCCCGTTTGGTTTATTGCTTGGTTTATTCATTGGTCACCAATTTGATAAAGCACGTCGACTGAGCAAAGCGGGATTTTCGACGGGAGGGTTTGGTAAAAACCCAAGCCAGGCGCAGCGACAAGAAGAGTTTTTTAAAGCGGCTTTTGCCGTTATGGGGCATCTTGCTAAAGCCAAGGGGCAAGTGACAAAAGAAGAGATTCAGCTGGCTTCTGCGATGATGGATCGCATGAGTTTGCATGGTGAACAACGCCGAGCGGCGCAAGAGGCGTTTCGTGAAGGTAAAGAGAGCGACTTTCCACTTGAGGATGTGTTGGTTCGGGTGAAGATCTCCTCTTCTGGCCGTTTTGATCTGCTGCAATTCTTCCTTGAGTTACAGATCTCGGCTGCGTTTGCTGATGGTGAAATACACCCAAGTGAACGCAATGTGCTGCACAAGATCGCGCGCGGGTTAGGGTTCTCTTCTGAACAGCTTGAGCGTCGTCTGCATATGCAAGAGGCGGCATTTCGTTTCCAAAGCCAGGGCGGCTTTCATGGACAGCATCAAGGTCAGTACCAGTCATCGGATTGGCAACAAGCCTCCCAGGCTGAGAAGTTGGCAGATGCCTATGAGATTTTGGATGTGGCTTCGGATGCGGACAGCAAGACGGTGAAGCGCGCTTACCGTAAGTTGATGAACGAGCATCACCCAGATAAGTTGATGGCCAAAGGTTTGCCGCCAGAGATGATGAACGTTGCGAAAGAAAAATCGCAAGAAATTCAAAATGCTTACGATTTAATTAAGAAAGTCAAAGGCTTTAAGTAGCCGGACGTTTTCTATCAAATATTGGATTCTAAAAAGGGCACTCAGTGCCCTTTTTAGTTTCTGGCTTGCTAGTGTCTTTAGGTTTTAAGTTATGGCGGTCCAAAAGCTCGTTGAACTCAAGCGAGCCGTTCAGTCGGCTTCGTTTAAGTCCCAATTGTATTCGTATTTCACTTTCCCAGAGAAGCTTTTGTACTGTGGTGCATACTGAACGATATGGCGGAATACTTGTTTTTTACCTCCAAAATCATCGGCAAACCAATCATAAAGTGAAGACAGTTGGGCGGTGTTACCTTGAACAGAGACGCCTTTTCTGCTGTTGATAAATGCTTTTGCTGCGCTATTGAGTAGCGCTTGTGTGTTGTCTGCGGTAAATGCTTGTGTTTGCAGATTTGGGCAGCCTAAACTTGCGCAGTTCACGGCGTAGTGGGTTCTTGAATCATTCCAAATTGGCCGCAAAATGCGATGCTCAATGTCGTTCAAAGTCAGAACTTTGCCGTTAATCACCACGACATCATCCCCCCAAGGTCCAAAGCTAAATAGCCCACCAAGCTTAGTAATCGATTTGACTGGGTAGTTGTCTAGAATTAGCTGTACCGTGATGGCATTGTAGAGATTTACCCAATACGCGTATTGCTCTGCTTGGTTGTATTGTAAAGGATTGAGATTTGCTAAGCGCTGGATGTAATGCTTTAACTTAGCTTTGTCAGCGGAAGAGACTTTGCTGTAGCGAAACAAAGTGTTCTCGCCTTGCTTAACTAAATAAGTATCGAGTAATTGCTGCCACTCTTGATGAGAAATCTGGGCTTGGTTCGCTTGATTCGATTGCTGCCAATACGGCCACAAATCCGATTTTGGCGCGGAAAATGTCGAGAAAGAAACGAGAGCACACATTAGTAACAACAGACGTGTCATAGGGAGTCCTTTGGGTTAAACCTTGTTGATAGTGTAGACCTGTATACGGACAGAGTTCTTTCGTGAGGCTATGAAAATAAGAGAAAAAAGGCTGGCAAGCGCCAACCTTTTAGTTTGTGTCGATTGAGATGTGAGTTAGCGCAGAAAGCTTGGGATTTTCGCCTCGTACTCGGCAATCTTATCTTCATGCTGTAGGGTAAGACCAATGTTGTCTAAGCCATTAAGTAAGCAGTGACGACGGAACTCATCGATTTCGAAGTTATACTCTTTGCCGTCGGCTCGGACTTTTAGTGCATCTAAATCTACTTCAATTTCTGCACCGATGTTGGCTTCAACAAATTGGAAAATCTCATCCACTTCTTGCTCGGTTAGACGCACAGGCACCATTTGGTTGTTGATCGAGTTGCCATAGAAAATATCAGCAAAACTAGGGGCGATCATTGCTTTGATGCCGTAGTCCGCTAGGGCCCAAGGTGCGTGTTCACGTGATGATCCGCAGCCAAAGTTTTCACGTGCGAGCAAGATAGATGCGCCTTGGTAGCGTGGTGCATTCATCACGAATTCTGGGTTTGGTTGCTCACCAGCGTCATCGAGGAAACGCCAGTCATGGAACAAGTGTTTTCCAAATCCAAGGCGTGAAACCTTTTGTAGAAATTGTTTTGGAATGATGGCATCAGTATCGACGTTGGCGGCATCTAGAGGTACAACCAACCCAGTGTGTTGCTTAAAACCTGACATGATGGTTCTCCTCTAGTCCTGTTTATCAAAAAAAGTTAATTCACGAATATCAACAAAGTGACCAGCAATTGCTGCTGCCGCTGCCATTGCAGGGCTAACCAAGTGGGTTCGACCATCACGGCCTTGGCGACCTTCAAAGTTACGGTTTGATGTGGATGCGCAGCGCTCATGGGGACCCAAACGGTCGTTGTTCATTGCTAAACACATTGAACAGCCAGGTAGGCGCCACTCAAAGCCCGCTTCTTTAAAGATTATATCTAGGCCTTCTGCTTCCGCTTGCGCTTTTACTTGCTCAGAACCAGGAACGATAAGCGCTTGAACGTGAGACGCTACTTTGCGACCTTTCGCTACTTCAGCGGCTGCGCGCATGTCTTCGATACGTGAGTTGGTACAAGAGCCAACGAAGACTTTATCGACATTGTAATCAGACAGTGCCTTGCCAGCTTCTAGGCCCATGTAAGCCAGTGCTTTCTCTGCCGAGGCTTTCTCTACTGGGTCGGTGAAGCTTTCTGGTGCTGGGATGGCTTGGTCTACAGCGATAACTTGGCCAGGGTTGGTGCCCCAAGTCACTTGTGGCTTGATATCTGCTGCATTTAGGGTAACTACCGCATCAAATTGAGCATTATCGTCAGTTTTTAGTGTCTTCCAGTATTCGACTGCGGCATTAAAGTCGGCACCTTGAGGTGAGAATTTGCGGCCTTTAATGTATTCGAATGTGGTGTCATCTGGCGCAATCAAACCAGCTTTAGCACCTAGCTCAATCGCCATGTTACATACGGTCATGCGGCCTTCCATTGAAAGGTCAGTGATCGCTTCACCGCAGAATTCAACCACGTAGCCTGTACCGCCAGCAGCTGTGGTTTTACCGATGATCGCTAGCACGATATCTTTAGCGGTGATGCCTGGAGCCACTTTGCCTTTCACTTCGATCTTCATCGTCTTAGCGCGCGCTTGTTTTAGCGTTTGAGTTGCCAATACGTGCTCCACTTCTGAAGTGCCGATACCAAAGGCTAGCGAGCCAAACGCGCCGTGAGTTGCGGTATGCGAGTCGCCACAAACAATGGTCATGCCCGGTAGGGTAATGCCAAGTTCAGGGCCCATTACGTGCACGATGCCTTGATATTTGTGGTTGATGTCGTACAAGGTGATGCCGAATTCTTCACAGTTTTTCGATAGCGTTTCCATTTGGATGCGCGCCATCTCACCAGAGGCATTGATGTCTTTCGTGGTAGTCGATACGTTGTGGTCCATCGTGGCGAAGGTTTTGCTCACTTGGCGAACTTTACGACCTTTTTCGCGCAAACCATCAAACGCCTGTGGAGACGTCACTTCGTGCACTAAGTGGCGGTCGATGTACAAGATAGGGGTTTCCCCTTCAGCTGCGACGGCAACATGTGCGTCGTAGACTTTTTCGTATAGTGTTTTGCCCATTGTCACAATCCTGTGTGAGGCTCCCGATAATGGCTCATCAGGAGCAAGTAATTATTATGAATTTGGTCTGTATTAAGAGTTCAAGATGTACTCTGCGATCTTGTCACCCATCTCTGAGGTTGAAAGTGCAGGATTGTTTCCGGCAAGATCACCGGTTAATTGGCCTGCTGACAGGGCTTTTGATACCGCAGTTTCAATATCTTGCGCCGCCGCCTCTTCCCCTAGGCTGTAACGCAGCATTAGCGCGGCCGAGAGAATTTGCGCCACTGGGTTTGCCATGTTTTTACCAGCGATGTCTGGTGCGCTGCCACCAGCAGGTTCGTATAGGCCGAACTTGCTTTCGTTAAGACTCGCAGACGGTAGCATGCCCATGGAACCGGTGATCATGGCACACTCATCAGAGATGATGTCACCGAAGATGTTTGAACACAGCATTACGTCAAACTGTGCCGGGTCTTTGATTAGCTGCATGGTTGCGTTATCAATGTACATGTGTGATAGCTCTACATCTGGGTAGTCTTTTGCGATTTCTTCGACCACTTCACGCCATAGGATAGAGCTTTGTAGGACGTTCGCTTTGTCGATTGAGCAAACTTTCTTGCGACGTAGACGCGCAGACTCAAAGGCAATTTTTGCAATACGTTCGATCTCAAAGCGGTGGTAAACCTCAGTATCGAAGGCTTTCTCTGTTGGACCTTCACCTTCGCGGCCTTTTGGTTGACCGAAGTAGATGCCACCTGTTAACTCACGAACTACCACGATGTCAAAGCCGCGATCTGAGATGTCTGCACGTAGTGGTGAGAAGGCTTCAAGGCCTGAGTGAATTTGTGCTGGGCGTAGGTTACAGAACAGTTGGAAGTGTTTACGTAGTGGCAGTAGGGCGCCACGTTCAGGTTGGTCATTTGGTGGCAAGTGTTCCCACTTAGGACCGCCAACTGAACCGAATAGGACTGCATCAGACTCTTCACACGCTTTCACTGTACTTTCTGGAAGTGGACAGCCGTGATTATCGATCGCGATACCACCTACATCATGCTCGTCACGCTCAAAGGCAATGCCGTGTTTCTTTTCGATTGCATCCAACACTTTATGTGCTTGCGCCATCACTTCTGGGCCGATGCCGTCGCCTGGTAAAACGGCAATTTTGTATGATTTGTCTGTCATGTTAATCCTTTAATTTTTATTAGCTTACTTGGCTTTTTGAAAGCGAAATAGGTGGGCATTGAGCTGCGGGGCCCAAGCGTCGATTAAACGGTGGCAAATTTCTTTTGTTTCATTTCTTCAATCTTGTCTGCACGGTGAATGCTATTGATGACGTGCAGCAATGCTTGGCCCGATGCTTCTACGATGTCAGTGGACACGCCGGTTCCGTGGTATTTACGCCCTTTGTAGTTGGCGATGATGTCTGCTTGACCAAGACCATCTTCACCTTCACCTTTTGCGGTTAGGTCAAATTTGTCTAGCACGATGTCATAACCTGTCACGCGGTAAATACATTGGTATAACGCATCAACTGGACCATTACCGACGGCGGCTTCACACATTTCTTCATCGCCGCATTGTATCTTGATGCTGGTGGTTGCCATTACGCTGCCAGATTGCACGCTCAGGTAACTCAATTTGTAGAAATCGTCCTCCTCGCGCAAATTGGAGAAGTGCATCAGTGCTTCTAGGTCGTAATCGAATACTTGGCCTTTGCGGTCTGCTAGTTTCAAAAAGTCTTCGTACAATGCGTCTAGGTTGTACTCTTCCTCTTTGTAGCCCATCGTATCCATATGGCTCTTCACGGCGGCACGGCCACTGCGGCTGGTTAGGTTAAGTGCTTGGTTTTTAAGGCCTATCGACTCTGGCGTCATGATTTCGTAGGTGTTCTTGTTCTTTAGCATGCCATCTTGGTGGATGCCCGAAGAGTGGCTGAATGCGTTCGCACCCACGATCGCTTTGTTGCTTTGGATTGGCATGTTACATAGTTGGCTCACTAGCTTACTGGTACGGTGAATTTCATCGTGCTTGATTCCAGTATGAACGCCTAAGAACTCTTGACGCGTTTTGATGATCATCGCGATCTCTTCCAGAGAGCAGTTGCCTGCACGCTCACCAATGCCGTTGATGGTGCCTTCTACCTGACGTGCACCTGCTTGTACAGCGGCGATAGAATTGGCAACAGACATACCTAAATCATCGTGACAGTGAACCGAGATGATGGCTTTGTCGATATTTGGGACGCGATTAAATAGCGTTTGAATGATGCCGCCAAACTCACTCGGTACGGTGTAGCCAACGGTATCAGGAATGTTGATGGTGCTTGCGCCTGCGTCGATAGCCGCTTCGACCATGCGACATAGGTTGTCGATTGGGGTGCGACCTGCGTCTTCACAAGAAAACTCCACGTCATCGGTATAGTTACGTGCGTGTTTTACGGCTTTCACGCCCATTTCTACCACATCGTCGTAGCTGCGGCGTAGCTTGTCTTGAACGTGAACGGTTGAAGTCGAGATGAAAGTGTGAATCCGGAACGCGTCAGCCACTTTTAGTGCTTGCGCAGCGGCATCGATGTCTTTTGCAACGGCACGAGAAAGTGCGCAGACTCGACTGTTCTTGATGTGCCTTGCAATGGTTTGTACTGATTCGAAATCTCCTGGAGAAGAGACTGGGAAGCCCGCTTCGATAACATCAACGCCGAGCCTTTCAAGCGCATAGGCAATCTGCAGTTTTTCTTTAACCGTTAAGCTTGCTGACAACGCTTGTTCGCCATCACGCAGTGTGGTGTCGAATATAATGACCTGATCGTTCATGTTTGCTTCCTTCATGATTTCTGCATTTTTGTGCAGGTTAATCGTTTACTTCCGGTATTTAGATATAAAAAAACCCGCATTTGCATGCGGGTTTCTAAGAACTTGGTGTGGTTATTTCTCTTCCACAACCTACCCGCGCGAATTGGTCACGATCAGGAGGAGGTTAAGCAGGATAGAAAAATGTGCTGACATAGTTGTTAAGCATTCCACAATATTAAGTTAACAAATTAGTACCGCACTCAATGGGGTACGTCAACCCTAAAGTCGATTTTTTGTTCATATCCGATGAGTCGATGCGTTTTTGGGCAGTGCTTTGTATTTGGGGGCTGTTGGTTATGGTTTCATATTGTGGGTAATGATTGTGTCAAAAGTGGGACTGTTTGCATAGCGTTGCTGTAGTAATGCGAGGCAAATATCGCTAATTTTAAGTGTTATCATAAATTTACTATTTGTAACTTTTTCAATTGGTTAACTTTTGCTTTTCTTTTCGATGGAGATCGAGTTATTCGCTTATTGAATGTCTATTAATGGCCATCCACTTCCAGAGATGAATGAGTGGCGAAAGCAGTTAGATAGCTACGACAACAAAGGATTGATTTGGCGTCAACGTTCGGATCAACGTTGGGACTTTGAAGATTGGCAAAGGGATGACTTATCTCTGTCATATCCGGAGTAGTATGCTTGCACTTTGACCCACTTAAAGCGGCGACCAAATTTAGGTTGCCGCTTTTTTGAGGAGAGGTCTTATCAGGATTTGCTCTTTATCGCAAAAGTGGTGAAAAGTTGCTCACTTCTGTGGCATTGGTAGATATAGTGTGGTGACTGATCTGTGAAACCGTGAAAGGAGTCATGTGTTGAAAAGAGGATATATTCATTCAGCCGTGTATTTGGCGTGTTTGATGTTGTCGGGGTGCCAACTTTTAGTTCCTCATTCTCAAGTGGATGCAGTCACTCCGATGGCTGCGAAGAATCACGTACAAAGTGTGCAGTTGATCGATCAGCAAATGGATCGCTACTTGAACCAAGATGGCAGGGAGTTATTCTTGAGCCAAGTTATGGTCGCGTTGGAATCAGACAGTCGCACTAAGTTTAAAGGTAAAGATCCTGAGACCTTTTCTTGGTGGAAGATTCGTGTCAAACCCAAACAATGGAAAAGTGCGGAAATCACTAGCCTTGTGGACGTTGGTGTCGATATCTCTCATTCATTTGAGTTTATGGATGTCACTTACCGCTCAAAAACTACGCTTAATTTTCTTGCCAAGCCAAGTTTAACAGCACAAGTGCTTGGAACCCTGAGCAAAGATGAAGCGTTTAATGTTATTGCGAAGGTTGAAGGTGAACCTTGGTTATTGGCAGAGCAAAATGGGGCGATTAAAGGTTATGTTCATGAAGAATACGTACGTAGCCATGTCGTCAACCGAGATATTCTTTCGATTAAGCCTAACCCATTATTGGCCAGTAGTGCGAAAAGCATGGACACCCAAACGGTGAATGAAATTTTCGGTCGCTATACATGTCGTGATTTAAGTTATGAATTAACCAAAGATGATGATATTGCCACGGCTTCGTTTAGAGCCTGCCGCAAGCAGAGAAAAATCTGGTATATCGATGTTCCGATGATAGGTACGAATCAACCTTAGCATTATGGCTTCCCCCCTTTGCCCCTGATGCATCATGTCAACGGGGCAATTTCTACCTTTGCTTAACTCATATCCTCCATATTCTTTCACTCATTATTCTTGATGGTATCCCGTTATCCATTCACCACGTTACCGTTATGCCGTTGCTTTGGCTCGCATACTTCGTGAATGATTTTTAATTCAGCACCACGGGTTCTTCAAATCGTTGCTTCGCTAGCAAACCAAGTCAATCTGGTTAAATCAAGCATCTCGAGGTGACTTGAGTAAATGTGAGCGATAAAGGCAATGACACTGCTAATATCCGCAAAATAGTAGTGATGCTCGCTGATATATTTTGGCTTAAGAAGAGTAAGGCTGAGCGTGTCAGATATTCTAATATGGCCAAATTGAGTCTGAGTTATTCATCGTGACCCTTGGTTTTGGTTTGGAATGATAGCTCTAATGAATGGGTTGGCGGAGGGTTAATGCAACTCATTGGTATGCTAAATGTATTATCAGAAATGCCTAAAATGACGTTTTATAGTTTTTTATGTTTTTACTAAGTGTTTGATTTTAGTTAATTAAATACCTAACTTGCTAAAATTTAGTGATTAAATCTCAATCTAGTTGCGAAACCTTGACTGATTCGTTGATAGTACGGTTCAAGTCGGAAGTATCCGAAATATAAATATAATGAAAATTGGGTTTTCTATTTCTCACTAATGAGTGAATTCTCGCGGCCGTAATTGGCGTGAGAAAACGTTCTATTCGTTATGAACTCATTGAACCAAATTGATGATTACAAAAGAGGCGCACTCCATGTTAGAAAAAAAAGACGCGATGAGCGCAATTGCTAGCTACCGTATGGAAAGCACATTGCGTGGTGTTGATTTAAACTTACTGACCGTATTTGATGCTGTGATGCAAGAACAAAATATCACTCGTGCAGCACACAACCTCGGCATGTCACAACCTGCAGTAAGTAACGCGGTTGCGCGTCTAAAGGTCATGTTCAATGATGAGCTATTCATGCGTCAGGGGCGTGGTATCCAACCCACTCAACGAGCGCGCCAATTGTTTGGTCCGGTTCGTCAAGCGCTGCAATTGATCCGCAATGAGCTGCCAAGTTCAGTATTCCAAGCAGAATCATCAACTCGTCTATTTAAACTGGCGATTTGTAGCCCATGTGATATGCGCTTCGCACCAAAGATCATGGAGAACGTCCATGAGCAAGCGCCAAGTGTTCAGCTACATCTAGATGCAGAGTTTGATCGTCTTCTGTCTGAGCGTATGCGCTACCAGGAAATCGACTTCGTTATCGACTACGCTCGCTTTGATGACCAAGGTTTTTCAAGCACAGAAATCTTTAAAGACGAATTGGTTGTGATTGCTTCTAAAACACACCCACGTATTCAAGGTGGCGTCTCAACAGAGCAACTGATCAATGAAAAACACGCGAAGCTATCACGTGTGCATGGCCAACGTAGCTTCTCAGAGCAAGCATACCGCGAACTTGATTGCCAAGCCGCTTACGAAGGTTCAAGCCTTAGCAACTTGCTTTACGTTGTAAGCCAGTCGGAGCTGGTGACCATTGCACCTCGTTGGATGGCAGAAAATACAATTAACAGCGACCAACTCCAAATCTTAGACTTCCCATTTGAAAACAAAGAAATCAGTGGCTACCTAAGCTGGCATGAATCGAGTGAGAAAGACAAAGGTCATATCTGGCTTCGTGATCTACTCATGATCACGTGTGGTGAAGTCGTCGCATTGAAATAAGTTTTATCATCGTCTGAACAACTGGTCAGATTGGATTTGTAATCATCAATTTTTACAATTCCTTGGCCCCGAGAGATGCCAGTCTTTAGGGGTCTTTTTATTTTGTCTAATTAGTATACGAAACAGCAGCTTAAGTTGTTCAAATTTTCGGCCGTTTAGGGCGTGCTAAACTCTTATTAGTGATAGTCGTCTCTTAATAATAATAAGTTTGATAATGGTCAGTTGCGTTTTTAAGCTCCGAGGTTACACTTGTGCGCTCAATTAGCTTACAACTGTAAGCCAAAAGGTAATGTAAAGAAATGGCCAAGTTAGATTTTCATATTGTTAAACGTATTCGTGAACAAATTGCGAAAGGTAGTACTCGTGTTGCACTCAAACATAAAGTGGGTGACACATGGGAAGGTATTACTTGGGAGCAATTTGGTCAGCAAGTGGATGCTTTATCGCTTGCACTTTTGGCTCAGGGATTGGGAGTCCAAGATAAGGTCGGCATTTTCTCAAACAACATGCCACAATGGACCATCGCTGATTTCGCTGCGCTGCAATTGCGCGGTGTAACAGTACCTATTTACCCAACTAATACGGCGGCACAGTCTGCATACATTATCGATAACGCTGATGTAAAAGTGCTGTTCGTTGGTGAGCAGCCACAATTTGATGCCGCCGTCAGCATCTTCGAAGAGTGTAAGCAGCTTGAGTTAATTGTCGCGATGTCTGACGACATTGAACTGGGTGAGCATAGTTTTGCTATGACTTGGAATGACTTCATCACTCAAGGCGATGAAAGCCAGCAAGCGGAGCTAGAAACTCGCTTAGACCAAGCTCGAGAAGAAGACTTACTGACGCTTATCTACACCTCTGGCACAACAGGCCAACCGAAAGGTGTGATGCTAGATTACGCTAACATCTCAGCGCAACTGGAAGGGCATGACCAACGTTTGAGCCTGACTGAAGATGATGTGTCGCTGTGTTTCTTACCGCTATCACACGTATTTGAGCGTGCGTGGACTTTCTACGTACTCTACAAGGGCGGCACAAATTGCTACCTACAAGATACCATGCAAGTGCGTGATGCATTGAGCGAAGTGCGTCCAACTGTCATGAGTGCGGTGCCTCGTTTCTACGAGAAGATCTTCTCAGCGATTCATGAAAAAGTATCACGAGCACCATTCCATCGTAAGATTATGTTCACTTGGGCGGTGAACATGGGCGCGAAGATGGCTGCGTGTCATCAAGAAAATCGTAAGCCATCGCTAGCATTGCGCAAGTCGTACGCATTGGCAGATAAACTGGTTCTGAGCAAGTTACGTGCGCTACTAGGCGGCCGTATTAACTTTATGCCATGTGGCGGTGCGAAACTGGACGAGACGATTGGTCGCTTCTTCCATGCGATTGGTATCAACGTGAAGCTTGGCTATGGTATGACAGAAACCACAGCAACGGTGTCATGTTGGGATGACCAATGTTTTGATCCTAGCTCTATCGGTATGGCAATGCCGGGGGCTCAAGTTAAGATCGGTGAGAACAACGAGATCTTAGTGCGTGGCCCAATGGTGATGCGCGGTTACTATAAGATGCCAGAAGAAACGGAGAAGACATTTGATGAACATGGCTTCTTGAAAACGGGTGATGCGGGTTATATCGACGAGAATGGTAACCTCTTCATTACTGACCGTATTAAAGAGCTGATGAAAACGTCTAACGGCAAATATATTGCGCCACAAGTGGTTGAAGGCGCGATTGGTAAAGATCACTTTATTGAGCAAATTGCGGTGATTGCAGATACTCGTAAGTTCGTATCTGCGCTGATCGTACCGTGTTTTGACTCTCTAGAAGAGTACGCTAAAGAGCTCAATATTGCTTACCATGACCGTGTAGAATTGATTAAGAACCATCAAGTGGTCGAAATGCTTGAAAAGCGCGTCAATGACCTACAAAAAGAGCTCGCTAAATTTGAACAAGTTAAGAAGTTCAAACTATTACCGAAAGCTTTCTCGATGGATGATGGTGAATTGACTCCAACACAAAAATTGCGTCGTAAGGTCATTAATGACAAATACCAAGACGAAATCGAAGAAATGTACAATGATAAGTCAGATAAAAAGTAACTTACGCTGACTTAGATTTCTGATTGATGAAATTATCCCCAGTTGCCTGATATTGTGCGGCTGGGGATTTTTTATAATGGCCTTTTCCTTTTCTTCCCATACCTTCCTGATGTAAACGCACTCAAAATAAATATTTTAGTAAAATTATCTGCTTTATTTATTTTGTTTATATCTGTATTGCTCTAAATCCATCTCTCTTTATAGCGTGCATCCCTGTCTTTATTCTGCTTTGCAGCATCTTGTTCAAAATTCGATCTCTATCGTGTTAGACCCAATGATAATAAAACGTTACATTTGTTGTGTTAACCTGTGATTTGTTATGACAAGCACAGAGCATAGCTGAAAACGTGGAAGTATTTCGATTAGGCTACGAATAAGACCTAGACTATGTAAAACCAGACCGATCCGTTGGCCTTACGGTGGGGAGACTGGTAAGGAGAGCAATTATGACAGTAATGTTGTCAGGGGCAGAGATGGTGGTGCAATCTCTGATAGAAGAGAATGTAGAACAGATCTTTGGGTATCCTGGTGGTTCTGTACTGGATATTTACGATGCATTGCATGCCAAGACTGATCAAATCAAACACGTATTAGTAAGACATGAACAAGCCGCGACTCACATGGCGGATGGTTATGCTCGAGCAACGGGTAAGCCGGGTGTGGTATTGGTATGTTCGGGACCAGGTGCGACCAATACCATCACGGGTATTGCAACTGCGTATATGGACTCGATCCCAATGATCGTCATATCAGGTAACGTGCCAAACAACCTAATTGGTAATGATGCTTTCCAAGAGTGCGACATCGTGGGTGTCTCTCGTCCGGTAGTAAAGCACAGTTTTTTAGTTAAGAAAGCCGAAGACATTCCTGAGACAATCAAAAAAGCCTTTTATATTTCGACCACTGGCCGACCAGGTCCAGTTGTGATTGATTTGCCAAAAGACATATTGAATCCTCAAATCAAGCTTCCTTACGAGTATCCTGAAAGCATCTCAATGCGCTCGTACAAACCAACCACGTCCGGTCACAAAGGACAAATCAAAAAGGCACTGAAAGCACTGCTTGAAGCCAAAAAACCAGTACTTTACGTAGGTGGCGGTGCGGTTATTTCTGGTGCGCATGAGCATATTCAAGAGTTGTCTGAACAATTGAATCTCCCCGTCGTCAGTACCTTAATGGGGTTAGGTGCCTTCCCAGGTACACACAATAACGCGTTGGGTATGCTTGGCATGCACGGTACTTACGAAGCGAATATGGCAATGCATGAAGCGGATCTGATCTTTGGCATTGGCGTACGCTTTGATGATCGTACGACCAACAACTTAGAAAAGTACTGTCCGAACGCTAAAGTGATGCACATCGATATTGATCCTTCATCTATTTCCAAGAACGTGAAAGTGGACTTACCGATCGTTGGTTCGGCCGAAAAAGTGTTGGAGACCATGGTTGGCCTGTTGAGTGAACAGGGCGATGGTAACGATGAACAAGCGCTAGCTGCGTGGTGGGAGGACATTCAAGGTTGGCAAAAACGAAATTGCCTAGCTTACGAAACCTCACCTGAGCGCATCAAACCACAACAAGTGATCGAAACATTGCACAAGCTCACTAATGGTGATGCTTATGTGGCGTCTGATGTTGGTCAGCACCAAATGTTTGCCGCGTTGTACTATCCATTCAATAAGCCACGCCGTTGGATCAACTCTGGTGGTCTAGGTACGATGGGCTTTGGCCTGCCTGCTGGTATGGGCGTTAAATTTGCCATGCCCGAAGAAGAAGTGGTGGTGGTGACTGGTGATGGCAGTATCCAGATGAACATTCAAGAACTGTCGACGGCAATGCAATACGATATTCCAGTGAAGATCATCAACTTGAACAACCGATTTTTAGGCATGGTAAAACAGTGGCAAGACATCATTTACCAAGGTCGTCACTCTAACTCATATATGAGTTCTGTTCCTGATTTTGCTGCAATTGCAGAAGCTTATGGTCACGTCGGTATTCGTATTGAGACGCCAGATCAGCTCGAAGCTGGTCTACAAAAAGCGTTAGATATGAAAGATCGCTTGGTGTTTGTTGACATCAACGTAGACGAAACCGAGCACGTATACCCAATGCAAATCAAAGGCGAGGGTATGGATAAGATGTGGCTAAGCAAAACGGAGAGAACGTAATATGAGACACATTATTTCTTTGTTAATGGAAAACCAACCAGGTGCTTTGTCTCGCGTGGTTGGCCTATTCTCCCAGCGCGGCTATAACATCGAGTCTCTAACGGTCTCTCCAACGGACGATGAAACGTTATCGCGGCTGAATATCACCACGACCTCAGATGAAATGCAGCTAGAGCAGATCCAGAAGCAATTGAATAAGCTGATAGATGTGTTGAAAGTGCAAGAGGTGACGGAATTTGATCATATTGAGCGTGAGCTTATGATGGTAAAGGTCAAAGCGAGTGGCTTTGCTCGTGCTGAAGTCAAACGCACTGCCGATATTTTCCGAGGCCAGATTGTCGATGTGACCGCTTCTCAGTATACCGTCCAACTAGCAGGGACGAGTGAGAAGCTTGATGCCTTTATTCAAGCAATCTCCGAAGTTACCGATGTGGTTGAAGTGGCGAGAAGTGGTGTGGTTGGCATTGCCCGTGGAGAGCGCTTTCTAAAGCCTTAGTGAAGTAAAATGTTATTGTAGAGAAGCCACCCTGAGAGGTGGCTTCTTTATGATCTTTGACTTTGTTAAGCAATATCGATCGCAGTCTCAATGCGCTGCATTGAATTGAGTAAGTGATTATCAAGCAGGCTTATTGCTTCTTCGCTGTTCTTTGCGAGTACCCGTTTCATTATCATCTCATGTTCCTTCATGTTGAACGGATTGCCACTTTCTGAGTTCAACGTTGCCATGGCGAAGTAGCGGTAGCGTTTGATCTGATTAATTAAATCACTGAAGAACTCGAACATGTTCTTTGAATCTGCGCCTTCAAGTAGAGATATATGAAACTGAAGGTGACGCTCTTCCCACTCTTTCCAGCAGAACGTTTCATTAAAGCTCAAACGTGATAATTCGTCATATGACGTCAGTACATCTAATTCCCAGTCTTCATTTCCAGCTAAAATGGCCTTTTTAAGTAATACCGAAGAGACAACACGGAGGCTTTCATACAGGTCGTTTAGTTCTTCTTTACATACTGGAGCAACCCAGCAGCCTTTTTGCGGTTCAAGTTTTACGTACTTACTCCAAGAAAGTTGCACCAATGCTTCGCGAATTGGTGACGCACCGACATTGTATTTCTCTTTCAGTTCAGCAACCACAAGCTTTTGACCTGGTTTGAGTTCCCCAGTCAGGATGTCCTGACAGATCAGTTTTGATACTTTGTCGGTAAGGGTGGGACTAGACACAAGCAACCTCATTGAATTTTTTTATCGTATCGACAAGTAAACAGTACGCAGTTCTGTTATTTTGATAATACAGTGTACTGATTATGAGGGCAAGGTAATATATATAAAAAAAGAGGGCCGAAGCCCTCTCTTTATTTAACTAATGATTTAATCATTCAGTCTTATAGAACGTGTACAGACGCAGTGTTTGTAGTGCCTGAAGCTACTAGAGCACCAGAAACCATAACGACGATATCGCCTTTGTTGCCTAGACCAGATTCTAGTGCTAGCTCTTTACCCGCTACGTAGAATGCGTCAGTGCTATCGATAGAATCAACAACTACTGGTGTAACACCTTTAGTAAGAACTAGCTGTGCAGCCGTTTTAGTGTTAGTTGTTAGTGCTAGGATATTTGCAGTTGGGAAGTACTTACGTACTGAACGTGCAGATTTACCACCTTCCGTTGCAACAACGATTAGTGGAGCAGCCAGTTTCTCAGCTGTGTCTACCGCACCTTTACATACTGCTTCAGTGATACGTAGACGTGGGCTATCTAGACGAGAGCCAAGCTCAGCTTTTAGTACAGAGTCTGTACGTTTAGCGATTTGAGCCATGATTGTTACTGCTTCTACAGGGTACTTACCTTTAGCCGTTTCACCAGAAAGCATTACCGCGTCAGTACCGTCCATTACTGCGTTCGCTACGTCGCCAGCTTCCGCACGTGTTGGGCGTGGGTTGTTGATCATAGAATCAAGCATTTGAGTTGCAGTGATAACCATCTTACGAGCACGGTTACACTTCTCGATCATCATTTTCTGAGCGAAGATTACTTCTTCAGCTGGGATTTCAACACCTAGGTCACCACGAGCAACCATGATGCCGTCAGAAAGCTCTAGGATCTCGTCGAAGTTATCAACACCTTCTTGGTTTTCGATCTTAGAGATGATGTGGATGTTCTCACCGCCGTTTGCAGCAAGTACTTCGCGGATTTCTTGAACGTCAGATGCTTTACGGATGAAAGAAGCAGCTACGAAATCAACGCCTTGCTCACAACCGAATTTAAGGTCGTTCTTATCTTTTTCAGATAGAGCAGGTAGGTTTACAGAAACGCCTGGTAGGTTAACACCTTTGTTTTCGCCTAGAGCACCGTTGTTAAGTACTTTACATTTAACTTCAGTTTCAGTTGTAGAGATAACTTCCATCTCGATTAGACCATCGTCTACTAGGATAGTGTTACCTGTGTTTAGGTCGTTAGCAAAACCAGCGTAAGTTACTGCAACTTTGTCTTTGTTACCTACAACTGAAATATCAGTTGTGAAAGTGAATTCTTGACCAGCTACTAGATCAACGTCGTTGCCGTCTTCTAGTTTGATAGTACGGATTTCTGGACCTTTAGTATCTAGAAGGATAGCTAGCTGTTTGCCTGTGTTCTTCATTACTTCACGGAAGTTCGCGATACGAGTGCCGTGCTCTGCGTAGTCACCGTGAGAGAAGTTAAGGCGCATAACATTCATGCCTGAGTTTACTAGTTCAGTTAGTTTCTCTACAGATTCGGTTTTAGGGCCAATCGTACATACGATTTTGGTCTTTTTCATGGAAGATACTCTCCGGTAAGTATAGTTACAATTTGAAAGTCGGTTATTTACTCTGAAGTTAGGGCGCACTTGATGACATTTAGTGCCTGCCATCTACCGATTTTCCGCCACATTATTGGAACTTCAGGTTCTGAAAGTCTTTCACCAAGTTTAGTCATTTTATGACTAAAAGTTCGGCGTTTTTGGTTACCTTTTTGTGACTAATACCGCTTTATATGCAGAAAGTTGCAAAAAAATAACCGTCATTTCTGTAATTTTTTTTCTTTTCGGTGGCGAATTCTACCACTGAATGAATCCAATATCACTGTTTAAGAATTGTCTTAGAACAAGGTTTCATCGAGAAATATTAATTTTTTGGATCGAAATAAATAGACTAAAAAATTTCGATTTGACTATAATAAGTTTCAAGTCGAAACTTTTAAGTAAAGCGTAAATGTCGAAACGAAACACTCAATTAAGAAGGCATGCCATTTCTAACTTGGTAAATGAGCTTGGGGAAGTCAGTGTTGATGAACTAGCACAAAAGTTTGAAACCTCAGAAGTCACGATTAGAAAGGACTTAGCGTCTTTAGAGAAAAATGGACAACTTTTGCGCCGTTATGGTGGCGCTATCGCCATTCCAACAGAAGTGATTCATGAAGAAATGAGCCCTAATGTTTCGATTCGAAAGTTAAGTCTAGCAAAAGCAGCCGCAGCACTGATTCGCGACCATAACCGAATTGTCATCGACAGTGGTAGCACGACGGCCGCGCTGATCCAGCAATTGAATGACAAACGTGGTCTAGTGGTGATGACGAATTCTCTGCATGTGGCGAACGCGCTCAATGAATTAGAGAGTGAACCCACTCTGTTGATGACTGGCGGTACCTGGGATACGCACTCGGAGTCCTTCCAAGGAAAAGTGGCAGAGTCAGTATTACGCGCTTACGACTTTGATCAGTTGTTTATCGGTGCGGATGGCATCGACTTGGATCGAGGCACAACCACTTTTAATGAATTGCTTGGCTTAAGCAAAGTGATGGCCGAAGTGTCACGTGAAGTTATCGTCATGATTGAGTCTGAGAAAGTGGGGCGTAAGATCCCAAATCTCGAACTTGCTTGGCACCAAATCGATGTTCTGGTGACCGATACTGAGTTACAACCAGAGCATAAGACACAGATAGAACAACATGGCGTGAAGGTTATTTGCGCCTAAAAACAGAGTCCTATTTCACTTCCCTTTGAGTACAGGCCTTTGCTTGCTGCCTCTATTTAAACCATGGTCAGGGAAGAACAAAACTACAAACGGAGAGAAACACATGTGTGGAATCGTAGGTGCAGTGGCACAACGAGATGTCGCTGAAATTTTGGTTGAGGGTCTACGCCGTCTGGAATACCGCGGTTATGACTCTGCGGGTGTGGCGATTGTCGATAGCGAAACCAACCTAACTCGTATCCGTCGTTTAGGTAAAGTTCAAGAGTTAACCGATGCCGTAGACGCTGCGGAAGTGATGGGTGGCACAGGCATCGCACATACACGTTGGGCAACCCACGGAGAGCCTTCCGAAGTTAATGCTCACCCACACATGTCTGGTGATATCACAGTGGTTCACAATGGCATCATTGAAAATCATGAAGCGTTGCGAGAACTGCTTCGTTCACGTGGTTACGTGTTTGAATCTCAAACCGATACAGAAGTGATTGCCCATATGGTGGAATGGGAGCTTCGTACATCGGAAACCTTACTTGAAGCAGTGCAAAAAACGGTGAAGCAACTGGAAGGTGCTTACGGTACGGTCGCATTGGATCGTAAAGATCCTACCCGTATCGTCGTGGCTCGCTCTGGCAGCCCAATCGTAATCGGCTTCGGTGTTGGCGAAAACTTCCTCGCTTCCGATCAGCTTGCGCTACTGAACGTAACTCGCCGCTTTATGTACCTAGAAGAAGGTGACGTAGCCGAAATTACTCGTCGCGAAGTATCGGTTTACGATGCGACGGGCGAGCGTGTAGAGCGTGAGGTCACGGAATCCAATGCAGAGCATGATGCGGGTGACAAAGGCCAATACCGTCACTTCATGCAAAAAGAGATCTACGAACAACCAACGGCATTAATCAACACGATGGAAGGGCGTATCACAGCAGATTCAGTCGTGACAGAAGCGATTGGCGTGAATGCGGCAGAAATCCTGAGTAAAGTAGAGCACGTACAGATCGTTGCATGTGGTACATCTTACAACGCTGGTATGACAGCACGTTACTGGTTTGAAGATATTGCAGGTGTTAGCTGTGACGTAGAAATTGCCTCTGAATTCCGTTACCGAAAGTTTGTGACGCGCCCAAATAGCCTATTGATCACGCTTTCTCAATCTGGTGAAACAGCCGATACACTGGCAGCACTTCGCCTAGCGAAAGAGAAAGGCTACCTGGCGGCAATGACTATCTGTAACGTGGCAGGGTCTTCTTTGGTGCGTGAATCGGACTTCGCCTTCATGACCCGTGCCGGGGTAGAAATCGGTGTGGCTTCAACCAAAGCCTTTACAACTCAGCTTACTGCATTGCTGATGCTAGTAACGGCACTTGGTAAGCAACATAACCGCATCAGTAAGGAGAAAGAAAAAGAGATCGTCGAAGCATTACATGCACTACCGAAGCAAATCAATGCGGCGCTATCTTTCGAGAAAGAAATTGAAGAACTAGCGACGGATTTTGCGGACAAGCACCATACATTGTTTCTCGGTCGTGGTGAGTTCTACCCAATCGCGATGGAAGCGTCTCTAAAACTGAAAGAGATTTCTTACATCCACGCAGAAGCCTACGCCGCAGGAGAGCTAAAACACGGCCCTCTCGCACTGATTGATGCAGATATGCCAGTTATTGTGGTTGCACCAAGCAATGACCTGTTGGAGAAGCTAAAATCGAACGTGGAAGAAGTTCGCGCTCGTGGTGGTTTACTGTACGTATTTGCTGATGCTGACGCAGGTTTTGAAGGTGATGAAACCATGAAGATCATTACCATGCCTCACGTTAGCGAAATCACAGCTGCGATTTACTACACCATTCCAATGCAGTTACTGTCTTACTATGTCGCGCTGATCAAAGGTACCGACGTAGACCAACCTCGTAACCTAGCGAAAGCGGTAACGGTGGAATAAATCTGCCTGACAAGCCAAATCCGAACTGGGACGGCAGCATATCGGTTGACTCAATCCCCCCACTTGAGTCAAGCAATAAAGGCAGACGTTGGCGCTGCCTTTTTCTTTTAGACGCTATGATGGCCGGACATTATTCTCTGCCACCTTTCCATGCTACCGACAAGAGTCTCTTCACTTAATTACATGTATTGGTTGAACGTGTTTGTTATCTGTATTTAACCTTCTATCCTTAATAATTGAAATTGAAATTGAAATTGTCAGCTGCTAGCTGCTAATGGACTTTGTTATAGACAATTAGGTGAATTTACGGTGAAAGAAGGTCAGTCGAAAGTTCTTCGAAATATCTTGTTGGTTTGCACGCTTGTCGCTGTGCTTGCTGGGGGCGGTTACTGGTATATCTTGCATCAAGATCAATACCCATCAACCAATGATGCCTATGTTCATGCCAATATCGTTTATATCTCGCCACAAATATCAGGAAAAGTGCTCCGAACGAACGTAGAGGACTATCAGTATGTCACCAAAGGTATGCTGCTTGTGCAAGTCGACCCGATGCTCTTTCAAGCAAGGTTGGATGAAGCCCAGGCCGCTTATCAAATGGCGATTCAAAGTAATGAAGCAAAAAACGATGCCATATTGGCAGCGAGTGCAAATGTACGTAGCGCTGTGGCTCAGCTCGCTGATGCTCAATCAAGCTACCATCGGGTGAAAGATTTGGTCGGAAAACAACTGCTGCCAGCACAGCAGCTAGATGATGAAAGAGCGAAACTATCCTCGGCAGAGCAAAATGTGGCGGCGGCTCGAGCGAATATGGCTGAGCTAGTAAAATCTCAAGGAGCAAAAGGAACCGCCGCTCCTGAGGTGAAAAAAGCGGCGGCGGCGTTAAGCCAGGCAACACTCTCTCTTTCCTATACCAATATCTTTGCCCCTTTCGATGGTCACCTCGGAAAGGTCAGTATCCATCCTGGAAGTATTATTGCAGCAGGGCAAGCCTTGATGCCGTTGGTCGTGAATAATACATTTTGGGTAGAAGCAAACTATAAGGAAACGCACTTAAATCGCATACAGGTTGGTATGCCAGCACAGATTGTTTTGGATCTTTATCCTGATGTTGAGTTTTCTGGGACAGTAAAAGCGATATCTCCAGCGAGTGGATCTTCTTTCTCTCTTCTTCCTCCGGAAAACGCAACGGGTAATTGGGTAAAAGTGCCACAGAGATTCCCGCTTTTGATTCACTTGGAAAAGCAAAATCCACATCCTAATAAGCCTTTGCGAGTTGGCGCGAGTGCCGAAGTAACGATTAATACCGTATCCAAGCCCCCTAAACCGTAGCGCTAAGGATGCGTAATGGAAGCGACGAAAAACACCACGCCTTCGATTGAACTCTCTGAACAACAGCGAACGATTGTTACGATAGCTGTCATGTTATCCGCGATCATGGTTCTGCTTGATATGACGATTGCGAATGTTGCATTACCCAATATGATGGGGGCATTGAGTGCGACATCAGATGAAGTCACATGGGTACTCACCTCTTACTCAATGGCTGAAGC
The DNA here is from genome assembly GCF_052877535.1 of Vibrio sp. PNB23_22_6. NCBI lineage: Bacteria > Pseudomonadati > Pseudomonadota > Gammaproteobacteria > Vibrionales > Vibrionaceae > Vibrio > Vibrio sp. PNB23_22_6. The sequence continues at coordinate 5,583 of NZ_JBNFXP010000017.1, read as the reverse complement.
CATCTTTATCCCGTTAGCGAGTTTTCTGTCATTAAAATTTGGCGTTCGTAAGCTCCTTCTAATTTCTGTGATTGGTTTCATCGTGGCATCGGCGCTTTGTGGTCAATCGGATTCTATGGCCGAGATGGTGACATTCAGAATAATGCAAGGCGCATTTGGTGCTTCTGTTATCCCACTGTCCCAGTCGACAATGATTCAAATTTATCCAGAAAGCCAACGCGGTAAAGCCATGGCGTTGTTTAGTGTGGGCATTTTACTCGGACCAATTTTAGGCCCTGCACTGGGCGGCGTGATAACACAACACATGGATTGGCGTTGGATATTTTATGTCAATGTCCCCATCGGAATGATTTGCGTCGCTTTGCTATTCTTTTTTGTTAAATTGGACGGGCGTGGGCAGACTAGTATCGATTGGCCAATGGTGTTTTCAATGGCACTTGGCATTGGGCTGCTGCAAATGGTGTTAGACCGGGGGAATCAAGAGAATTGGTTTGCCTCAAATATGATTCTTTTTGCTTCGATAATCAGCGCTATCGCCATCATTTATTTCGTTGCACGATCTTTTATCACCAAGGGGGAAATTGCCCCAATGTGGTTGCTAAAAGATCGTAACTTAGCGCTGTCTTGCCTGATTATGGCGGCGTTTTCGATGGGGATGTTTGGTATTACGCAGTTAAAGCCGATGATGTTGCAAGAGTTACTCAACTATCCAACAGAGATGACTGGATTTGTGATGGCTCCGAGTGGCATCACATCAGCGATTGTTTTGATCGCCATTGCTCGATTTATGGATACATTGGACGCGCGTTTACTGATATTCATTGGGCTAGTTTTAAACATTATTAGTGTCTATTTGCTCACTCAGTATTCTATGGGGATTGATCTTTACTGGGTATTATTGCCGAGTATCATTCAAGGTGCAGGGATGGGCTTGGTATTCGCGCCACTAAGCCAACTTGCTTATGCGACTCTGTCGCCTAAGGATAGTGTGGGCGGGGCTGTGGTGTTCAACCTCTGCCGAACGATAGGGAGCTCGTTTGGTATCTCCATCGTCAATACTTACTTTAGCCAAACACAGCAACGAGAGTGGCACGCTCTTGGTGAAGGGATCACAAGGACAAATCCTGTCGTTCAGCAATTGGCAGAAGCGCAAGGGGAGGCGGTAACTGATCCCAACTTCTTAATCAATATACAATCTCTATTGCACCAACAATCGACATTACTGGCGTTTATTTATACATTTGGTTTCATTTTGGTCGTGTATATTGTGATCATCCCACTTTTAACCTTGTTCAAGACAAGAAAAGTGACATCTTGAGCAGGTAAGTTAGCACTTATGCACTGAGGATGAATTCGTATTTTTCGTATTGGCTATCTTTCTTTTTGGCGTAAGTTGAGCTCATTTACTAATTTACGGATGAGTAGAGTGACTTACAAACATGACATCAGAGAATTTTTAAGATTAGCAATTCTCGTTTCTAATTAATGTGTTACACGCCCGGTCAGCACAGGTGATAGGCGTGATGCTCGTGTTGAAAAATGTAAGTTTTTAAACATCTTCTAAGATTAACTTTTCAAAGAAAACGCCAGTAATCCATACTGTTGCTCTCTTTTCCCAATCTTGCATTGCACTTACCGTTGTTCACGTCCCAAGAGAGGCTTGTTCATCAGGGGGAGTGGGCGGAAACCTCAGTCCATTTCTACCCCTTATTGGACTTCACCTCCGTCGGCATGCTATTTCTTTCACGGTACATTTTTTTCCACAAATAAAACCCATAGACTGCGCCAATTCCATACTGAAGCCAATTGATCGCTCCAGAGAGATCACCAACCAGTGAGGCAGGTGTCAAGTCGGAAGTAAATAACTCCTCAATAAATAGTACAACGCCAATGTTGCACAATATCCAAAACCACCATTGCTCAACATACCGTTTGGATGTCAAAAACATCGCCGTAACCGTCAACACAGTTGTCAATGAATCCATACCAATACTTGGATCGGGCGCTATCAACTTGCCACCAAAAATCGCCTGAATGAATTGCGGTAAATGATTGAGAAATATATAGTAACCCCACCAAAACACCAAGATGCTGATAAGAGTGAACAGCCAATTTTTGGCAGAAAACACCTTAATCTCTATCTGGTTATTTTTGCTCTTCTCCAAGTTTTTTTTCCACGCGAATAACCCATATATTTGTATCGGTAGCAGTAAGAAAAGGTTCTGGATAACTTGCCCGTACAGATCATTGGTGTAAGCTATCCACGCATAAGTAATGGTATTTATAAGTATAAACGTATAAACGATCACCTCACCTCGCGCTTGATATATCGAGGTAAGTACCCCTGATAAGGCACAAACTAAACCAATGATGGCTGTGAATGAAAATAGTTCCTTGACCGTGCCGCCGATGAAAAGTGGACTGAAAAACGAAAAGAGACTACCAAGAGCAAAAATGATCACAAACCATTTTTGAAACAAGGTTAAATCGGTCCAAAACCGTACACGACCAGCAACCATAAACGCTCCTTCTTATTACTGATGCCGCCAGTACTTCTCAAAACGACATATCACACGCAATCGTGGCCAATCATCGCTTCTTGATGATTATCTCAGTGTTAATTGTGGCAAAAATTGATGATTTGGGTGTCAAAAAATTAAGCCTTGTGACGAATGAGCAATTGATGCTTAGGAGACATTCTTTCTCTGACTCGCGCCATTTTTTGAGTCGGTGGAGAAAATGGTACATCATAACCCCTCCCAACTTTTCTCGAACTCATCTTACTTTATTCTAAATAAGGTAACAAAATCATAAGTCTATGTTCTTAATAGCTAAGTTCACTTAAAGACTTAGACCAATGACCAAGTCTGGTTACAAAACTGACCACCCATGATCCCAAAGCTAATGAAGCTGACCGTTCAGGGGAAAACAACATTCAAATGACCAATTACCCTGATATGGTAATTGGTCATCATCCTTAAGCATTCCGTTCTGTCCCTGTGTTACTCGCTGAATCTCATGGCTCTATGGTCAGTTAGCATCATTTAGGAATCTAAATTATCTATATATTAATAACTTGAACCTAAGGGAACGGATGTTGGTTATATTTTTGTTGGTTCAGGCGGTGAGTTTTTCTGTGGTCCGGCTTTCTGTCGCTCTAGTACTTGCAGTGGCTTAATGAGACTAGACCGCCAATTAGGGAGCTAGCAGGTACTTAGGGCTTGAGCTTTTATTTCGGGCTACCGGGTATCGATTTGATCCAATAATCCCCATTAGCAATGAGTTCCTTGCTATCAGTTTAGACCTGATTTACTTCCACAATTCTGAGAATGGCTCGTGACAATTTTGGCTGCTCGTAGAGGAATACGAGCTGTTCCTGGCGCCTTACCTCAATGGCACGACGTTGGGGGCGTATGACTTCCCGCTCTTTCACACGATGTACAATGTCTTTGAGAAGGGGCAACCGATGAGCGAGTTAGACCATCCGTACTCGGTCGGGCAGACATTGGCATACGATCGGGCGATTACCTTTGCCATTACCCATGATATCCCCAACAACGATGTCTTCCTTGATCAGGTTATGGATGAGGCTCATGAGATTTACGCCCATTGCTACATCTTGGAACACAATCTGCACTGGGTTCTTGATACCTCGTTCCACGAAGACGACTGTCAGATCTACCGTGAGAACGCAGCTGAGGGCTTAGCCACCATTCGGCACATGGCTTTGAATATGCTGCGGCAGGAAAAGGACAAGAAAGCCACCATCCGGCGTAAGCAGAATATCGCGGCAATGAATACCACTTACCTTGAAAAGGTATTGGTTGCGGGGCTGCAAGCACATCAGATTGAAAATTGAGCATTCACGCCCTCACCCTGTCTCGTAAGTAGGCTTCGATCTGGTATCTTTGTCCTTCGATCAACTGCTTGTAACTCATGGTAATTACTTCTATTTGTTTGACGACGATAGAGTACCACCGACAGGCAGTTGATCTCTTCTCACCGTTTAACCATGAGTGGTGCACTTATTATCTGAATTCGGGCTCTCGTTTTAAATGGTTGCACATCAATACAAGCTTATCTACCTTTAATATAAATGAACGAGTATGGTTCTTTATCAAGGGGGGTAGCATGGTAAAAGTTAGGTTATCTCAAGCGATAGTCGCCGGCTTTTGGGCAACAGTTGCCCTATCAGCTATGATGCTCGTTAAGCAGATGATGGGGATCATGCTCGACGTCAACCCTGTTATGGACTTGGCATTACTTTATGCCAATGCTACTAATTCTACTCCTAATGTATTAATTGGCTGGTTGATGCACTTTGTATTAGGATCCTTGATATGGGGCATAGCTTACGCCTTGTTATCACCACATTTTCCAGGCGGCCATCTAATCCGTGGTTTAATATTCGGTGTGCTCGCATGGTTGGCTATGATGCTAATATTTATGCCTTATGTAGGACACGGATTTTTTGCAATGGGATACCACGAGGGCTTTATGCCGGCCATGGCCACGCTGATGCTTCACCTGGTTTATGGGGCAGTCCTCGGGAAGGTCTATGGGCACCTTACAGCTGAATCGGCTAAATAAACAAACTGTGGGCAAAATGGACGCTGCGATCCAACTGAACTTCATCATCGGTGGTGGCATGGCAGGACGTCATTTGGCCACTGATCTCGGGCTCGTCTGCTACACTTTAAAAGCATATGCTAGAACAATGAGTTAAAGCGCTAAGGTAGTTCCACGGTAGTCCAGAGGGCTAAAAACGAAAAAAGCCTGACAGCGAAAACGCTCTCAGGCCTTATGGAATATGGTGGCCCTCCCAGATTTGAATCTGGGGCTTAAGGCTTTGTTTTTTATTCTTTGCGGTTTTTGTTGTTTGTTACTATCGGTGTTACATAAATAAAAAGTCACTCAATCAATCAGCATTAACATAGCAAGTGATCCCATCGTCGCTATCAATTTCTATATTGCCTCCGCATCGAGGACAAGGTTCACCGTACGTCCATTTGAGGATGTTTGTGGTTCGACACTCTGGACATTCATCAAGTGTTTCTAATTCGTAGGGCAAGGGAAGATGCGAGACTACTTGATCAAATAATGTCTCACAGGTTGAGCAATAGAATGTTTGGGTAGGGCCACTCATCATGGCACTTTCTCCACCAGCAACGGTTGCTTTAAGGTCGCAAGTGGAGCATTTATATGGTCGTAGAGTCGCCATGCTGTTTTCCATCAATGCTTTGTACTTGGAGTTTAGCTACTAAGACAAATATTGCTCAAACTTAACTTTCTATGGGTTAACCACAGTGGCTTAAGTTTAGGTTGTTTGTCTACATCGAATCATTTTTGGACATTATGATTGAGGCAAACTGGCAGCTCGGAACACTCAAAATCTGAAAAAAGTAGCACATGCGTAGCACAGTGGTTGAAAAGCAAAAGGCCTGAGAACAAATTAATGCTCTCAGGCCTTTCTGTATATGGTGGCCCCTCCCAGACTTGAACTGGGGACCAATCGATTATGAGCGAAGTCCCGAACCCATACGCCGTGGAATCAACATAGCATCGCTGCCCCGAACCTCATCT
>NZ_JBNFXP010000016.1:0-102038 GCF_052877535.1 Vibrio sp. PNB23_22_6 | reverse complement strand
GTGGGCTGTCACCAAATGAGTATGAAAGACAGTATTTTCAGAAGCTTGAAAGTGTATAGAGATCTGGGGTCTTACCAGTTATTAAAGAATTTATCAATGTCTTAGCATCGATAATACAGCGAAGGTCAAAAAAATGACGCATTTGTTTGAGACATGGCGGTTTTATGCCCAGATAACCACTTTTCACTTGATTCTGAAAGAATGTTCTTGTGTATATGTGCCATGGTGCGACGATTTGTCTTTTAAAATCAATACTACCCATTAAGCTAGCCAGTTAAGACAACGTTATGCATTTTGGGCTTGAAAGTCACGGAGTATAAACAAACTGTTTTCTTGATAAATGACAGGTACAGGTATTACTCTATTGCGTAAAATAGACAACCTTATGACAAAGTAACGGATAATTAGCGTGTTAAACAAGATTCGCAGTCAACTAGTAAACAACGCAGCATCAATTTTGCGATCTCCAGTCCAGTTATTACCACAAGCTGTTCAGAAAAAAGCCTTGTTAGAAGGACTGAAAATGGTGTTCAAGGAAGCGTTAGAAGATGGCGACTTTGAATTCCTTGAAGATAAGTGGTTAAAAGTTGCGATTAAAGACTTGAACTTAGCATGGTACATCAGCTACCAGGACGGAAAGTTAGTGGTTGCGGAGAAACCAGTTCAGGAAGACGTTAGCTTTAGTGGTCACCTTAATGATTTGGTGTTGATTGCTGGCCGTAAAGAAGATCCTGACACGCTGTTCTTTCAACGCCGCCTTTCTATTGAAGGCGATACTGAGCTTGGTTTGGAAGTAAAAAACTTAATGGACAGTGTCGATTTAGAGCAGTTGCCAAAAGCGATGCAGGTTGCATTGAGTCAACTAGCGGACTTTGTTCAAAAAGGGGTTCAAGAGCTAGCACAAGAAACCGGAGTGACGAATGCTTATTCGAACTGAAGCGCCCGCAGACATTCTCAAGATTGACGGCCTATTGAAGCACGCATTTCCGACGGAGGCCGAAGCCAATTTGGTGATGCGTTTACGTGAAAATGGCAAGCTTACTCTGTCGCTCGTAGCGTGTACGGATGATGGTGAAGTGATCGGGCATGCTCTATTTAGCCCAGTAACTTTGAACGGCGAAGATTTATCATGGCAAGGTCTAGCACCGTTAAGCGTACATGAAGATTACCGTCGCCAAGGCATTGCTTCTGAGTTAATTAAGGAAGGTTTTGAATTTTTGCGTGATTTCGGTTACCCAGTTTGTGTCGTATTGGGGGCGCCGGATTACTACGCGCGTCAAGGTTTTAAAGCCGGTGAAGAGATGGGCTTTGACTGCGCATGGGAAGTGCCCCAAGGAGCATTCCGCGTAGCAGAATTGGTGGAAGGTCAGTGCGATGGACGTTCTGGGCGCATCGATTATGCACCAGAATTTTCTGAGCTATAATCATTGAGATTGAATGACAAAGCCCGCTGTAAAAAGCGGGCTTTGTTTTTATGAAGTGACGAAGAAAAATGATTTAATCTTGTTCTTGTTCTTGGACGCGCTTTTTGCCCCAAATTTCGATTTTTGCTTTTTTACTTACACTGGCCACATGAGTACCATGTTGCCCTAACCATTGTATGCCATACCAAGACGTTTGAGTTTGACATTTTCAGAACCTGGTAGAGTCTAAGCTCGTGTTGACATGCCTTTGGTTAACGTACTCGTCATGGTCTTAAGTTCTTTCTCGCTACCATCGGTCATGGTGATTTTCATGTTTTTGAAGTTCACCTTGCCTGAGTGCACTTAATTTTAATTTTGATTTTGCTAAACTGGCGGTTTTTCAATAAACCGTTCGGTTCTACGGTATCAGTCTCGGTTTGGAAGTTAACGGTTTTTGATCGATAAGTTGCCAGTTATCATGGCTGCTCTTAGCAAAGGTAACAAAGCTGGTGGCCGAGATTAGCAGTGCAATAGGGATTGATTGGAAAAGCTTCATAACACCTCTGACTTTACCTGCGATTATTTGGTAGCATTGCCTCGTTCAATTAGGTGACAAAAAATGTCAATAAACGAGAAACAGTATTTAAATGAAATGGGGATCAGCACATGGGAGTTGATCCATCCAGATAGGTTGGAAAACTATCAAGTGCCAATGTTACGTTTGCAAAGTTCTTGTAAACTCCTATTGGTTTCACCAATGTGTCCAGAAAATGAGACAGCATTGATGTTTGAGCGGGTGCTAAAAAGCATCAAGCTCACACTTGATGATGCGCTGCATCTAGAGCCAGAGCGTTTATCATCATTGGGTGAACATGAGTTGGATTGGGTGTGGTTTGCTGGCTGTGAAGCCGATACGAGTATTAATGCTAAGCAGCTGACTTCGCCGCTATTAAAAGACATTGATGGTAACAACGAACAGCGCCGCGCCTTATGGCAGCAGATTTGTTCATATTCTTAATGGAGCAAACGCGTGACGATTGAAATTACGCCGATGAGTGCTGAACACTTAGATCAAGTATGGCAAATTGAACAACAAGCCCATTCTCACCCTTGGGCAGAATCGATCGTTCGTGACTTGTCTAGCCGAGGTGCATGTCATCATGTGATGACCGACGCCGACGAGGTTGTGGGTTATTTCTATGGGCAGAACATTGTCGGTGAAGTGACGCTACTTAATATTGCCGTTGCACCGAGCCAGCAAGGCAAAGGATTGGGTCAAAAGTTGCTTGACGCATTTCTAGGTTACTGTGAGCAAGCCAAAGCAGAGAGTGCTTGGCTAGAAGTTCGTGAAAGTAATTTGCCAGCGATTCATATTTATGAGCAAGCCGGTTTTAATGAAGTGGATCGCCGTTACAACTATTACCCAGCTAAAACCGGTAATGGCAAAGAAGATGCAATCATCATGAGCTACCTGTTCTTTTATTAATTACTGTCGCTCAAACCTCAAGGAAAGTTGCCCCTAGCGCAATAATAGGGGACAATACCGCGTAATATTGAATCAAAAAAGCTTGTTCGAGATTCGGGTAAGCAATAGACATCAAAGAAGACGATTTTCATGTCAAATACACCTTTTCTAGGCGAAGTTTCTAAGCGTAGAACGTTCGCTATTATTTCTCACCCGGATGCGGGTAAAACCACCATTACTGAAAAAGTACTGTTATTCGGAAACGCAATCCAAAAAGCCGGCACGGTTAAAGGTCGTGGTAACGCACAACACGCAAAATCAGACTGGATGGAAATGGAAAAGGAACGTGGTATCTCGGTAACCACTTCTGTGATGCAGTTCCCTTACAATGATTGTCTGGTAAACCTACTGGATACGCCAGGACACGAAGATTTCTCGGAAGATACGTACCGTACACTAACGGCGGTTGACTCATGTCTGATGGTGATTGATGCAGCGAAAGGTGTCGAGGATCGTACTCGCAAACTGATGGAAGTGACGCGTCTACGTGATACACCAATCGTCACCTTCATGAACAAACTTGACCGTGATGTTCGTGATCCAATGGAAGTATTGGACGAAGTAGAAAACGAACTGGGCATGATGTGTGCACCAATTACATGGCCAATCGGTTGTGGTAAAGAGTTTAAAGGTGTTTACCACATTCACCGTGATGAGACGATTCTGTACGAATCTGGTCATGGTCATGAGATCCAAGAAGTTCGCATCATCAAAGGTCTGGACAACCCTGAACTTGATGAAAAAGTAGGTGAAAGCCTAGCGGCAAGTGTTCGTGAAGAACTTGAACTTGTGATGGGCGCTTGCCCTGAGTTTGATCACGAAGCATTCCTTGTCGGTGAGTTAACGCCAGTTTACTTCGGTACGGCTTTGGGCAACTTCGGTGTTGATCACATGCTAGATGGCCTGACTGAATGGGCGCCAGCGCCGAAAACTCGTCAAGCGGTTGAGCGTGATGTTGAAGCGACCGAAGAGAAATTCTCTGGTTTCGTATTCAAAATTCAGGCAAACATGGATCCAAAACACCGCGACCGTATTGCATTCATGCGTATTGTATCAGGCACGTACACGCAAGGTATGAAGATGAACCACGTTCGTCTTGGCAAGCAAGTGAGCATTTCTGACGCGGTAACCTTTATGGCGGGTGACCGCTCACGTGCGGAAAATGCTTACGCGGGTGATATTATCGGTCTACATAACCACGGTACAATCCAAATTGGTGACACTTTCACTCAAGGTGAGTCGCTGAAGTTCTCTGGTATTCCAAACTTTGCTCCAGAGTTGTTCCGTCGTATTCGTCTAAAAGATCCATTGAAGCAGAAACAGCTGCTAAAAGGTCTGGTTCAGTTATCTGAAGAGGGGGCGGTACAGGTATTCCGTCCGCTACAAAATAACGATCTGATCGTTGGTGCGGTCGGTGTACTTCAGTTTGACGTGGTTGTGGCTCGTTTGAAGTCAGAATACAACGTTGAAGCGATCTATGAAGGGGTTAACGTTGCAACTGCGCGTTGGGTTGAGTGTGGTGATGCGAAGAAACTGGATGAGTTCCAACGTAAGAACCAAGCGAACCTAGCGCTAGATGGCGGTGATAACCTAACGTACATTGCCCCAACGATGGTTAACTTGAACCTTGCTCAAGAACGTTTTCCTGATGTCGATTTCCGTGCAACGCGTGAGCACTAATCGCATCTAAGCCGCTCTACATTGAGCACTGGATTATAGGCCGCCGTTAGCTATACACTTAGCTAACGGCGGCTTTTTATTTGGTGTACAGAAAGGTGTGAAATGAATTGGTTTAAGAAAGGACTCAAACGTTACGACGATTGGTGTAAAGAGATGGGACTAACACCAGATCAAAGGCGCAGTTGTGTACCGTATAAACCAGACCCTGCTCATGACGCTTCTTCTAATAAAGAAGAACAAGAGAAGCCGAATAATGAAACTGTTTGATACCCATTGTCACTTCGATTTTGATGTGTTCCAAGACGATTTTGCACATCAGTTTGAGCTTGCTCGTGAGCAAGGTATAGAACGTATCTTGATCCCTTCAGTAGGACCAAGCAATTGGTCTCGCATTCAAACTATAGCCAGCCAATACCCGGGTCTTTACTACGCTTTGGGTTTTCATCCTTACTTTCTTCAGCCTGATTTTGATCAACACGTCGCTGAATTGGAACGGCAGTTGTCACAAGCGGGTAAGCACTGTGTGGCAATTGGTGAGTGTGGTTTAGATTTTTCCATCAATGTTCCTGTAGCACTTCAAGAACGAGCCCTTGAGTTGCAGTTTGAACTTGCGCGAAAATTCAAACTGCCCGTTATTCTTCACTGTCGTAAAGCGCACAATCGACTCGTTCAAATGGTCAAAACGGCAAAACTGCCTAAAGGTGGCGTGTTACATGCGTTTTCTGGTAGCTATCAACAAGCGATGGAATGGGTTCGATTAGGCTTTTTCATTGGGGTGGGCGGCACAATTACTTACCCAAGAGCGAACAAAACGCGCGACGCGATTCAAAGACTATCTCTTGAACATCTGGTTTTAGAAACGGACGCGCCGGATATGCCCATACTTGGATATCAAGGGAAGCCCAACCACCCAAGTAAACTTATTCATGTGTTGAATGAACTTGCGCTTTTGCATTCACAGCAATGGCAAACGATTGCGTGCCAGATGTGGGAAAATAGCAATTCAGTATTCTCAATATGTGAATAAAATCGAAATATGCTGTTTAAAATAGAAAACGTTTTCCTTCCTATTGTGACATGCCTCACAAATGGGGGTGAATCCATGATGAATCTTATAGGAAAGTGTGAAGGTGGCATTACTTTAATTGATGCTGCATGAGTATAATTGCCCCCGCTTTATAGCTCCATTTTGTAACACGCCAATAAATAACTTATAAGGAAGTCATAAACTATGAGCCTGTTTATGAGCCTAGTCGGTATGGTAGTGCTTCTTGCTATTGCATTTGCATTTTCTAATAACCGTAAAGCTATCAATCTAAGAACTGTGGGTGGCGCATTTGCTATCCAATTCGCATTAGGTGCATTTGTTCTTTATGTACCTTGGGGCCGTGATCTACTAAACGGTTTCTCTACTGGTGTTTCTAACGTTATCAACTACGGTAACAATGGTTCATCATTCCTATTCGGTGGTCTTGTTTCTGACAAGATGTTCGAAGTGTTCGGTGGCGGCGGTTTCATCTTCGCATTCCGCGTTCTTCCTACTCTGATCTTCTTCTCAGCACTGATTTCTGTTCTTTACTACATTGGCGCAATGCAGTGGGTTATCAAGATTCTTGGTGGTGCACTACAAAAAGCGCTCGGTACTTCTCGTGCGGAATCAATGTCAGCGGCTGCTAACATTTTCGTAGGTCAAACTGAAGCACCGCTAGTTGTTCGCCCATTCGTTCCAAAAATGACTCAATCTGAGCTATTCGCAGTAATGTGTGGTGGTCTAGCCTCTGTTGCTGGTGGTGTACTAGCAGGTTACGCATCAATGGGTGTTCCACTAGAATACCTAGTAGCAGCATCATTCATGGCAGCACCAGGTGGTCTACTGTTCGCTAAGATTCTTCACCCAGAGACTGACAAGCCTCGCGAAGATTTCGAAGAAGCAATGGACGGTGGCGATGATAAACCAGCTAACGTAATCGACGCAGCAGCAGGCGGTGCGGCTTCTGGTCTACAACTTGCGCTAAACGTAGGTGCAATGCTAATCGCTTTCGTTGGTCTGATTGCTCTTATCAACGGTATGCTAGGTGGCATTGGTGGTTGGTTCGGTATGCCTGAACTCACTCTAGAGCTAATCCTAGGTTACGCGTTCTCTCCACTAGCATTCCTAATCGGTGTTCCATGGGACGAAGCAGTTGTTGCTGGTTCATTCATCGGTCAGAAACTCGTTATCAACGAATTCGTTGCGTACTTGAACTTCACTCCTTACCTAGGTGAAGGCGCTCAAGTGGTTGCGGCAACGGGTGAAGTAATGTCTGAGAAGACAACGGCTATCATCTCATTCGCACTATGTGGCTTCGCGAACCTTTCTTCTATCGCGATCCTACTTGGTGGTCTAGGTAGCCTTGCACCAAACCGTCGCAGCGATATCGCTCGCATGGGTATTAAAGCCGTTCTTGCTGGTACGTTGTCTAACCTAATGGCAGCGACGATTGCAGGCTTCTGCCTTAGCCTTGCAGCACTTTAATTAGAATCGGTTCTTAATATATAGACGCCGTTTTAAATCATGCCCTGTAGCAAGAAATTGCTGCGGGGCATTTTTCGTTTTTGGCCCAAAAAAATTTAACCGCATGTAGGACGACGAGAGTCGCTTACGCAGTCGGTGGAATAGGGGTTGGAAAATTTTGAGATACAAACCGTTTGCGCTCTATTTGGTGCTACAGTTTTGCGGTGAAACTCTATAATGTAGTAATTACAAAGTCGTGGTTATGATTATCAAATAATCACTGAGTGAATAGTACATACTCAATGGGCAAATGAATTGCCCTTCATGTTACATCTTACAAGCGTTTTTCTTTGTGATGTGATATTAAAGACACCGCAATCATAGATTGTTGTGCCATAGGCCAAACTGGTACTGTGCGGTGACAAGGATAGCAATTGGCATATGAATTTTTCGCTGACTATGCCGAGTCTTCAGGGAACCAAGTCCGTTCATTAATAGACTGATTAGCCAAATTTTTACACACTGTCTTCTTCTTGATTATAGTTAGATAGTTGATATGAGGTTAAGCAGTGAATTTTTTGAATATTGATCGGAGATAGAAATGAGCGATTTAAAAGCAGCAGCACTACGTGCACTTAAACTAATGGACCTAACGACGCTGAATGATGATGACACTGATGCAAAAGTGATCGCATTATGTCATGATGCGAAATCAGCAGTAGGTAACACAGCTGCAATCTGTATTTACCCTCGCTTTATTCCTATTGCTAAGAAGACACTTCGTGAGCAAGGCACGCCAGACGTTCGCATTGCGACAGTAACCAACTTCCCACACGGTAACGACGATATTGAAATCGCAGTGGCTGAAACAAAAGCGGCAGTTGCTTACGGTGCAGACGAAGTAGACGTGGTTTTCCCATACCGCGCTCTAATGGCTGGTGATGAGAAAGTGGGCTTTGAACTTGTTAAGCAATGTAAAGAAGCTTGTGGTGACATCCTTCTTAAAGTGATCATCGAAACGGGTGAATTAAAAGAAGAAGCGCTAATCAAGAAAGCATCTCAAATCTGTATCGAAGCAGGTGCTGACTTCATTAAAACTTCAACGGGTAAAGTGCCAGTTAACGCAACACCAGAATACGCACGCATGATGCTTGAAGTTATTCGTGACATGGGTGTTGCTGAGACAGTTGGTTTCAAACCAGCAGGTGGTGTGCGTACGGCTGAAGATGCGGCTGCATACCTAGCAATGGCTGATGAAATCCTAGGTGACAATTGGGTTGATGCTCGTCACTACCGTTTTGGTGCGTCTAGCCTGCTAACAAATCTACTAAATACATTAGAAGTATCGGACCAAGTCGCTGATCCATCAGCGTACTAATTCCAAATAAAGCGTCTGAATGGTAGCACCAGCTTCGGTGCTACCAACCTCTTCTACCCTACTATTACCATGGCTCATAAAGAGCTTGGGAGGAACTAATGTATTTACCTCAAGAGATCATTCGTAAAAAACGTGACGGCGAAGTTCTTACTGCTGACGAAATCAATTTCTTCATTCAAGGCGTAGCAGATAACAGCGTATCTGAAGGTCAGATCGCGGCATTTGCTATGGCTATCTTCTTCAATGAAATGACGATGCCAGAGCGTATCGCACTGACTTGTGCAATGCGTGATTCGGGCATGGTCATCGACTGGAGCCACATGAACTTTGGTGGTCCAATTGTCGATAAACACTCAACAGGTGGCGTGGGTGACGTGACTTCTCTGATGCTTGGCCCTATGGTGGCAGCATGTGGCGGTTTCGTACCCATGATTTCTGGCCGTGGCCTTGGCCACACTGGCGGTACACTGGACAAGCTTGAGTCAATTCCTGGCTACAACATCACACCAACCAATGACGTCTTTGGTCAAGTAACCAAAGACGCAGGTGTGGCGATCATTGGTCAAACGGGTGATCTAGCGCCAGCGGATAAGCGCGTTTACGCAACTCGCGATATCACGGCAACGGTCGATAACATTTCACTGATCACGGCGTCGATTTTATCGAAGAAGCTTGCTGCAGGTCTTGAGTCTTTAGTGATGGATGTAAAAGTAGGTTCTGGTGCATTTATGCCAACTTACGAAGCGTCTGAAGAGCTAGCAAAATCTATCGTTGCGGTAGCAAATGGTGCTGGTACAACGACAACCGCTATCCTGACAGACATGAACCAAGTGCTGGCTTCTTCTGCGGGTAATGCAGTAGAGGTACGTGAGGCGGTTCGCTTCCTAACGGGTGAATACCGCAATCCACGTCTACTTGAAGTGACCATGGCATCATGTGCAGAAATGCTGGTACTTGGCAAGCTTGCTGAGAATACGGAAGATGCTCGTGCGAAACTGATGGAAGTACTTGATAACGGTAAAGCGGCTGAATGCTTTGGTAAGATGGTTGCTGGACTTGGCGGACCGGCAGACTTCGTAGAAAACTACGATAACTACCTAGAGAAAGCCGAAATCATCAAGCCTGTTTACGCCACAGAAACGGGCATCGTTTCAGCAATGGATACGCGTGCTATCGGTATGGCTGTGGTTTCTATGGGTGGTGGTCGCCGCGTTGCGACGGACGAAATCGACTATGCGGTTGGTTTCGACAACTTCATTCGTTTGGGTGAAGTCGCAGACGGTGATAAGCCTCTTGCTGTTATCCACGCTCGCACCGAAGTGCAGTGGGAAGAGGCCGCTAAAGCCCTTCGTAACGCCATTAAGGTGGGGGGGGAATACACACCAACGCCAGAGGTTTACCGCCAAATCCGTGCAGAAGACATCTAATCGATTAAGTAATTACGTAGGCCTGCTCAATTATAGCTAAGACACCGAGTGGGCCTAAGGAACGAGCAATGAAAAGAGCATTTATTTTAGTACTAGACTCATTCGGCATTGGTGCAAGCGCAGATGCTGAGCAATTTGGTGATGTAGGTTCAGACACGCTAGGTCATATCGCTGACCAGTGTGAGCAAGGCTTAGCGGATAACGAGCAGCGTCAAGGCGCACTTCGTCTTCCAAACCTATCGAAACTCGGTCTGGCAATGGCACACAAAGAGTCAACTGGTCGCTTCGCACCGGGCTTAGACGCAGAAGCTGAAATCATCGGTGCTTATGGTCATGCGGCTGAGCTTTCATCAGGTAAAGACACGCCTTCAGGCCACTGGGAAATCGCAGGTGTACCTGTTCTTTTTGATTGGGGTTACTTCACTGATAAAGCGAACAGCTTCCCGAAAGAGCTGACTGACCGCATCCTTGAGCGTGCTGGCCTAGACGGTTTCCTAGGTAACTGCCACGCATCTGGTACGCAAGTACTGAATGATCTGGGTGAAGAGCACATGAAGACGGGTAAGCCGATCTTCTACACCTCTGCAGATTCAGTATTCCAAATCGCGTGTCACGAAGAGACATTCGGTCTAGAGCGTCTACTTGAGCTGTGCCAAATTGCGCGTGAAGAGCTGGAAGATTACAACATCGGCCGTGTGATTGCGCGTCCATTTATTGGCCCGGGTAAAGGTCAGTTTGAGCGTACTGGTAACCGTCGTGATTTGTCTGTTGAGCCACCGGCGACAACGGTTCTCCAAAAGCTAGTAGAAGAGAAGCAAGGTAACGTCGTCTCTATAGGTAAGATCGCAGATATTTACGCAAACTGTGGTATCACTAAGAAAGTGAAAGCGACAGGTATTCCAGCATTGTTTGAAGCAACGCTAGAGCAAATCAAAGAGGCGGGTGATAACACCATCGTATTTACGAACTTCGTAGATTTCGACTCAGCTTATGGCCACCGCCGTGACGTGGCTGGTTATGCTGCGGCACTTGAATACTTTGATGGCCGTATCAACGAAGTTCTCGATATAATGGAAGAAGACGACGTACTTATCCTAACGGCGGACCACGGTTGTGACCCAACATGGCCAGGTACTGACCATACACGAGAGCACATTCCAGTGGTCGTTTACGGTAAGAAAGTGCCAGCAGGCTCATTAGGTCGTCGTGATAGCTTTGCAGATATCGGCCAAACATTGGCAACGTACTTCGGTACTTCTCCAATGGAATACGGTAAGAACTTTCTATAATAGATAAACTATTGAAAACAGGGAGCATGATAGCTCCTCGTTTTATGTTCGCAGTGCTAAACCTATCTAAATAATTGGACCATTTACTTATCTAGATAGGCATTAGAATACTGCTTGTCAAAATCATATCAATCTAGTCCATTCCTCCATCAGAGGAGAACGCTAGAGACAGGTTAAGGAATAAAACATGGCAACTCCACATATCAACGCAGAAATGGGTGCTTTCGCAGACGTCGTTCTAATGCCAGGTGACCCGCTACGTGCAAAATACATCGCTGAAACTTTCTTAGATGATGTTGTTCAAGTATGTGATGTTCGTAATATGTTTGGTTACACAGGTACTTACAAAGGCCGTAAGATCTCTGTAATGGGCCACGGTATGGGCATCCCATCATGTTCAATCTACGTGACTGAGCTGATCAAAGATTTCGGCGTGAAGAAAGTAATCCGTGTAGGTAGCTGTGGTGCAGTAAACGAAGACATTAAAGTACGTGATGTTGTGATCGGTATGGGCGCGTGTACGGACTCTAAAGTCAACCGTATCCGCTTCAAAGGTCATGATTTCGCAGCCATCGCTGACTACAAAATGGTTCGCGCAGCAGAAGAAGCAGCAAAAGCGCGCGGCGTAGACGTAAAAGTAGGTAACCTATTCTCAGCTGAACTGTTCTACACGCCAGATCCAGACATGTTCGACGTAATGGACAAGTACGGCATCGTTGGTGTGGAAATGGAAGCGGCGGGCATCTACGGCGTTGCAGCAGAGTACGGTGCAAAAGCACTGACGATCTGTACGGTTTCTGACCATATTAAAACAGGTGAGCAAACCACATCGGAAGAGCGTCAAAATACGTTCAACGACATGATGTTGATCGCACTAGATTCTGTACTGCTTGGTGACGAAGAATAAGCGACGTAGAGTCATCTTTTTAGTTAAAGCAATACGTAAATAAAACAGCCCGCACAAAGCGGGCTGTTTTTTTATTCGAAATAATGACCAGCTCTTTGTTACGATTGCTATTATTTGGTCAAAAGCAGGTTCTCACCTTTCTTACGGCGGATCGACTGTCTACGTAAAATCATAATAAACAACATGCCGCACACAAAGCTCATCAATACCATCATGTACATGTAACGATCGCTTTTGCGATAGTGATGATCGGAGATGGCGGTTACGCGACCAGTTTCAAACGTGACGCGGACAAAACCGATGATCGCGTCATCTGAAAATACTGGTTCAACCAATTGTTGGCGGCCAATTGATGCGGTAGCCAGTGGCGTATCTAGCCCCAAGACTTCTCGCACGGATAGTGCGCCTTCACTCGATGCTAATCTTACGCCCTGTGCATTATAAATGGTCGCATCGAATACTAAGCGATCTTGCGCGAGTTGGTTGGTCAGCTTAAGAAGCCGCTCTTGATCTTTATTCAAAATCATTTCGCTGGCAGATAACGAAGCCTGAGAGATCAACACTCGACTCAGAGTCTCAAGCTGCTGTGCTTGAATCTTTTCGTTGCCTTTACTTATCACTACGCTATTTTTAAATGTGAAAAATAGCATCAAACCCAGCAAGATTAACGCTAAAATTCGTAAGGCATTCTTTACTGAGAACAAAGATTCACTCATGCACTTTACTCGTCCATTCAAAATAAAACAAAGACTTGCCTTTTTAGTTTGTTGAGGTAACGTTTTAGCAAAGTCATAAGGGATTATATACATGGATGCGTCAAAAAGCTTGCCTATCAGAAGGCACACGACTCTTTTAAAACGACTACCTGAAACTCGATTTGCGACTCAGCGGGATAAAGCCAAAGCGAACTGGATTGTTTTTGCACCGTGCCTTACTCCCGGCCTGTTTGAAGATATCGACTTTTTTACAGGCCTTTACACTCCAGTTTTAGATACTTGGAAAGTGGGGCAGTATGAAGTGGCTCTGATGGGGGGAGAACTCACCACGGAGCATCAAACTATTCTGAAAAGCCTCAACCTTGATTATGCCTCGCTGAATGAAGTACCGGATCTCTCTGCTCCCGGGCTTATCGTATTTGATATGGATTCCACGGCGATTCAAATCGAATGTATTGATGAAATTGCCAAGCTAGCCGGTGTCGGAGAGGAAGTGGCTGAGGTGACAGAGCGCGCCATGCTAGGTGAGCTAGATTTTGAACAAAGTTTGCGTCAGCGCGTTGGGAAGTTGAAAGGGGCGGATGAAGTCATTCTCGAACAAGTGCGTAGTCAATTGCCATTCATGCCAGACTTTGAATCTTTGATCGCCACATTGAAAGCGTTAGGCTGGAAAACAGCGATTGCATCAGGTGGTTTTACTTATTTCTCTGACCATATAAAAGAGTGCGTAGGGCTGGATTTTGCGCGTTCGAATCAACTGGATATTGTTAAAGGCAAGCTCACCGGTGAAGTATTAGGCGATGTGGTGAATGCCCAGACTAAAGCGGATATTTTGGTCGAGTTGGCCCAAGAGTACGATATTGAATTGCACAATACCGTCGCTGTTGGCGATGGCGCAAATGACTTGCTGATGATGTCCGTTGCTGGGTTAGGTATTGCCTACCACGCGAAACCAAAGGTGGAGGAGCAGGCTCAAGCTTCGGTGCGATTCGCTGGGTTAGGTGGCGTGTTGTGTATTCTTTCGGGGGCGTTGGTGAAGCAGCAAAAAATCAGCTGGAAGTCGAAGCCATAATGGAATGGACAGTAAGATAATAAAACACCGCCAAGTTGGCGGTGTTTTGCTATTCGGTCAATTCTAATCTCACGATGACTTCTTCGGTGATGTCTTCAAACTCACTATAGCCGACTAATGCGGTTAACTCTTTTTCGAGTTTATTTGCTTGGTGGATACTAAATTGGGATAAGTCCTCTAAATCCTGACGCAACAAGCTAGTGATAGGATCAAAGATTGGTGCGGTTGATATCCTTGTGGCATAAAAATCGCCCATCATACGAGCTTTTTTGATGAAGAGGATACGCTCTTTCAAATTGGCAAACTCTTGCGGTAACTTTGACTCCACGGCGGTGATTGTCGTACCGATTTTTGTCACGCTCGTATAGATATCCTGATGTTTTGCTTCCGCTCCGTCAATACGCTTGATTGGATCTGCAATTAACGTGTTCGAGCGGCCTTTAAACAGAGGTTCCAATGAAAACATTTGGTTGTGACCTAAGCGAGCATAGAGTTCGAGGTGCTTTGGTAACGGAAAATTTACCCCAATGACTGGTGTACTCACGGAAGACGCGGCGCTCTTACCGATAAAGATAGGCGTACTCAACGTGCGTGATAGAAGCAGGCTATGCAACCTCTCTAAAAGATCATGGTTTGGCAGCACTTCTTTTTGTGGAATAAGCTTATCTTGGTTGTGCTCAATGATACTGTTAAGAAACGCAATGATTCGCATGGTTTTGCTATATTCGTCAATCACCAATTGAACATTGAGGCCGTCAGGGCTCACTCGGACTACGCGATAAGGTACAGCGCTTAAAGGTAACTTTTTGTCATAAAGCTGAAGCTCACGAAAGTTAATCAGTACTTCTTGTCCGGAGCGCAATAATGCGGGTTCATCTAACCTGATGTTTAGGCCGCGCTTAGAGATATCAGCAGTAAAACCAGCCGTTTTTATCGTGTCGTATTTGAACTCCAATGGAGTTTTAAATCGGTAGCGGGGCTCCTTTCGACGTGACTTTGCGTCAAAATAGATCCCTTTTGGATTTCCGATGATTTTGCGAGGATGACGAAATACATTGAGTGTATTCGCCAGTAAGCGAGGCTTCTCGGTCAATAGGTAATCTTGCCCCGATTCCTGATCGGCTATTTCTTGTAAAATACCGATGTGAGTCAATGAGTGTGAACGGTCTGCCAGCTCTGCCGAGAATGTCGCGAGGTCATGCTTCTCTTGTTCGGATAATTCAAAAATGGAGAGGCAAAATGCCCGCCAGCTTGGTCTTTTTGCGCCAAGATGCCAAAACAGCTGGCGTTGCTCTCTGCTTGCTTCAGGCCTCAGCATCGAATAGAAATACGTTTTGTTTTCGTGCTCGTGCGTGAAAGAGTAAATGACATTGGTGGTGCCTTTTACACCAGGAGTAATCAGTGATGCCATTCTTTGTTCATGAAATAAGGAACCAAATACCTGTTGGTTACGTTCATCATGCCAGTATTGCCATAACTTTTGGTTATTTTCTGTCAACATGGCCAGCTTCAGCTCGCTGCCTTCAAAGAACAGCGGTAAATTACTGGTGTGTTTTAATGAAATGTTTTCGTAGCCGCGAGTGCGTAATCGAATGATTTTGTCCTGATTATCATGGCGAGCGCGCTTCGTCGCACTATTTAAAGCTTCATCAATGACTTGTGCAACAATGTTCGTTTTGGTTAGACGAATAGTGCGCAGATAACGGACAGCGTTATTTTCATAGCAATCGTCCACTGCGAGTACGCGGTACGCAAGCGCCTTCTCTATGCCGATGACTTGGGATTTATTGGCCAATTCAGTAAAGGTCACCTGAAGCACCTCGCCCAAACTGTAATTGAATGCGCTAGGAACTTTAAATTTGGCACCCGAACAGGAAAGGTCGATGCTTAGGGCATGGAGAGTTTGGCCATTTGAGCGAATAATTTCGACTTGAGACTGAACCTTGAGACGCTTTTCCTGACGCTTTAAATCGTAGCCTAGATGAATAGGCTCTGCCAAAAAGGGACTGTTGGGGTCGGTAAGTGATTTGGCGTCATCTATGTCGTCGTTCTTATTCAATGCGCGAAAGCTATTACGTGTATTGATTAGCGCTTCCCACATACCTTCAGTGTAACCACCGAACTTCTCGATGTTTCTGTGATAGGCATTAAAGGCAACGTCATCTAGCCAATGCGAGATGCCATCTAAAAGATATTTACGACACTCACCATTCACGCGGCCTCGAAGGTCGATGCTTTTGGTGCACGGCGCCATCACACGATTGAGTTCCATTTTCACCAGTAACTTTGTTGATGGTGGTTCGCCTTCTGTCAGTTGGCTGAGAACGAAATCGAAGTCATCGGCACCGTAAGTGGGAATCAGTCGTTCAGCGAGCGAGAGTATTTCAGATTGCTGCATGATTTCTGTTAGAGTATGTCGTTATTTAATTTGTATCGGCTAAACCTAGCAAAGCTTGAGTATATCAATAGTTATCGTTAGGTAGGCACTGGCGTAACAGTGTTTGGTCACATTTGTTGAAAATATTGAGTGTTTAAAAATCGAGGCATCATGGCGAAAGCAAAACGAGCGTATGTTTGTAATGATTGTGGCGCAGACTTTCCACGTTGGCAGGGGCAATGTAATGCGTGTGGCGCGTGGAACACGATTACTGAAGTTCGAATTGCAGCGTCGCCAACCGTTGCTCGCAATGAGCGCTTGAGTGGTTACGCAGGTTCTGCAACCGAGTCAAAAGTACAGACGCTATCTGAGATTGACTTGCAAGAAGTGCCTAGATTTACCAGCGGCTTTAAAGAGTTAGATCGAGTACTTGGCGGCGGTGTTGTCCCAGGAGCGGCCATTTTGATTGGTGGTAGTCCGGGGGCCGGTAAGTCGACCTTACTATTACAAACCATGTGTTTATTATCGTCACAAATGCCGACGTTATATGTCACGGGTGAGGAATCATTGCAGCAGGTAGCGATGCGAGCGTCTCGTTTAGGGTTGCCAAAAGAGCATTTAAAAATGCTATCGGAAACCAATGTAGATAGCATTTGCCAAATCGCAGAGAAAGAACAGCCTCGCATTATGGTGATTGACTCGATTCAGGTTATGCATGTTTCTGACGTTCAATCCTCTCCAGGGAGTGTCGCGCAGGTCCGTGAATCCGCAACCGCGCTAACTCGTTACGCAAAGCAGAATAACGTTGCCGTCTTTATTGTTGGTCATGTAACGAAAGACGGTACGCTGGCGGGGCCTAAAGTACTTGAACACATCATTGACTGTTCCGTCTTATTAGATGGCGGAACAGACAGTCGATTCCGAACGCTACGCAGCCATAAAAACCGTTTTGGTGCGGTGAATGAGTTAGGCGTGTTTGCCATGACAGGACAAGGGCTAAAAGAAGTCAGTAACCCATCCGCTATTTTCCTATCACGTGGTGAAGAAGAAACGTCAGGCTCTTCGGTTATGGTGGTATGGGAAGGGACTCGCCCTCTACTCGTAGAAATTCAGGCGCTGGTGGATTATTCTCAATTAGCAAACCCACGTCGAGTTGCAGTAGGTCTGGAACAAAACCGCCTCTCTTTATTATTAGCGGTCCTGCATAAGCACGGCGGTTTACAAATGGCAGACCAAGATGTGTTTGTGAATGTGGTTGGTGGTGTGAAGGTGACAGAGACCAGTGCAGACCTTGCGTTGGTCATGGCGCTTTTATCCAGCTTCCGCGATCGCCCATTACCCAAAGATGTAGTGGTATTCGGTGAAGTTGGTTTGGCGGGTGAAATTCGTCCGGTACCAAGCGGTCAAGAACGTTTGAATGAAGCCTTTAAGCACGGTTTCAAGAAAGCCATCGTACCAGCCGCCAATATGCCGAAAGGTGGCATCCTAGGAATGCAAATCCACGGCGTGAAGAAGCTTTCAGAGGCGATAGAAGCGTTTGATGAGTTGTGAGTTGCTATCAAGTTGGGCACTCGTAACCGTTGGATGGCGAAAAACTGGGATTTTTCACCGCAAAATACTACACTTGGCTATTGTTTTGGGGTAGATTCCCCCGCTAAATATTTTTTATCCATAGCCGCACGCAAGGGTATCAGTCTTGACAGAATGTGATATACTCTGCGCGCACTTTATACCTTATTAACAGAGTAAGACAATGACTGATTTATCAAAATACAGAAACATTGGTATTTTTGCTCACGTAGACGCGGGTAAAACTACCTCTACAGAGCGTATCCTTAAGCTAACTGGTAAAATCCACAAGATCGGTGACACTCACGACGGTTCAACTACTACTGACTTCATGGAGCAGGAAGCTGAACGTGGTATCACAATCCAGTCTGCTGCTACTACTTGTTTCTGGAACGATCACCGCCTAAACATCATCGATACTCCTGGACACGTTGACTTCACAATCGAAGTTTACCGTTCTCTAAAAGTACTTGACGGTGGTATCGGTGTATTCTGTGGTTCAGGTGGTGTTGAGCCTCAGTCTGAAACTAACTGGCGTTACGCGGACGAGTCTCACGTATCTCGTCTAATCTTCGTTAACAAACTAGACCGTATGGGTGCTGACTTCTTCAAAGTTGTTGATCAAGTACAAAACGTTCTAGGTGCTACTCCACTAGTTATGACTCTACCAATCGGTATCGAAGATGACTTCTGTGGTGTTGTTGACGTACTAAGCCAAAAAGCTTACATCTGGGATGACTCAGGTCTTCCAGAGAACTACGAAGTTCAAGATATTCCAGCTGATCTAGTAGACCAAGCTGCTGAATACCGTGAAATGCTAATCGAAACTGCTGTTGAGCAAGACGATGACCTAATGATGGCTTACATGGACGGCGAAGAGCCTTCTCTAGAAGACATCAAACGTTGTATCCGTAAAGGTACACGTGACCTAGCATTCTTCCCAACTTACTGTGGTTCAGCGTACAAGAACAAAGGTATCCAACTTATTCTTGACGCAGTAGTTGACTACCTACCTTCTCCAACAGAAGTAGATCCTCAACCACTAACTAACCCAGAAACTGGTGAGCCAACTGGCGAAGTTGCAACAGTATCTGCAGACGAGTCACTAAAAGCGCTTGCGTTCAAGATCATGGACGACCGCTTCGGTGCACTAACGTTCATCCGTATCTACGCTGGTAAGATGAAGAAAGGTGACACGATCCTTAACTCTGCTACTGGTAAGACTGAGCGTATCGGCCGTATGGTTGAGATGCACGCGAACGAGCGTAACGAGATCGATTCAGCACAAGCTGGTGACATCATCGCAGTTGTTGGTATGAAGAACGTGAAGACTGGTCACACTCTATGTGATCCTAAGCACGAATGTACTCTTGAGCCAATGATCTTCCCAGAACCAGTAATCTCTATCGCTGTTAAGCCTAAAGATAAAAACGGTTCTGAGAAAATGGGTATCGCGATCGGTAAAATGGTTGCAGAAGATCCATCATTCCAAGTTGAAACTGACGAAGATTCAGGCGAAACCATCCTTAAAGGTATGGGCGAACTTCACCTAGACATCAAAGTAGACATCCTGAAGCGTACTTACGGCGTTGAGCTAGAAGTAGGTGCTCCACAGGTAGCTTACCGTGAAACTATCACTCAAGCAGTTGAAGATAGCTACACGCATAAGAAACAGTCTGGTGGTTCTGGTCAGTTCGGTAAGATCGACTACCGCATCCGCCCAGGGGAAGCTGGTTCTGGCTTCACGTTCAAATCAACAGTTGTTGGTGGTAACGTACCTAAAGAATTCTGGCCTGCAGTAGAGAAAGGCTTCGCTAGCATGATGGACAACGGTGTTCTAGCTGGCTTCCCAACTCTAGACGTAGAAGTTGAACTATTCGACGGTGGCTTCCACGCAGTTGACTCTTCAGCTATCGCTTACGAAATCGCGGCTAAAGGCGCATTCCGTCAGTCTATGCCTAAAGCTGGCGCGCAACTTCTTGAGCCAATCATGAAAGTTGACGTGTTCACTCCAGAAGACCACGTTGGTGACGTAATCGGTGACCTTAACCGTCGTCGCGGTATGATCAAAGATCAACAAGCGGGTACTACTGGCGTACGTATCAAGGGTGATGTACCTCTATCAGAAATGTTTGGTTACATCGGTACTCTACGTACGATGACTTCTGGCCGTGGTCAATTCTCTATGGAATTCTCTCACTACAACCCATGTCCAAACAACGTGGCAGAACAAGTGATTGCAGAAGTTAAAGAGCGCAACGCTAAGAAGTAATTCTTAAGTTAACGCTAAGACATCAAAGCCCCGCCTAGTGCGGGGCTTTTTTATGCCTGAAGATTAGCAGTGATGAAGATTTATGGTGATAGAATCCTTACAAAAAATACATTTAAAATGAATTAGTCAATCTGAATGGGTAATTAGAGGGATAGGTAACACTTTGATTGGAAAATATCGTGAAAAAATACTTATTAATTGCTGGGTGTTTGTTGTTATTGTAAATTGATATGTGATGAAAAATGAATGGTTGTACAATATGCTAGTAATACTATATAGAAATTTACTTTGTATACCTGGGCTTCTAAGGCAAGAAGCAACTAATATTCTCAAGCATATACAAGAAGACAGCTTGATTTATGCGATAATAAGCATTATTTGCTTGTCAGTTACATCATATTCTTACTTTCATGGCTATAAGAATAAGGTCTCATTTTTTGCTTACGCTAATGCATTACCAATTATCATTTGGCTTACGGTAGTTTTGCTCGCGACTATTTATTTTTTTATTCTGATCAAGAATAAAGAACCCCGTCCGCTATTGTGTTATTGGTATCAAATAAAAAGAGTTTTTAATTATCGAGCAAAAATCATTTCTGCATTTATGCTATTAACCGCATTGAGTTTATTTATATCAAGTTTCACTACAGCCAAATCTATGATCCCATTAGTGAATCCATTTAAATATGATGCACTATTTCATGATATTGATGCATGGATTTTTGGAGGTCAAGCACCGTGGACTATAGTGCATAGAGTATTAGACTCCCCATTCTTAACCATGATTATAAATTACTGTTACAATATATGGTTCTTGCTCCAATGGGGAATTTTATGCTACTTCATACTCGCTTCACGCTCGAAGCAGAGAAGTTGCTATCTGGTCAGTTGGATATTGTGTTGGTTGCTGTTGGGCATGATTGCTGCGACTATATTGTCTAGTGCAGGACCTGCATTTCTTTCTAGACTCGACTCAAATATCCATGATTATGATGAGTTGATGAATTTGCTACATCAACAGCATGATTGGTTGATAGCCAACGGCTACCATGGACTTTTTGCGTTAGACACACAAGATGAACTTTGGGACTCCTACGCCAATGGTAAAGAAATGTTAGGGGGTGGGATATCTGCGATGCCAAGTATGCATGTGTCGATGTCTGTGCTTATGGCTTTGGGGATGAATTCTGTAAACCGAACGCTAGGACTAGTTTTTGGCCTTTATGGTGGAGTGATACTTGTAGGTTCTGTTGCTTTAGGCTGGCACTATTTTAGTGATGGTTTAGTGAGCATAGTACTAACGGTATTGATATGGAAAATGTCCCTGATGATTACTCAAAGGCAGTTTGAATCTCAAATAAGCTAGTAATGTTGTTTTTGGTTTAAGAAGTGTCAAGACGTTAGAAATTAAAATTGAAAGAAATATTGGTAATTAATTTGTAACTGATTTACGCCGAGTCAATAGAAATTCTGCGATAAAAAAACCAACGCTAATGAAAGCGTTGGTTTTTTATAAGCCCTGTTATCTAATTAATATAAGAGTGGTTTTGACTATTTTTCATTGGCCACCATGTTATTTTGAGGCAAGATCACCTTCCCACAATACTAACTTCCCTTTCGGCCAATTGTGGCCAATATCATGGTATTTCTGCTCAAGCACGTGGCGCTTTATCTTCAACGTTGGCGTGAGCACTCCATTTTCGATACTCCAAGGATCTTGGATCATGAGCACTCCTTTGATCTGCTCATGTGATTCTAACTCCTGATTCATTTTTGCAATGACTTTGCTAGTCGTACGTGCATAGCGTTCTTTATCGAAGTTCGGGAAATTATGCGGAACCACCAAGAGAATCGGTGCAGGCAAACCTAAACCAATCAAACACATCATCTCAACACGGCTGTATTCGAAAAGCTTTTTCTCGATAGGTACTGGCGCAACAAATTTACCTTTGGCGGTTTTAAATGTGTCTTTTTTACGACCTTGGATCGTCAGATAACCTTCTGCATCGATAGCTCCAATGTCGCCAGTATGCAGCCAGCCTTCGGAATCAAATGATTCTTGCGTTGCGATATCATTTTTATAATAGCCAGAGAACAACCCCTTGCCTTTAACCATGATCTCATCGTCGTCGGCGATCTTCAGTTCGATGCCTGGCCCTGCTTTACCAACCGACCCAATTTTTTCAGCGTTAAATGGATAATTGAGCGTGCTGTACGCGAAAGACTCGGTCATTCCCCACGCCTCGGTGATATTTAAGCCGACGGAATGATACCATTTGAGTAAAGCGGGAGAGACAGGGGCAGAACCACAGCCTAAAACACGCGCTTGATCTAAACCAAGTCCTTCTGCCAGTTTTTTCTTGATCAAGGTGTTCACAAATGGAATTTTCAGCAGAATATTGAGCCTTTTCTGTGGCAGTTTATCCTGAATGCGTTGTTGGAATAGGGTCCAAAGGCGAGGAACCGAGATAAACAACGTTGGGCGGTACATTTTTACATCTTCGATAAAGGTATCCAAAGACTCAGGAAATGCCGTCTGCACACCTCCCATGATAGAGGAACCAAAAATGTACACTCGTTCAGTAATGTGAGCGAGTGGGAGGTATGAGAACAGGCGGTCACCTTCTTGAATACCGATGTGGTCAATGAGTTGCTGTGCAGACCAACTGAAGGCGCCGTAAGTGAGCATTGCCCCTTTTGGTAAACCGGATGTCCCAGAGGTATAGACAA
Source organism: Vibrio sp. PNB23_22_6 (assembly GCF_052877535.1). Classification (NCBI taxonomy): domain Bacteria; kingdom Pseudomonadati; phylum Pseudomonadota; class Gammaproteobacteria; order Vibrionales; family Vibrionaceae; genus Vibrio; species Vibrio sp. PNB23_22_6. The sequence goes on along the minus strand of NZ_JBNFXP010000016.1, from coordinate 79,199 downwards.
GGGACATCAACTTGTCATCGTAATGCTGCGGGCGCTCTTCACTAGGTGCGGCGCTCGCAATCAATTGCTTGTATTGATATTGGCACTGTGGAGCCGAGTCATAAGGCAGTGAGATGCTGATAATATCGGCTAGCCCATCAATGACTTTTTGCGTGGCGGTAGGGTCATCTAATTTACCCCCAATCAGGGCCTTACTTTCGCTGTGTGTAATACAGTACTCAATGGTATCGGTACCTGCCGTCGGAAAGATTGGCACGCTGACATAATCACCCAACATCATGGCGAGATCGCAGATAAACCATTCTGCACAGTTTTTCGATACCAACGCCACCTTATCGCCGGGTTTAAGCCCCAAACTGCGCAACGCACTGACGAGTCTGAGGGCTTGATCGGCCACCTCAGCAAAGGTGAATTCGACAAACTGTCGGTCGATAATTTGCTTTAAATAAACCTCATTTGGGCGCACTTCGGCCCACTTAAGAATCATTTCATTTGGCGGCGGGAGAGCGCAACCTGCAGTACTATTGATATTCGGCTGATTCATTGTCAGTGACTCCATGTGTTATCTTGCTGTACTTATAGTTGTTAACCTATTGTAAAACTTAGCATATTAATCCATTCGGTGTGAATGAATTTTGCACAATTCTGTGGCGAAGATAGCGTTCATGAAACAAATTTCGCACGGCGAGTACGACTTAAACTTGATGCCGATAAGTAGCAGGAGAAATACCGACTTTCTTTTTGAAGATCCGAGAAAAATAGGACACATCGTGATACCCACACTGATACGCGATGTAAGCAATTTTCGATTTCGGTTGCTCTTTGAGTAGACGTTGAGCTTGGGACAGCCGCTTGGATGTCAGATAGTTCCGAAACGATATCCCCATCTCCCGATGAAAGTATTTAGAAAAATAGTTCGGAGAGTAATGGCATAAACTTGCGACCTCTTCTTCTCTTACTTCTTGGTGAAAATTGTCGTCGATAAAGCGAATGACGCTTTTCAACTCGTCGGAAATAGAGGCTGAGGGCGAAGGCATCGTTAATGGGCGAGGAATAATAATCGCCTTGGAACTTGCTTTTGCTGAGATCAAATACCGTAACTTGAGGCGTTCCAGCCAAGCTGGAAAAAAGGATTCATCCAAAAGGCTTAATTCCAAGCTATCGCACGAAGCGGGTAAAGATTCATGAAGTGGGCTTTGTAGAAGAACGAACAGCTTTTTCCCGAGGTTATCACAAAGCTTGCCCAACGTGCCTAAGTAGCGTGTTTCCCTATTGCCGAGAAATAATACGCACATATCCACATCAGGCTCACTGATAATTGAGATGTCTTCAAAACATTCCTGTACGTCGAATACGTCGGTGAGTTGCTTCGCGCAACTTACAGGCAAATCACTTACAGGCTTTCCTAGCCAAACCATCCTTGTCTTCATGATAATTCTTACCAGATTGCAGCGTTATAAAAGAGAAAGCTACGTCATCAAGCTTATAAGCACACATGTTGATATTTTTATTACTGCTTAGAACTCTAATCTAATAAATGAGTAGCACTTTTAGTTTAGATGACTGGTAAGAAATGAAAAGGAAAGTAACCATTTGATTTGTGAATGTAGTCACTGTTTTGATGGTTGTTAATGTTATGTATATCAGTTTGTCAAAAAAGTCTCAATTAAAGGCAAAAAAGTCCTAACGAGTTGGCACTTTACTGACTTAAGCTCAAGAAGGAGCATCACTCTTTCGGGTGATGTAATTTGCGTTATTAAACCTTTGTACAGGATTATAGGGGAATTCAAATGGAAAAGTTCACACAAGTACTCAAAGATTTTTGGAATGATGAAGAAGGCTTGACGGCGGTGGAATATGCGGTAGCTGGTGGTGTGGTAACTGCTGGATTGGTAGCGTTGTTTGGCGATATTGGAGGAGCAGCTTCAACACTTCTCGATAAATTAAAAACCAACATTACATCAGCAGCTAAGCCTTAAGCGTAAGTCATGTTAACAAGTACTCCCATTTGGGTTGGACTAGTAATGATATGTGTATCCGATGCCAAGGCGCATCGGATACCTAATCAGTGGTTACTGGTACTATTAGTTGCCATCTTAGTCAGTTGTATTACTGATAGCCCGAGCGAATTACTTATTCCAGTGTTACTGAATAAGAGTGCCGCTTTTTTCATCTGTTTTTTGGTGAGCTTAGGTTTGTATCTTATTCGGGTCATGGCTCCGGGGGATGTCAAACTCATCGCGGTGTTGGGCTTTTGGTTAGGAACCGCCCAACTGACGGATTACCTATTTTATGTCTGTTTGATGATTGTATTTGTTGGGCCTATGTATTGGGCGCTGAATCGGCTCGAAAAAGCAAAGCAAGTGCATATCAGTGCCGAACCGATGGGTTCCAGTGTTTATAGTCTCGCGGGCATGGCGGTGCAGATGGAGATCGGCAAACAGCAGTTAAAGCACACTGTATCCACAGGGAAAGGCTTAACCTATATGCCCTTTGCACCAATATTAATCATGGGGTTAGCGCTGCAGCAATATTATGCGTAATTTTCTCTTACTCTGAGGGCAAAAGAGTAAAGTGTTGATGAAGAAGGAATGACAAAACTTGAGTGACAAGCGTTAACTCAAATGACTCCGAATCACTAAAAATGAATAACGATAAACAAGTTGAGCGATCAACAAAGGAGTTGGCTATGGATGGCAAGCGGCAAGTAGCACCCAACAATTCAGATTTAACCTCTCAGGTGTTTGCGCCTCAGGTCCCTACTTCTGTTGAAGCGCTGAACGTTCCCTACGCGGTGCTGGAGCATCTGCTTCTTAAGCACCTTTCTGTGTTACCCAAAACCGATGTGTTGCACCTTACGCGACTGATGGCAATCAGTAGCCATTTGGTCGAGGAGGTGATTGCGACACTGCGTCAAAAATCATTGGTCGAGGTGTATCAAGCGGAAACCAGCAGTTTTCAGGCGACTAATATCGGCGCAAGGGTGCGCTATGGCTTGTCCGAGGCAGGAAACCAACAGGCGGAAGCGGCATTTAAGCGCGATGCCTATTTAGGCCCAGTGCCCATCGCATTAAGTGACTACAATGCGATGATCGAGGCGCAAGATGTGCGCGCGCGGCTCATCACCCGCCAAGACGTCACCAAAGCAATGACGGATGTGTATGGCGCAGATCGCATGATTGATGTGCTTGGCCCGGCGATTAACTCTGGCCGCGCACTACTGCTTTATGGCGATGCCGGAACCGGTAAAACCTATGTCGCAACTCGTCTGAATAATGCCTTAAACACCGCTGTTTACATTCCTCATGCGGTGTATACCTCGGGTAACATTATTCAAGTGATGTCCAAGCAGCACCATAAACCGGTGGCGAGAGAAGAGTTTGGCCCAATACTCGAATACAAGTCGCAATGTGATAAACGTTGGGTGCTATGTGAAAGGCCAAGCATTCAGGTTGGCGGTGAGCTGACCATGGATATGTTGGAGGTCAACCATAGTGAGCATAGCCGCGTGTGGATGGCGCCATTGCAAATGATGGCCAACAACGGCGTGCTCATTATCGATGACTTAGGCCGCCAGAAAATGCCGGTAGACAGTATTTTAAACCGTTGGATCGTTCCCATGGAGTACAGTATGGATCACTTGTCATTGCCTAACGGCCAGCAAGTTACGGTGCCATTTATTCTTACTCTGGCTTTTTCAACCAACTTAAACCCAGAAAAAATCAGTGACCCGGCTTTTTTGCGGCGTCTTGGTTACAAAATTCAGTTCCACCCTTTGCAGCAAAGTGAGTATCACGCTTTGTGGCAAGAGATGGCACAAAGCAAGGGCATCACATTACAAGATGAAACGTTTGAGCACTTATACCGCTTGCATCAAATGCATCAGGTTGGATTTTTCCCATGTTTACCAAAGGATTTAACCGGGATCTGTCGAGACATCATTGCATTTGAGCAGTCAACCAGCGAAGTGAATCCGGAAATACTGCAACGGTCGTGGGAAGTGTACTTCACAGCAGATGGAACAGGAGGAGGTGCTCGATGAGCAGTGGAAAAGTTTTATTACTCGTATTGTTATCCGCCCTATTTGGTTTAGGCGCGGTGTTTTTTGCCAAGCAATGGATAGATAACCAAACACAACCAACCACTGAAGTGGAAGTGGTTGAGCGTTTTCCAGTCGTGGTCGCAGCGCAGGAAATCCTGCCCGGAACCGTGATTGAAGACAAACACTTAACGACGCGATTATTAGAAAAAGATTGGGTGGATGAAAATCATTTTTCTGAAACAGAATTGGCGATTGGGCGAGTGGCTTCAACCACCGTTTTTCTTAATGAAATTCTTCTTGAACAACGTTTGAGTATTCCTGGTGAAGGGGCAACCCTTGCCGCACTGATTCCTGAAGATAAGCGAGCCATCACCATTCGGGTTAATGATGTGATCGGTGTTGCGGGGTTCTTGCTGCCGGGTAATAAGGTAGATGTGTTGAATACGGTTAAGTATGGCAAAAATTCCGCGAACACCAGCACCGTTTTGAAAGAGATAAAAGTGCTCGCAGTCGATCAAACTGCGCGCACCAATGACAACAAACCGGTTATTGTTCGAGCGGTAACGTTAGAGGTGTCGCCAAAGGATGCGGAGAAATTACTGACGGCAAAAAGCAAAGGGGATATTCAACTGGCTTTGCGTAACCCACATGCGATTGAGCAAAAAGTCGTACGTAAATACGTGCCTCAACCGAGGGTGACGGTTATTCGAGGTACGGATACCTCTAGTGTTCGTGTTAGGGAGTGAAGAACATGATTAAAAGATTAATGACATTGTGGGTACTGTTTTTTGTCTCTAGCACTTTGGCGACGGCTGCTGTCCAGAGCGGTAAAACGGTCACTGTTGCGCAACATAAATCGGCTTTTGTTCAATTGCAAGGCAAGGCGAAACGCGTTTCCCTTGGTGATCCAGAAGTATTGGATATCGTGATGATCAAATCTGATCAGCTGTTTCTGATCGGTAAAAAATTGGGTTCAACCAATTTAATGGCGTGGGATCGTAGCGGAAACTTGCTCGAATCGATCAATATTGAGGTGACTCACGACCTCAATAGTTTGAAAGTGAAACTGCATGAATTTTTACCTGACGAGTCAATTGCGGTTCACAGTTCGCAAAATCGTTTGATTCTAAGTGGCCAAGTGAGCTCACAGTTAAATATGAATCTCGCATTGCGTTTAGCGGAAACTTTTGCCGCGGGAGAAGCAGCGGATGATGAAACAGGCTCTCGCAATGAAGAAGCACAAGAAACCGGCGTCATCAACATGATGAGCATTGGTGGTGCTCAGCAAGTGATGCTTGAAGTGACGGTGGCAGAAGTTCAGCGTAGTTTGGTGCGTCGTTTCGATTCCAATTTCCACTTCTTTAATGTGGATGGCAATTGGGGGCTAGGAGGCACATCAGCTGGTGGGGTAATTGATGGGATTACCGATGGGGTTATTGGTCCAATATTTACCCCTCCAACGATAGAAAGCACTGGTCTTCTTGCAACGTTCATTGATAGCAATACTCTATTTACCTTGGCATTGGACATCGCGAAAGAAAATGGCGTAGCAAAAATTTTGGCAGAACCGAATCTAACCTCATTGAGTGGTGCGAAAGCGGAGTTTCTTGCAGGTGGGGAATTTCCAATCCCTGTGCCGAGTGAAGACGGTGTTACTGTTGAGTATAAATCTTATGGCGTGGGACTGAAATTTATTCCGACCGTGCTTAGTGATAAAAAAATCAATCTGAATCTAGCAGTGGATGTTAGTGAGGTTGCGGCTTCTACAACGTTAAATATCACGCCTTCAGGATCTAATGCAGCGTACTTTATTCCCCCCATTACCCGTCGAAGTGCTTCTTCAACACTAGAGTTGGCGGATGGTCAAACCATAGGTATTGCCGGGTTACTTAGTGAAAATGTTCGCGATTCGGTCTCTACTTTACCCGGGTTTGGGGACATCCCCGTTCTAGGGCAACTGTTTAGTAGTCAGTCCTATATTTCGGGAGAAACCGAGTTAGTTATCTTGGTGACGCCGCGCTTAGCCAAGCCTATTGACCGAGATAAGGTTTCATTACCAACGGATGCGTTTGTAGAGCCTAATGATGTGAGTTATTACTTGCTAGGGGTCGGCGCATCCATCGCGGAACATGGAAACGCCATGCGAGCAAATACCGCGTTTGAAGATCAGGTCACGTTCTCTGAGCGAGGTGGGGCAGAAGGCACATTTGGTCATGGTCTCTAACCTGACTTAACTCATGATGAAAGGATAGCTGCAATGAAAGTGAACTTAACGGCAGGGATATTGGGCTTGGCTTTGATGCTAGCGGGCTGCGCCAACGAGCCTGCTCTTGGCCATCACGTGGCGAAGATGAAGCGCTTACAAACCTATAACCCGGATGCTACGCAAGAAAACCAAGATTTTATTCCCGATGGCAACGGTGAGCGTATGGAAGACGCTTATAGCATTTACACGGGCAAGAAGAACGAAACTTTGCAGGGGACAGGGCAAAGCCAAGTCTTGAACGGATTTTAAGATTCCGAGGTTATTATGAGCACACAATGTATGAATACGAGTATGCGCAAGCAGAGAGGTATAGTGGCGATCATTATGACGGTCGCCATGCTTTCATTGTTAGCAGTAACCGCATTGGCGATCGATGTCAATCATATGTATATGAATCGCACTAAGTTGCAAAATGGTGTCGATGCGGCCGCCTTAGCCGCAGCGGTCATATTGGATAATAGTGGCTCACAAGCCAATGCCACAACGGCCGTCAATGACACCTTGGAAAAACTGGTAGTTGCTGGGGGTAATGCGGAATTAGATATCGCATCGGCTTCGGTGAGTGTCACTTATAACAGTAACTCAACGTTTGACGGGGGCGCATGCACTTCCGGAGGTGATTGTTATGTCAGGGTGGTCGTTAATAACCTTGATCTGCAAAGCTTTTTTATGCAGCTATTTACCGATACTAAGCAGATCGCCGCCAGTGCGGTAGCGGGGCCTAGTGCGGGGGCGGGGATGGTATGTAATCTGGCCCCTTTGACGGTGTGTACAAATGATCCGGATAATCAGCATGGTGGTTTTGTTGATGGAGAGCAATATCCAATCAAGGTGGCTTCAACTAGCGAAGATATAGGGCCAGGGAATTTTCAACTGGTTGACTTTGATGATGAGCTGGAAGGCTCAACTCAGAACGAAAAAAATGACCATTTGCGTGAACAACTCGCTGGTGGCTATGTTGGTTGTTCATCTTTAGGAGGGACTATTTTTACTAAGCCCGGTAATACTGTTGGCTCTGTTGCTAAGGGGTTAAATACGCGCTTCGGTGATTTTAGTAACGCACTTAAAGGTGAGTACAAATCAGACCTCAATATAACAGAGGATATCACCCATTCAGACTATACCGCGGGGGAGCATAACAATCGCCGTATGTTGGTTATCCCTATGCTTGACTGTGAGAACCCCGTGACCAACGCCAATGGTAAGTCGGAGTTTCCGGTCGCCTCTTTAGGGTGTTTTTTCATGGTCAATAAAGCACCGACCGATAATTCTGGTAGAGAAGATGTGACCGGAGAATACGTCAGCGAGTGCAGTGTCGATAATAGCTTTAATCATGGCCAAAGTTCCAGAAATGGTCCTTATCGTATTGTGCTTTATAAAGATCCTTTTAATGAGGATTCCTAAATGAAAAGAGCCCAACATTATTGTCATTTGGTATATCCACATCATTCTCGACTTCAGGAAGGTGGTGTGGATCGCACGAGTAAGCGTAGTAAACAAGCAGGAATTGCTGCGGTTGAATTTACGTTGCTATTACCGCTGTTGCTGTTTTTTATCGCGGCGGTAGGAGAGTTTGGAAATATTCTTATTAAATACAATACCTTAAGCAAAGCGGTGCAAAATGGTGCCCGCATTGCGGTGACTGAAGTGTATGGAACCGCCAACCCCGACGCGATTGCATCAGACTTAGCCATTTCCAATGCGGTTATTTATGGCAGCACCGCCCCACTTGATTCGGCGCAGCCAGTATTAGATGCCATAACCATTACTATCTCTCAGGATGGTAATTCAGTGACGGTTACTGCCGAGTACCCTTACCAAGCACTTCTCGCGCCTTTACTCGATAACATCCTGACTTCAACGCTTACGTTAAAAGCCTCTTCGGTGATGAGGGTGGCACCATGAATAAATTAAAGCGTCACCAAACGGGTATTACCATGGTGGAATTCTCCATCGTTGGTTCACTGTTTTTATTATTACTGTTCGCGATATTGGAGTTGGCCATTTTTGTGTTTCATCTTCAGTCGATGAACGATATTAGCCGACGAACCGCAAGAATAGCCGCTGTATGCGTGGTGAATGATACAGATATAAAGCCGTTAGCATTAAGTGAGGGGGCTCCTCCTGGATTTACGGCTGAAAATATTAAACTGGATTACTTAAATAAAAACGGTTTAGCAATATTGGATCCGGTGGGTAACCACGCAGATATTCGATACGTGCAGGCAAGAATTATTGATTTTAATTATGGGTTTACACCGTTATTAAAATTTTTAGGGGAAAACGGCATCGTGCCGATACAAGACTTTAGAACAGTGTTGCCCGCTGAGTCATTAGGGGTGCTTAGATCCGATGACCCAGATGAAAAAACGGCCTGTTAGTCGCATTGCGTGAAGTGACATCAAAAACGCGCCTTGAAAGTATCTAAAGCAGTAATTGATCCAAGTAATAGGGAATCAAGATGGATGTAGGTGAAAAGAGAGCAAACTTTACAGGAGGTAGACTATGGGTGAAGCCATCCCAATGCCGCGAGGAATAAGAGGCAATACGCAGCTTGAGAGCACACTGGTTGTCTGGTTACTGCATGCGAATGAAATCTTTAAGCAACATATACAAACAGAGTTAATGTCTTGTCTAAGCGTTCAGCTCCAAGTGATGAGTGTTGGTCAACTTAAGCAGTTGGAGCAAACCCCAATGCCAATGCCGGACTTGATCTTTGTTGAAACAGGACCACAGTGGGTAGAGATCATCACTCAGGCTCAGCAATTGCTGCAGCAACAAATCTCCGTAGAGTCTAATGCTGAAAATCGCACGTCATTAGTGGTGTTCGGGGATGAGACAGATAGCGCTGCGCTTAAAACCTCATTGCGGTTAGGCGCAACAGACTTCTTTTCTCGTTATGCTCCGTTAGATGAGTTTTTGCCCTTGTTACACCAATGTGCGAACGAAAAACAAGCCACAAGCCAGGTTGGTGAGTTATTTGTATTCGTCAATGCGAAAGGGGGGGCGGGGGCGACGACGTTAGCGTTAAATTCTGCAGTTGAAGTGGCGCAACGTCAGCATCGAGTTTTGTTGCTTGATCTCGATATTCACTATGGTGTAGTGGCGGACTACTTGAATGTTGTGCCAAAGCATAGCATTACTGATATCATAGATAATTTATCAGACCTTGATGAGATGTCGTTAAATTCTTTAGTCACTAAGCATGCAACGGGATTAGATATTCTGACATTTAAGCAAGATAATAATAACGATAACTTTGACAAACTTGGTCAACTTGGCAAGTTACTTCCCACACTGCGTCAATTTTACCCCTATGTGTATGTCGATTTGTCGACAGGTGTGGATCGCAACGTATTACCGGTACTTTTCCAAGCCTCTAAGGTGTTTATCACTCTGCAGCAAAATTTAGTCAGCGTGAAAAATACCACTCGTATATTGAAGGCTCTCACTTTTGATTATGGTGTTACAAAGGATCAAATCGAATTAATTGTGAATCGATTTGATAAAAAACAGCAAATCAAATTGAGTGATATCGAAAAGACCTTCCCACATAAAAAAATCCACAGCATACCGAATGACTTTAAGGCGGCGATTGATAGTGCCAATTTAGGCAAACCTTTTGTGGTTGGGAAGAAACGCAGTGCAATGTCGAAAGGGATCGTTCAACTCACACAACAATTATTACCTCAAACGGACGCACCGCAAGGTTGGTTTAAGAGTCTGTTTTCCAAGAATTAAGAGTGTCCTTAGAGTTAGGAGTGGGTATGTTCTTCAAAAGAAAAAATTTACATTCAGACTTTCAACTTCAGGAAGTTAAGAATGAGCAGCAGCCTCTTAGCTCAGCTGTAGGGACTAGCGATTCATTGTCGGCAGACCGAGAAAAGACGGACGTTGATGTAAGGTTGGAACAGAAACAACGGGAGATGGAACAGGCTCGCAAACAGTTAGAAAGCGAGTTAAGCGTGAAACACTATTACCATCAACGCTTGTTAGAAACCGTTGACTTAACGTTGTTGTCTAGCCTTGAACACGAGCGTGCAAAAAGAGATCTTAACGAAGCCGTTTTGCAGTTGATGGCGGAAGATGGCACGCATGCTTTAAGCGTAGAGGGGCGTAAAAGAGTCATTAAGCAGATCGAAGATGAAGTCTTCGGCTTAGGCCCATTAGAGCCTTTGTTGCATGATCCTACCGTCTCGGACATTCTCGTGAATGGCCCTAAAAGCGTGTATGTTGAGCGTAAAGGGAAACTAGAACGCACGCCGTATACGTTTCTTGATGATCGTCACTTGCGCAATATTATCGACCGAATTGTCAGCCAAGTAGGACGACGCATTGATGAAGCGTCACCTATGGTTGATGCTCGTTTAGCCGATGGATCGCGTGTCAATGCCATCATTCCCCCCCTTGCACTCGATGGCCCTTCGGTATCGATTCGTCGTTTTGCTGTTGATAAATTAACCATGGAAAACCTGCTGGCGTTTGAATCGGTTTCTGAACCTATGGCGCGTTTTGTGGAGGCGGCCGTGAAAGGTGAGCTCAATATTCTCATTTCTGGAGGAACCGGATCAGGGAAAACCACAACATTAAATATTTTCTCGGGGTTTATTCCAGCGGAAGACCGAATCATTACCATTGAAGATTCAGCAGAACTGCAACTTCAGCAACCCCATGTTGTGAGGTTAGAAACTCGCCCGGCGAATTTAGAGGGCAAAGGTGAGATCACCCAAAGAGAGCTAGTCAAAAACTCACTGCGGATGCGACCTGACCGAATAGTGCTTGGTGAGGTGAGGGGAAGCGAAGCGGTGGATATGCTGGCAGCGATGAACACGGGTCATGATGGTTCGTTGGCCACCATTCACGCGAATACGCCTAGGGATGCGTTGAGCCGAGTTGAGAATATGTTTTCTATGGCGGGTTGGAATATCTCCACTAAAAACCTCCGAGCGCAAATTTGTTCTGCGATTCATTTGGTGGTTCAGATGGAGCGTCAAGAAGATGGTCGACGTCGTATGGTTAGCGTGACAGAGATTAATGGCATGGAAGGAGAAGTGATCACCATGTCGGAAATTTTTAAATTTCAACGTCTCGGTGTTGATCAGGATGGCAATGTTCAAGGTTATTTCACTGCAACGGGAGTCATTCCCCAATGTCATGATGCTCTATCAAAACGCGGTTATCACTTGCCATTTGAGTTGTTTAACGAGTCTAACCGCTAGGAGGCGTTATGCAAGAGCACTATTTTTATTTTCTTGGTTTGTTGTTCGTCGCGGTATTTCTTATCTCTCAGGCTTTGCTACTGCCCTCAGCCGGAAAGAAAGCCAAGCACTCTGCGATCGCTGAGCGCTTAAAGCAAAGTCAAGCCAATTTAGACCCAGAAAGTGTTAATTTGCTCAATGAGCATTATTTAACGTCACTTTCACCATTGGATCGTAAACTTGTTCAGATTAGTTTCTTGGCCAAGATAAAGAAAAAGCTCGAGTTAGCATCGATTAACTGGACGTTAGGTAAGGTCTTGATAGTTGTCATGTTGATCCAGTTAATGACAATGTTCGTGATGTTATTTCTTAAACAGCCTGTTTATATGATCATTTTCCTTCCATTCATTTGGTGGCCTATTGGGTATTTTGTGATTGAAAAGCGCGCCGCACAGCGCTTGTCTGCTTTTGAAGAGCAATTCCCTGATGCATTGGATGTGATGAAACGAATGTTGCTGACGGGTCATCCAATTAATCAAGCTTTCTATGAAGTAGGCAATGAGCTTAGTGATCCTATTGCCAGTGAGTTTCGCCAAACATTCAATTTATTAAACTTTGGCTATGACATCCGGTTGGCGATTATACAAATGGTTGAGCGCAACCCTACCGTATCAATGCTCGCTTTTTCGAGTGCACTATTATTGCAAAAAGAGACCGGGGGTAATTTAGCTGAAAACTTAGATAAAGTATCTTCCGTGCTTCGTGCCCGTTTTAAATTGGCGCGTAAAATTAGAACGCTATCAGCAGAGAGCCGCATGTCAGCGTGGATTTTGATATTAGTTCCTTTTGTAGTGTTTGTAATGCTAAATATTGTTGATCCTGACTTTACCAAACCTTTGATAAGTGATCCTAGGGGTATTGAACTTATTATGTATGGGATAGGTGGTATCACTCTAGGTGCGTTGTGGATAAAGAAAATTATTAATATAGAGGTGTAGAGCATGGAGACGCTTTCCCCATTAATTGAGAGTTGGTTTGGCTCAGAAAACCTTATACTGCTAATGGTTTTGGTGTCGACCATTTGTGTAGTATCGGCCATTTTCTTTGTCATTACGGGCAGCCAGCGTTCGCTACAAAAAAGACTTGATACCTTATCAATAGACGGCCTTAAGCCAGAAAGAAAATATAGTAACTTTCACAAAAAGTTAGAGGCTGTTTCACCATTACTCGTCCCCAGTAATAGTAAGGAGCGTGAAGGTACCCGTTTGCGTTTGATTCGAGCAGGCTTTCACCATGAAAGCGCCATTTCGTTTTATTACGCAATAAAAATAGTGGTTATGTTCTTTGGTTTACTATGTGCTGCACTTTACTATCTGTATTCAGGAACTGAACAAAACGTGTTTATTATTGGTACCCTTGGCGCTGGGGTAGGTATGTTCATACCTAATATCGTATTGGATAGATTGGTAAATGACCGTCAGAAAAGAATTAAACGAGGCGTCCCTGATGCGCTTGATTTATTAGTGGTGTGTACCGAATCTGGGTTAGGGCTGAATATGGCGCTAAACCGAGTGAGTCAAGAGTTAAGTTTATCTCATCCCGATTTAGCGGAAGAACTAGATATTGTGTGTGTAAAAATCAAATCAGGTTATGAAATGCCGCTAGCGTTCAGAGACTTTGTAGAACGCACGGGAGTTATTGAGCTAACCGGGTTGGTCAGCATGCTTTCTCATGCAGCTAAGCTTGGTGGTAGCATTGCGCAAACTTTGCGTGATTATACTGAAGATTACAGAGATAAACGTAATCAAGAGCTTGAAGAAATTGCAGCTAAGATACCGACGAAGATGATTTTTCCTATGATCGTTTGCATTTGGCCATCGTTTTTTATTGTTGTCGTTGGACCTGCATTACTAGCTATCTTCGATGCTTTTAAGTCTATTAATTTATAAGGAAGAGGTATTATGCAAAAAAGTATTATTATTTCCTTTTTGTTTTTTTTGGCGGCGTGCTCTAGCAGTGAGCATAAAGCGCCTTTTTATAGTGAACTCTATCAAGGAAGGCCGATTGATACTCTAAATATTGAGGAGAAACCTTTATCCGAGCTAGATGCGATTAAACGTGGCGATGCAGCATTAAGCCTAAAAAACACCGATTTGGCTCTGTATCACTATATATCGGCTCTGGAGTTTGTTAATGGCGTATATCGAGATAAAGCGTTATTAAAGGTTGGTCAAATACACTCGGCTCGTGGTAATCATGAACTCGCCGAGAAAGCGCTACTTTTAGCTCTTGAAACGAACCCCAATAATGTTGAAGTTTTAGAAAAGCTTGGTCGAGACTATAGTAAGAAAGGCGATGTGGAAAATGGGCTTATTTATTTTTCTCGAGCGATTAATGCGGATCAGGTTCGTTTAAATAGCCGTTTTTCATTTAGCTACGACACATCAATAAAACAGTTGGAGAGTTTAAAACGTGATGAGAACTCTCCAGCATTAGCTTATTTAGGGCTAGGCATCCTCTACGACTTAGATGCTCAGCATTCAATAGCACAGGCACTTTATCGTTATGCCTTGGAAATTAAGCCAAGATCAAGCAAAGCGATGATGAATATGGGCTATTCCTACTATATGGAAGGAAATTATGCAAAAGCTAGGCATTATACCCTACAAGCCATTAAGCTAGATGCAAACAATGATAAAGCTCAGAATAATTTAGCGTTAATATACCTAGCACAAAACGATGATAAGAGCGCTTTAAATGTGTTCATGCGAATTATGGAAGCACCAGAAGCCCTTAATAATGTTGGCTATTTCATGATGCTACAAGGAAAGTCGGCACAAGCCGTCACCTATTTCCAGCAAGCCATCGATAAAAAGCCGTACTACTACAAAGTGGCCAATGAAAACTTGGAACGAGCATTGATGCAACTAAGAACAGACTCAGAGTCCATGCCTATCACGAGATAGGCAGTCAGTGATTAAAAATGGACGTTAGTCTTTAGTCTATAAAAGTAGAGGAGCTTTGTTAAAAAGCTCCTCTTCTTTTTTAATGGATAGGGGCTTATAGACTGCCTAATAGCAGACCTGCACCAACAAAGAAAACAATCATCCACAGCACAGACAAGTTGAGCTTCTTATGCAGATAGAAACCTGCAATGACAAGGGCGATGTCGATGGGGGCGATAACCGCACTGCTGAATACGGGTTGGTAAAGTGCTGCTAGTAGCAGGCCCACCACCGATGCGTTGACGCCATTAATTGCGCCAGAGATGACCGGTTTACCCGCCAGTGCTTGCCAGTTCTTTAGTACGCCAAGCAGTAACAAGAAGCCTGGCAGGAAAACCCCTAACGTTGCCACTAATGCACCTAGAATTGGCGCATCGGAGAGTTCGTAACCAATGTAAGTGGCGAAGGTAAACATCGGCCCTGGTACCGGCTGCGCCGCTGCGTATCCTGTTAGAAAGGCATCTTGGCTGAGTTGGTCACCAACGATATTCTGCAGCAGCGGAAGTACCACATGGCCGCCACCAAATACCAAACTGCCTGCCTGGAAGAAATCGCTGAACAAACCGAGCATCGGCATGGTGTGCGCCACAAACGGCAGACCAATCAATAGGGCCGCGAACAGAGCGAGTGGGGCGATGGTTGGTTTAAACGGTTCAACTGGTGCTGCTGATTCTTTCTTTAGGTTATGTCTCATTTTTCGCAACGTTAGCGATTTGGTGGTTTGTTAAAGGGATATTGCGTTTCAACGTCACGGAAAGAACGTAAGAAGATGCGATACACATTATGAGTAAAGGTGGGGCATGGTAAAGAGTTCCATCATAAAAGCTATGGGAAATTATTGCGATAATTAGACCACAGGCATATAGGTTATTAGCTGTAGAGTCTATTAATGCATTGATGATAGCGCTTTTTGTAATGTAGTAGAGCATAAGTAAAATCGGTGCTGTGCCTAGAAGGCCAAACTCTAATAGCGATTGAAGTAGGAAGTTGTGGGGTTGTAGAAAGCCGATCTTTGTTTCGAATACATGAGCCTCTGGCCCATAACCGAATAAAGGCTTTTGAATGATAAGGCTAATTGATTCTAGCCATAAGGCTATACGACCACTAGATACCTGATTTATTGATGCATCATGTACTTGAGATAAAAACATGAAGCGATTTGGACCATTCCAAGGAAAAACACTAAGCGGAATCGAGATTAAGTATGATAAAGCTATAAGAGCCAAAATAGCGGTTAAGTGCTTATATTTATCAAGTGAATTTTGGTTTATAACTATAAGTGATACTAAAAATGAAAAGATGAAGGCAACGATAGCCCCCCTCCCTCCTAACCAAATTAATAGGGAGAAATTGATAGAAAATACGATACTAATCCATAAATGTTTCTTGCTCATAATTCGGCATTGAAGCATTTTTATTGCACAGTAGAGGCAACCCAACATTGCAATATATCCTAAGTATCTGATGTTATAAGCAACGATTACTCTATTTGGTTCGCTAAACATTACACTGTAAGGATTAAAGTGGTAATCAATGAAGATGAATATCACTACTGTAATAATGGATGCTGGTAGAGGCGTGAATATTTTTCTGTTTTGTTCTTGAGTAAGGAAGTATACCGAAAGTGTGAGAGTAAAAAATATATGAGCAATAATACTGAAGTACCTTATGATACCAAGAATTTGTTGAGTATTACTTGCATTGCTCATTAATAGAATGAGAGTTGATATGGTTGCAAGCAAGACAAATGCAGTAGGTGCGATGAGTTGATTTTTGTTAAATGCAGTGCTTACACGTTGTTTTATTAATTTTGGGTTAGAGTAAATGATATGAAGAATTGATAGCTCAAAGAAAAGTAAAAATAAGGATCCATAAAATGGCTTGTTGAAGTTGATGAATGCTGCTAGAAACATACCGACCAATATTCTAATATCAACCTTGTTATAATTTTTCATAGTGGTTCTGTACTCAAGAATTCATTTCTGTTAAATATGGTGTGAATTAATCTGGTTGGTGACTGTTCTTTAAGGTTTGATAAAGTTAAATTAAGCTACTTTATCGATAAATAGTTAGGCTGCATTTTATCTTTTTTGTGTTTTGATAGTAGCTTCTACAACCTCATATCTTCTAACTATTTTATTGTTATGTTTGTTTTTTTCCATTGTTTGATGTAAATGTTTGGAACTATTTTTGGTAACTGTGTGCTATGTCAAGTTTATCTATAGCTTGCTTTCGGTCTTTCATTTTTATACTAAATAATGAGCAAAAAGCTATCAAGAATAAAAAAGCGCACAAGGGAATACCCGTGTGCGCTTTTTTTGCTGCAAATCCTTTTACATCATGCCTTGAGCAATGCCAGCACCAACAAAGAAAACAATCATCCACAGCACAGACAAGTTGAGCTTCTTATGCAGATAGAAACCCGCAATGACTAGGGCGATGTCGATGGGGGCGATAACCGCGCTGCTGAATACGGGTTGGTAAAGTGCTGCTAGTAGCAGGCCCACCACCGATGCGTTGACGCCATTAATTGCGCCAGAGATGACCGGTTTACCCGCCAGTGCTTGCCAGTTCTTTAGTACGCCAAGCAGTAACAAGAAGCCTGGCAGGAAAACCCCTAACGTTGCCACTAGTGCACCTAGAATTGGCGCATCGGAGAGTTCGTAACCAATGTAAGTGGCGAAGGTAAACATCGGCCCTGGTACCGCCTGCGCAGCTGCGTACCCCGTTAGAAAGGCATCTTGGCTGAGTTGGTCACCAACGATATTCTGCAGCAGCGGAAGCACCACATGACCGCCACCAAATACCAAACTGCCTGCCTGGAAGAAATCACTGAACAAACCGAGCATCGGCATGGTGTGCGCCACAAACGGCAGACCAATCAATAGGACCGCGAACAGAGCGAGTGGGGCGATGGTTGGTTTAAACGGTTCAACCGGTGCTGCTGATTCTTTCTTTAGGTATTGAGTACCAATCAAACCGGCCACAACCAACACGAGCATTTGCGTCATGATGCTTGGTGCCAGCAAAAGGGCAATGGCGGTTGCCACACATAAACCAGCGGTCAGCTTGCTTTGGCAGAAGTTTTTGTACATCCCCCAAGTGGCATCAGCCACAACCACAACCGCAAGCAATTTCAAGCCGTGAACGATGTTTTGGAACAGTGCGGTATCGGTAATTTGGCTACTCACCATCGCAAGCGCCAACATAATCATCACTGAAGGCAGCGTGAAACCAAGAAACGCCATGCACGCGCCACCCAGACCACCACGCTTGTAGCCTAGCGCAAAGCCAACTTGGCTTGAGCCAGGGCCTGGTAGAAATTGACTTAACGCCACGATTTGAGCGTATTCGCTGTCTTCGATCCATTTGAGTTTTTCAACGAACGTTTGGCGGAAGTAACCGATGTGCGCCGCAGGGCCACCGAAACTGATCCAACCAAGCCAAAAAAAGGTTTTAAAAATGGTAAACATGTTGAGCCTGATTATCTAAAAGCATTGTTGCTAATTTATCGAATGCTCTAAAATGACTCAAATTAATAGTTTTAATTTCATCTATGAATGAAATGGGATTAGGTGTGTTGAGTGAAAGATGATATCCAGTGGCGCAATATCGATTTAAATTTGTTGGTGACGTTCTCTTATCTTTATCGTTATCGCAGCGTCAGTTTAGCGGCAGAAATGAGTTTCGTGAGTCAGTCGGCAATGAGCCATAGTTTATCGCGTTTGAGATTGTTGTTTGATGATCCGTTGTTTGAGCGCAAGGGCCACAAGATGGATCCGACCGAGCATGCGCATCACATTGCTCCGACCGTGCATCATTTGCTCGACTCGATTGCCAAAGACTTACTGACTAAGTCGGTATTTCAGCCAGAAAACTACACTGGAGTGTGTCGGGTTGGTCTGACGGATTACGCCGAGTTCATCTTCGCCCCACAGCTTTATGATGAGATCCGCAAACGCGCACCAGAAGCGCAAATCAGTTTTATCAATGTCAACCGCAGTAACTATGTCACGATTACTGAGAACGACAAGTTGGACGTCATCATTGGCAGCATGCCAGTGCTTGATGACAACTTTGATAGCCAGTACCTGTACACAGAAAAGCATGTCTGCTTGTGTGACAAGCGGGTATTGAAAGGAGAAAGCGAGTTGTCGATTTCGGCTTTTGCCAATATTGAACAAGCCTTAGTGAGCCCTGACGGCAGTTTAAGTACACAAGTAGACAAAAAGCTCGCCGAACATGGTTTGAGCCGCAAGGTAACGGTTGCCTCGCGCAATTTTCTTACTATTCGAAATTTACTCAAACAGCGTGAACTGATTGCGATTGTTCCAGAGAAAATGGCGTTGTCGGATGGTTTTTCTGACGATTTAGTTACTGTGAAGCCACCTATTGCTGTCGCTGATTTTGACATTGCGATGTTGTGGCACACCAGTCGAAATAATGAAGATAAAGGATTATGGCTGCGGGAATTAGTCGCAGAAATTGTGACCTCCAAATAGTTCGGATCGTAAATGCTTCTCTCATACAAATGTTGTGAAAACGTTTAACTTAAGCGTAGTCAAATTGTATATCGAGATAGCTGCGCGGAATAAATGAGACGTTGAAAATGAAATGTTAAAAAGCACTGAAATTACAGTGCGTTAAAGAAAAGAGTATTCCAGTCTTTATTGTGGCTTGGTCGTGCCTCTCAGCTTTAATTTACTTGATACGTAAACTTTAAGTGGTACTTCTCTTTTGTCTCGATACTTTTCGACCAATAAGTTCACGCCCTGTGCGCCCATCATTTCAGAGTGAATACGGACCGTGGAAAGAGGAGGGAAAGTAAAGCGTGCTGTTGGAATGTCATTGAGACTGATCAACGCAATATCTTGTGGGATGTTTAAACCAAATTCATGAATAGCGCGCAACACGCCAATCGCTATTGGATCAGAAGCAATGAATAGCGCTTTCGGGAAATCACCTTTGGCGAGCATTGCTTTTGTTAAGTTGTAACCCGATAAACTGGATAAGTCACCACGATAAATATCGGTTTCAGATACCACACCTTTTAGTTTGCCATATTCAACAAATGCGTTTTCACGCATGTCTGTTGTGCCAGTCTCACGTTGACCACCGATAAAACCAATCCGTTCATAGCCTTGCTGGATATAAAATGTGATCACTTGCTTACTGATATGGTCAAGATCGACATCAATGCAGTCGTAAGTGCTGTTATCATCCGAGAAGTCGATGTAGCAAATGCTGTCAGCAAGACGCTTTGGCAGTTTGCTGATGATGGCATTTTCGATTTTGCCGACTAATAGGACCCCGGTGATCTTTTGTGTTTCAACGTCAATGTCACTGTTGTAGCAATTCGTTAGCGTGATCCCCAGTTTGTCACATTGGGTTTCAATTCCGTGGCGAATTGATAAGTAGTATGGGTCATTCACTTCCGCTTCTTGCTTGTAGTTGTACAAGGCCAAAAAGTGGTGGTTTTGCTTCGCCTCTTTGGTGGCTTTCTTGGAACTGCTGGTACGGTATTCGAGCTTTCTAGCAATTTCTAAGATTCGGTGTTTCGTTGCATCTTTTACGCTTAGCGTCGGGTCGTCATTCAACACGCGTGATACGGTTGCAAGTGAAACGCCCGCTTCGGTAGCGATATCTTTTAATGTTGCCATGTGTACTTCCCGTAGGCAGGCCTCACTGTCCCAGTGAGAAATTCAACTATTTTAAACAGCTAGTTACGAATGCACAAACGTTTAGTAAAACGGTTTACTCTGGTCCTTCGTCGAAATCTCATCGCCTTTCAAGAGCCGAGTTTGGTCTAACAGAAGGGGGTTTTACTAAACTCATTCCTTCTTGCTACGTTTCTTTATTATTTGGTGGAAACGTTTACACTATTTGAAACTGATCACGGAATTAGATCGGATTTGATTGGTAGACTTCTAGCCAGTTAAGAAATGGACGGTTTTGCTAGTGGTTGGTTAATTAGGCTTTGCTAACCATGGGCATCTAACTGAGCATAAGCAGCAATCGTGGAGAAGCAATAGTGAAAGTTCTTGTCACAGGCGGTATGGGGTACATCGGCAGTCACACATGTGTACAGATGATTGAAGCGGGTATGGAGCCAATCATTGTCGACAATTTGTGTAATGCCAAAGTGGAAGTGTTAAGCCGCATTGAAGCGCTAACCGGTAAGCAACCAACTTTCTACCAAGGCGACATTCGTGATGAAGCCTTTTTGGACTCAGTATTTGCCAAACATGACATTCAAGCTGTGATTCACTTTGCTGGTCTGAAAGCGGTGGGCGAATCCGTCGCGAAACCATTGGAGTACTACGACAACAACGTTAATGGATCACTGGTGTTGGCGCGCAGCATGCGTAAAGCGGGCGTGAAAAGCATTGTATTTAGCTCATCGGCAACGGTTTACGGCGATCCTGACATTGTGCCGATTACGGAAGACTCTCCAACGGGGGCGACCACTAACCCATACGGTCGCAGCAAGTACACGGTGGAAGAGTGCTTGAGTGATCTGTTCAATGCAGAAAACGACTGGAGCGTGACTTTGCTGCGCTATTTCAACCCAGTTGGTGCGCACCCATCGGGCACCATGGGTGAAGACCCTCAGGGCATCCCGAACAACTTGATGCCGTTTATCGCGCAAGTGGCAGTAGGCCGCCGCGAAAAACTGTCGGTATTTGGCAATGACTACCCAACGCCGGATGGCACAGGCGTGCGTGATTACATCCACGTGATGGATTTGGCTGATGGCCATATCGCAGCGCTGAAATCGGTAGGTGAAAAAGCCGGCTTGCACATTTACAACCTAGGCACGGGCAAAGGCTCTAGCGTGCTTGAGATGGTAGAAGCGTTCGCAATGGCTTGTGGTAATCCAGTGCCTTACGAGCTTTGTCCTCGTCGCCCGGGTGACATTGCAGAATGCTGGGCAAGTACAGATAAAGCGGAGCGAGACCTCGGTTGGAAAGCGACGCGCAGTGTTGCGGAAATGACGGCAGATACGTGGAACTGGCAGTCAAACAACCCGCAAGGTTACTAAATAATTAGAGATTCCAGACATCTCGTGCCTCGATTGTGGAATGACAACGTTGAGCTATGAACTTTGTCATTCCCTAGAGCGAGGGACGAGCGGAGTAGGGAATCTCTAGCAAGCAGATTGATGAATTTTGGTTCTGACACCAAAAGCGAAAAAGTTGAGTAAGTAAGATGTCGAATGTTGAATTTAACCCAGTAGATCACCCACACCGTCGCTATAACCCGCTAACGGGTCAGTGGATTTTGGTGTCACCGCATCGTGCAAAACGCCCTTGGAGTGGCGCTGATGAGAAGCCTGCAATTGATGAGCTACCAAGCTACGACGAGAAGTGTTTCCTTTGTCCAACCAACGAGCGTATTTCTGGTGATGTAAACCCAGATTACCAAGGCACGTACGTGTTCCAAAATGACTTCGCAGCACTGATGGTGGACTCTCCAGATGCACCTGAGTCAGATAACCCACTGTTCAAAACGCAAGGTGTGCGCGGTTTGAGCCGAGTGATTTGTTTCTCGCCTGATCACAGCAAAACTTTGCCTGAGCTACCGGTCGACAAAATCCGTGGCGTGATTGATACCTGGAATGATCAAATCGAAGAGCTAGGGCAAGACTACGTTTGGGTTCAGGCGTTTGAGAACAAAGGTGAAACCATGGGCTGTTCTCAGCCTCACCCACACGGTCAAATCTGGGCGAATAGCTTCTTACCAAACGAAATCGAGCGCAAAGAGCACAACTTAAAAGCGTACTACCAAGAAAATGGCACCAACCTACTGGTGGACTACGTTCAAGCTGAACGTAAAGACGGTTCTCGCATTGTGGTAGAAACCGAACATTGGCTAGCAGTCGTGCCTTACTGGGCGGCGTGGCCATTTGAAACCATGTTGCTTCCTAAAACGCACATTCGCCGCATGAGTGAGCTCAGCGAAGAGCAGCGAGACGATCTTGCTGTTGCAATCAAAAAGCTGACGAGCCGTTACGACAACCTATTCCAATGTTCTTTCCCTTACTCAATGGGTTGGCATTACGCCCCGTTCTTTGAAGAGGGGACAGACATAGATCACTGGCAACTGCATGCGCTGTTCTACCCGCCACTACTGCGTAGTGCATCGGTTCGCAAGTTCATGGTGGGTTATGAAATGCTGGCAGAAAGCCAACGTGATCTCACCGCAGAGCAAGCGGCCCAGCGTCTGCGTGATTTAAGCGATGTGCATTACAAAGAGCAGTAACTAACGATAAATACGAAATATGTCATTCCGTACAGCGAGGAACGAACGTGATGCAGAATCTACCATCAGAGTGCGCTGAACGTAGATTCCAGATGCTCGCTAGGGCTCGTCCGGAATGACAAATGTTAGACAATCAAATAGGTCGTTTCTGATTGCGAGATATGAAAGCAGTCGAGAATTCAAACAAAAATTTTATGCTGAGATTCTACTATGTCTGATTTAATCCAAAACGTGAAAACTTCTTTTGAACAAGTGCTGGGCTACGTACCAAGCCACATTATCCAAGCACCAGGCCGTGTAAACCTGATTGGTGAGCACACGGACTACAACGATGGTTTTGTATTGCCATGTGCGATCAACTACCAAACAGTGGTGGCAGCAGCGAAGCGTGAAGACAACCTAGTGCGCGTGGTTTCGGTGGATTACGGCAATGCGGTTGATGAGTTCGATATCACTCAAGAAATCACTTTCCAACAAGATAAAATGTGGGCGAACTACATTCGCGGTGTGGTGAAGTGTCTTCTTGCTCGTGGCTACCAATTTTCTGGTGCGGACATTTCAGTCAGCGGTAACGTACCTCAAGGTGCGGGTTTGAGTTCATCAGCGGCATTGGAAGTGGTGATCGGCCAAACGTTCAAAGTGCTTTTCAATCTAGAAATCAGCCAAGCGGAAATCGCGCTAAATGGGCAGCAAGCAGAGAACGAATTCGTAGGCTGTAACTGCGGCATTATGGACCAGATGATTTCGGCGGAAGGGCAAGCGAATCATGCGATGCTTTTAGATTGCCGCAGTTTGGAAACGACGGCGGTATCCATGCCTGAAGATATGGCCGTTGTTATCATTAACTCGAACAAAAAACGCGGCTTGGTAGACAGTGAATACAACACGCGCCGTGAGCAGTGTGAAGAAGCGGCGCGCATCTTCGGTGTGAAAGCGCTGCGTGATGTGACCATTGAGCAGTTTAACGAGAAAGTTTCTGAACTAGATGAAATGGTGGCAAAACGCGCTCGTCACGTGATCACAGAAAACGATCGCACGGTAGAAGCCGCGCAAGCACTTCGTGCACATGACATGAAGCGTATGGGTGAACTGATGGCGGAGTCTCATGCTTCCATGCGTGACGATTTCGAAATCACAGTCAAAGAAATCGATACCTTGGTTGAGATGGTGAAAGAGGTGATCGGTGAGCAAGGCGGCGTGCGTATGACGGGCGGCGGCTTCGGTGGTTGTATCGTTGCACTTGTGCCACCAGCACTAGTGGATAAAGTGAAAGCAACGGTTGAAGCGAAATACCAAGCGGCAACGGGTTTGAAAGAGTCCATCTACGTGTGCCAAGCGAAAAACGGCGCAGGTTTAGTCGAAGTGCTTTAACCCAAGACTCTAGCAACAAAGACGTTAAGCCGCAGTAGGAGCAAGAGATGACTGAGCCATTAACTATCACGATGACGCAGCAGGCCGCCTTTGATGGTCGGCCTGCCAATGTGGTCGAACTGAAAAATAACACCGGCATGCGCGTGACCTTTATGGATATCGGTGCGACATGGTTGAGTTGTCGTTTACCTTTGGCGTGCGGGGAATTGCGCGAAGTACTGCTCGGGGTGGGGTCGATGGAAAGCTTTATGCGGCAGCAGAGCTACATGGGGGTCACGGTAGGACGTTACGCAAATCGCATCGCCAATGGTCTTTTTGATGTGAATGGCGAAACATTTCACGTTTCCACCAACCAAGCTGGTAACTGTTTGCATGGTGGGCAAGCCGGTTTCGATAAGCGTCGTTGGAAGATTGAAGCACAATCGGAGCAACAGGTGACGTTTGCTTTGTTGTCTGAAGATGGCGACCAAGGTTTCCCGGGGAACCTTGAAGTGCAAGTGACGTACACACTGACTGACGATAATCAGGTGAGCATTGCGTATGTCGCTAGAACAGATAAAGCAACACCGGTGAATCTGACTAACCATGCTTACTTTAATTTGTTGGGCGCTGAAGCGGACTTAGATTGTCGCTCTCACCGTTTAAGTATCGCGGCAAGCCAATATCTGCCAACCAACGAGGTCGGTATTCCGCTTGGTGCGCTGCAAGATGTGCAAGGTACAGGGTTTGACTTTAGATGTGAAAAACCAGTTTCAGAGCACTTCTTACAAGATGAACAGCAAATAGTCGCCAAAGGGTATGACCACAGCTACCTATTTGATGCTCATCGTGATGTGTCAAAACCGGTTGCGCTGGTGGTTTCGCCAGACGAAAAAGTACACTTGTCGGTGGTGACCAATAAACCTGCGATGCAATTGTACACGGGCAACTGGTTAGCCGGCGCACCAAATCGTCGTGGCGGTGAATACCAAGATTACGCGGGTCTGGCGTTAGAAACGCAGTTTTTACCAGATTCGCCAAACCATGCTGAGTGGGCGCAGCCAAGCTGTATTCTTGAGCCTGAACAAGAATACCGCTTCTGCACCACTTATCAGTTTGCTTTCTAGGCGACCAGTACCTTTTAGTGCTTTTGGGTTGCTGTGATTTTTTTGATCAAAGTAGGTCAAAAGCTAATCTAAAGGTCGCAAAAACAAGGCTCACTCAAAATACCCCAAAATGAAAAAGCTCTGCCACTTCGGTGGTAGAGCTTTTTCTTTATGTTCCGTCTGGTTTTTTGTTAGAACAGCACCTTAAAGGCGATCCACCGAGTTACGACGCACTAATGTTGGGCTAAAGATGATAGTGTCATCTTCCACTCGCTCATTACGCGATAATGCCAACGCTAAGCGTGCAGCGTGTTCTGCCATCATCTCTATTGGGTAGCGAATTGTGGTTAAACTTGGATTCACGAAGCGAGCAATTAAGCCGTCATCAAAGCCAACCATAGAGACTTGTTCTGGTACGTCAATGCCGTTTTGGTCTAATGCGGCCAGTGCACCTGCTGCCATGTAATCGTTGTAAGCCACCACACCAGTTATTTCGAGCGATTTAGTCAGAAGGTTAGTCATTGCCGTTTCGCCGCCATCACTGTTTGGCTCGCCATATTCGATATAGTTTTTTGCCAGTTCGATATCATGATCTTTCAGCGCGGCTTGGTAGCCTTGCAAACGCTCGTCGGTATCTTCGATGTCATGCGATGATGCGATACATGCGATTTTGGTGTGACCATGGCGAATCAGATATTCCGTGGCTAAGTAAGCACCTTTGCGGTTATCAAGAGAAATGCAACGCTCTGCCAACTCTGGGATATGGCGGTTGATCAGCACCATGCCTTTCACTTCTTTGGCGTAACCAATCAGCTCGTCATCAGACAGACCTTTAGAGTGAATCACAATCGCTTCACAGCGGCTATTGATCAGAAGCTCTAACGCTTGGCGCTCGTCATCTGGGCTGTGATAACCATTCCCGATCAGAATGTGTTTGCCATTCTCACGCGCTACGTTATCAATGGATTTGACCATAGTGCCGAAGAAAGGATCGGATACATCACCCACAAGTACGCCCATGGTATTGGTGCTTTGGCTTACCAGTGCACGCGCAGCGGCATTCGGTCGGTATCCTAGCTTGCCCATTGCTAGTGTGACGGCATCAATAGAAGATTGGCTCGCTTTCGGCGATTTGTTGATCACGCGTGATACGGTTGCGACCGATACGCCTGCTTCTTTCGCGACATCCTTAATTGTTGCCATGAGGGACCTTTGTGTGGGCTAAAAATGATAACAAGAGTATTAAACACCCTTTGTGTAATAAGTGCAATTGGATGTGGGAATCACTTTCTAAAATGAGACCTTTACCGATTGTAACTATTAGGTTCACTGCTAGTGTAAACGTTATCTTTTTAGTAAAGCTTTACTGAAATTTTAATGATGGAAACTATCGCTTACTCAGACTTTGCAAAGCTAGAGATCCGTACCGGAAACATCATCGAGGTTGCTCGCCATGAAAGCGCAGACACGTTGTACATTGTGCAGATTGATGTGGGTGAGAAAACGCTGAAAACCGTGACTAGCCTAGTACCGTACTACACAGAAGTAGAGTTAATGGGCAAACAAGTGGTGGTGCTGTGTAACCTAGCGAAAGCAAAAATGCGTGCTGAAACGTCAGAATGCATGTTGCTTTGTGCGGAAACGGATGACGAATCAGAAAGCGCATTGCGAACTCCGGAGCGTGCGATGCCTGAAGGGGTGAGAATCGTTTAGTCACTTGAGTATATAAGGCGACGATGAAAGAAGACAGCTCTCAACACTTTGAGAGCTGTTCTCGTCTTGGGGCAGAATACGTTAGGAATGTTCTGAAATCAGGTTATCTATCAATTCATAATGATGATCTTGCACCCCAGCGAGATTGCCATATTTCGGCTGATGGCGATCGTTCTCTTTAGTGTGATGCCAACCTACCGTGTGACGTACAAAGTGTTCAGCAAAGGCATGAGAAATCTCTAAGCAACCTGCTAAGACGGTATCTACATAGCTCTGCATGATCGGGCTAAGCGAGCAAGGTGGCTGCGGGTCGTCTTTCACATAGACCCAGATTGCCTTATTTGAGGTAAACTCAGCTTCGGCTTCAATCTGTTCTGGGCGAATTTGAATGCGGTAATAACCCCGTTCGCGCCGATCAAATTCTGCGAGTGCTTGCTTGTCCACTTTTAGTAAAACACCATTCACTTGGCCTTGGCCTTCATTGACCACCAAGGGAGACAAAACATAATTGTCATCGACTTTTCCCCAATAACGGACTAGTCCGTGGGCGACCACAGGGATGGCATTGCCAGTCTGCCCCGTTAACTGACGTGAGGCGGAGTTAATTAAGCTGCCATAGCCGAAAATATACATCTTTTTACTCCCTTTACTGATTTATTCAGTTATACCTAAACATAGATAGCCAATCAACGCGCAAACCACGGCTTTACCTCTAAAGGATAGTCTGAGTTTATAACATGTATTTTTTTTACATGTTTATGGTAAGATCGCTTTAGTTGAATTTTGGAACGGTATCTATTGGGTACTTAAGGGCATCGCAATGCTGAATATCACCGATAAAAAAGTGGAAGAAAAAATCCCCGCATGGCTGCGTTTAGGGTTTAGACCGTTTTTCTTGTTTGGCTCTATTTACGCCATCATCGCGATTGCGGTATGGGTATGGATGTTCCAAACCGGACAGCCAAGTGCGCTTGATGTACCTGCGTTGTGGTGGCATGTGCATGAAATGCTGTTTGGCTTTGCGATGGCGATCGTGGCGGGTTTTGTGTTGACGGCGGTACAAAACTGGACGGGCATTAACGGCACCAAGCATGACACCTTGTTGGCGTTGTTTGGTTTGTGGCTTGCACCTCGTATTTTGTTGTGGACGCCAGCGCCATTGTGGCTGATAAGCAGCATTGAAGCGTTGTTCCTGTTGTTTGTGGCATACGAAGTCGGTATACGTGTTTATCGTGCTAAAGGATGGAAAAATCTGTTTTTCGTTCCTCTATTCCTTCTGGCTATCTTTGCCAACTTCGCAAGTTACGCCACCATCAAAGGGCTGCCTCCGTTTAGTTCGTCAGCGGTATGGCAAGCCATGTTATGGTGGTTCACTTTATTACTGTCTGTGATGGGGGGGCGAGTTATTCCATTCTTCACTGCTCGCCGTTTTAACTTTGAAAAAGCGCAGCCGTTAGTATGGCTAGATTGGTTAGCGATTTTACCTTTGGTGATGTTGTTTGTTTTGAGTTTCTTCCCTGTGACCTTTGCTGAGATAGGCAAGCCTCTCATGCTATTTGCTGGTGTGGCTCAGTTGTTTCGATTCCTGCGTTGGAAGCCATGGCTGACGTTGAGCGAGCCACTGGTTTGGTCTTTACATGCGGCATACTTCTGTTTGCCATTAAGCTTGATTCTGCGTGGTGCTTGGGATAACGCCTTTGCCAGCCATAATCTCATTCACCTGTTTGCGATTGGAGGGTTAGGCGGTTTGATTTTGGCAATGATTGCACGCGTTACCATGGGGCATACTGGGCGCATGATTTACCAAGGACCGAATATGAGCGTCGCATTTTCTGCCATTATTTTGGCAGCCTTAGTACGTAGCTTGGGGGTCATCTTTGACCCGGCAAACTTGTTAATTTGGATTGATATCAGTGGTGCATTGTGGATTTTTGCCTTCGGAATGTTTGTGTGGCGATTTGGCGCGATGCTCATCAACCCACGAGCAGACGGGCATCCAGGTTAGCAGCGCGCGATTGATGCTGTGATGCCATGCATATCATCGCGATACTCAGTTATCGCGATCTTTGTTTTTATTGATGAAACCAAAGTGTTTGATTACCAGCCATTCAATGATGAAAATAATGATCAAAATGATGCTGAATAAGGCGAATGATAGACCGGATTTTAGCCCAGGCATCCCGCCAAGATTGACGCCAAATAGCCCGGTTAAAAATGTAGTCGGTAAAAATATCGCCGCTAGAATAGTAAACAAGTAGCTATTTTGATTAAGTTTCTGTTCCCTCAGATTTTTGTTTTCCTCTTGGTGTAAGCTGATTTCTTCTAAAAAATAGTCAATTTCCTCATTAAGACGAATAAGCGTATTTAAAGAGTAACGATATTGATGAGAGCGGAGTTTGATGAGTGATGGTTTCGCGGTTACCATGTCGTGAATAGCGTGCAGCTGAGGCTTAAGAAAATGCCTGACAGACAGTAGACTATTTTTCGTCATTCTTAACTTATTATCGGAGTGCGGCAGATTGTCTTGTTGCTCCAAACTTGCCTCTATTGCGTCATTATAATCATCCGTTTTTTGGTTTAAATTATCAATGATTTGATTGACGAGTCCTGCTAGGTTCTCCGGCTCTCTATGCTTATTCAGGGAGTGGAGAAGCCTCTGCACAGCATCGTTTGAGCCAGTTTGAGTGGTGATAAGCGCACCGTGATAAAACAGGATTCGAATACTGTTCACCTCTTTCGCGACCACACTATGATTGCGATTTATTCCACGTAGGAGTAAGAGAAAGTTATCGTCGCCAAGTGGATGAAAAGAAGGCCTATTTTCGTTGGTAATGAACTGCTCGAGTGTCGCTTTAGGGACATGGTTTTTACGTAACCAAGCCTTGGTATCTGGATCGTTACGCTCGCAATGGTACCAATGATGGGCTTGAAGTTGCTCGGGGTAGGCGTCTATTCGTTTTGGTTGGCTTGAGGTAAATTGCCAGTGTTCAATTAAAAAACTCATTGCTGTGCGCGACCTTCTCATTCGTCATTCACTTATATCATGCTGCTCATTGTTAACTCGATTAACACGGTTTTGATTGTGGTGAGTAAAATGAGCAGCGGATGTTATTAGCTTAAACCAGTATTGCACTAAGAGAAGGATTAGTTTGAGGGAAGGGTTTGAATTAGAAGTGTTAATATGCCCCAACATGATGACATGTAGGGCATACACTCTTAGATATTGCCTTCGCTAAAGTCTTTTTGGAAGTAGAGCACTTTTTGTAGATAGCGTCTTGCTTCTCCTTTCGGATGCTGTGTTGTTAGCGCATCATAAACTTGAGTTGGATTGAGACCGTTTAGTTCATTCATCGCGCGCTTTCGGTCATTGTCAAAGGTTGAAAGGACACCACCAGTACCACCGTTATAAGCCGAAATCATACTGAAATGCTTAGAGGTTGGGTGCTTCACATCGCGCAAGTAGCGGTTTTTCAAAATATAAAAATACGCGGCACCAGTATCGATGTTGTTAGCTGGATCAAATAGGTACTCTTTGGTTGGAATGCCAGGCTTGTTCTTCACCAAGTTAAACACATCAGCCCCTGCGGTTTTAGGGATCACTTGCATCAAACCGTATGCCCCTGCGTGGGATACCGCATAAGGGTTAAAGCTACTTTCCGTCTTAATCACCGCAAAGATGAGATCTTCTGATAAGCCATATCGCTTGGCGGCGTCGCGAACGAGTCCGGCGTACAGGTATTCACGTTGCTCTAAGTGATCTTTCACCATAGTGATTTCGACATAGTAGGCGTTGCCACGTTTGATGGTTTTTGTTTGCAGCTTTTTGTCGATAAGGTAATTGGCATAACGGTTAGCACGCCACTCCCACTCAATTGGCTTACCATCATGATCCAACACTTGGCCTAATAAGAACGGCTTTCCTCGCAGTACCGCCTCTTTATCACTGAACAATTCAGCATGCGCGGGGTCGGCAGGCATGAGTAGGGTTTGTACGATGGCTTTTTGCAGCTTCTCTGTTGGTTGGTATTGAGAAATTGTCGAAACATAAATCTTGCCGGCTTCAAAATCGATATGTGCGCGAGTGGTGTAGCCATCAAGGTATTTTACGTAGCGGTGTTTGCCTGCTTCAACGAATTCATCTTCTCCCCAGCGATCTTTGGCTTTATCAGTAATATAAGCCAATAGCTGTTTGATATTATCGGCATCGGATGAGGTCGGTGGTTTAACATAGGGCGGGATATAACCATCACACGCACACGGTGCTGCAGGCTCTTCAGGCGCGAGGGAACATCCGCCAAGCAATAGCAGGCTGAGTAAAAGAGATTTCTTCATCGGATACCGATTTGGGTTGTGAATGACGGGCAAGGCCCAAGTAAGAAAAATAATAAGTAAGAGTGCTAACGGTCTGAAATAAAAACTTTTTATTATGACGATAGATGATGGTGGTAGATGGGGGCTTGCCGCTCAATAACGCCCATTTAACTGACCTGTGAAAGGCGAATGACCCGCTGTTGCAACTTCTTCTGGAGGTATTGTGCCAACGCTTTTTTTTCATCTTTATTCAGGTAAAGGCCGAGTTTGGTACGGCGCCACAGAATGTCTTCTTCAGTGATTGCCATTTCTACGCCAATTAAATAGTCGATTTCTCGTTGGTATACGCCACCAGCCTGAGTGGAGAAAACACGGCCAAGTTCAGCTTCATTAGAAGTGCCTTCCAATAAATCCCAAGTATGCGTACCAAATTGGGTGACATATCGCAGGAGCAGCTCGATAGGAAGCCACGCGTGTTTAGCATGAATGTCTTGGGCTAATTGTTCACGACTGCCGTTGAAGTCACCACCTGGAAGCGCTTGGTTTGCTGTCGAGCCTTCGCCCATCTGTGGCAGAAACGGTGCGAGCTTTTTCATGGCAGCCTCGCCCAGTTTACGGTAAGTGGTCAGTTTGCCACCGAATACCGATAACAGTGGAGCATGGTTAGGTTTTGCATCAAGTTCTAAGGTGTAATCACGAGTGATTGCTTGGGGCGAGTCTGATTCATCATCACAGAGAGGGCGCACACCGCTGTATGTCCATACGATGTCTTCACGGTTGAGTTGGTGGACAAAGTGTTGGTTGACGATGTCGATGAGGTAGTCGATTTCATCATTAGAGATTGAGACGTCACGCGGTTCACCTGTGTATTCAACATCGGTGGTACCAATGATCGAGAACTTATCGAGATAAGGGATCATAAATACGATGCGATAGTCTTGGTTTTGCAGAATGTAGGCATGTGGTTCATCGTGAATCCGAGGAACCACAATGTGTGACCCTTTGATCAAACGGATGTTACGAGGAGAGGTTTGAGCTAACCCTTCATCAAAAAACTGTTTCACCCATGGTCCAGCTGCATTGACTAGCGCTTTCGATTTGCGCTCGAAGCGTTGTCCTGTGACGATATCATGAATCGTGACATGCCAAAGATCCCCTTTTCGGTGTGCTTTTTCCACTCGGCAGTAGTTACGCACCTCTGCATTGTTCTGTTTGGCTGCTAGCACATTGACAAGCACTAAACGGGCATCATCGACCCAGCAATCTGAGTATTCAAACCCTGTTCTTATTTCGGGTTTTAGTAAACCTGATTTAGCCAAATTAATGGTCTTGCAGCCAGGCAATGTGGTACGTTTTCCTAAGTGGTCGTAAAGAAATAAGCCACAGCGGATCATCCAAGCCGGACGTAAGAAGGGCCGATGAGGTAAACGGAATCGCATTGGTAGTGTAAGGTGTGGGGCTTTATGTAAGATCACTTCACGCTCAGCAAGCGCTTCCGATACCAAGCGAAATTCGTAGTGTTCAAGGTAACGTAATCCGCCGTGAATGAGTTTAGAGCTGGCAGAAGAGGTGGCAGAGGCAAAGTCGTTGGCCTCATACAAACCGACGCTTAAACCGCGCCCTGCCGCGTCAGAAGCAATCCCTGCACCGTTGATGCCCCCTCCAACTACAATGAGGTCAAACACACTGTCTTTAGAATGTAATGCCATCATATGCCGCTACCTTTCCGTGGTTTATTGTGCTTAACCTTATCAAGCTTATACTAACTTTAAATGATAGGTGGTCACGAAATCGACGGATTTTTAAGACCACGGCCTTGTTACGGGAGAAGTGGTCTTTGCTATTTATGTTTTTTATAAGTCTTCGTCGTCGTGCATTTCTGCCCACACTTGAACGCATTTCACCGCACGTTTCCAACCTTTGTAGCGACGCTGACGTTTTGCATCGTCCTGATTCGGCTCAAATTGACGATCGAGTTCCGCTTTGTTTTTGACTTCGTCAATGCTTCCCCAATAACCAACAGCGAGGCCGGCAAGATAAGCCGCGCCTAGTGCGGTAACTTCCGTGACTTTTGGACGCAGTACATCAGTGTCCAATACATCTGCCTGAAATTGCATCAAGAAGTTGTTTGCCACCGCGCCACCATCGACTCGTAAGCTCGCTAGCTTAATACCGGAGTCGGCTTGCATGGCATCCAGTACATCGCGAGTTTGGTAGGCGATGCTTTCTAAGGTGGCACGCACAATATGATTTGAGTTAACGCCACGAGTCAGGCCCACAATGGTGCCACGTGCATACGCATCCCAATAGGGAGCCCCAAGACCGGTAAATGCAGGCACGACGTACACACCGTGTGACGATTCAACCTGTGTCGCGACGTGCTCAGACTCTTTTGCGCTGTGGATCAGTTTTAATTCATCGCGTAGCCATTGTATCGAGGCCCCGCCCATAAACACTGCACCCTCAAGTGCGTATGTCGGTTCTCCTTGAGGGCCACAAGCAAGTGTGGTTAACAACCCATTATGAGAGGTAACTTTCTCCTGCCCGGTGTTCATGAGTAAGAAACAACCTGTACCGTATGTGTTTTTTGCTTGGCCTGCTTCGACACACATTTGACCAAATAGAGCCGCTTGTTGATCACCCGCAATGCCCGCTATTGGTATGTGAATGCCGTTTTGGCCGCCAATTTTCGTGTCGGCGTAAATTTCAGAGGAGCGTTTCACCTCTGGCATCATTGAGCGAGGAATGTCGAGTTCATGCAGTAGCTTTTCGTCCCAATCAAGCGTATTGATATTGAACAGCATCGTGCGAGACGCATTAGTGTAATCCGTGACGTGGGCCTGGCCTTGGGTCATTTTCCATACCAACCAAGTATCTACAGTGCCGAACAAGAGGTTACCTGCTTCTGCTTCTTCTTTGGCTCCTGGTACATTGTCTAGAATCCATTTTACTTTGGTTCCTGAGAAGTAAGGGTCAAGCACTAAACCCGTATTGTCTTGGATATAGCCCTCTAAACCTTTTGCTTTGAGCTCTTCACAGATAGATGCGGTTCGACGGCATTGCCATACAATGGCGTTGTAAACAGGTATGCCGGTTTCTTTGTTCCAGACAATAGTGGTTTCACGTTGGTTCGTGATGCCGATTGCGGCGACTTGATCACTACGGATACCCGTTTTCCCTAACGCCTCAATCAACGTGGCGCTTTGAGTCGCAAATATCTCCATTGGGTCATGCTCTACCCAACCAGCTTGCGGATAAATTTGTGCGAACTCGCGTTGGGAGATATTCACGATGTTTGCATCATGATCAAGAATGACAGCGCGAGAACTGGTGGTGCCTTGATCGAGAGCAATGATGTATTTTTGCTCAGTCATAGTTGTACCTAGTTGTTTTTGTTGTTTCTCCTTAGTTTATATCGCGAACTCTTTCACTGCATGTTTCATATTGAATCATGGGATAAAAATGAAAATTTCTTCACAAACAAGAGCTGGAGGGGCGCAGTCAGTCGCTTGGAAACAGAAGAAATACAGGACTATAGATCGTTTACTCCCAGAAGTGATGCACGATGAATGGTTTCATGTTGTTCCAAAATGAAAAACAATAATGCATGCTGTGGGAGCGTATGGCGAATCACTCGATCCGTGGTTAGTGGCGGTACCGTCAGCTTTGTTGATATAGGATGATAATGGGTCAGAGGTGTCTGACCCTTTTGAAGGTGAAACTATGAAAGTGATAATCGCCCCAGACTCTTTTAAAGAGTGTTTGTCTGCGAAAGAAGTCGCCAACGTGATTGCTGAAGGGATCATGGCCGAAATACCAGATGCGGAGTGCGTTTGTGTGCCGGTAGCCGATGGCGGTGAGGGGACGATGGAGGCATTGGTTGATGCAACCCATGGTCGAGTGATCCCCGTTACGGTGACAGGTCCGCTTGGTGAGCAAGTTAATGCGCAGTTTGGTCTCTTGGGCGATCAGCAAACCGCAGTGGTAGAAATGGCGTCAGCGTCAGGGATCGAGCTTGTTTCTCCTCAAGAGCGAGACCCATTGAAAGCAACAAGCTATGGAACGGGCGAGCTGATCAAGCGCGCGCTCGAAGAAAACATCAGCAAAATCATCGTTGCCATCGGTGGAAGTGCGACAAACGATGGTGGTGCCGGCATGCTTCAGGCGCTTGGTGTAAGGTTTACCCGAGAGGATGGTAGTGAGATTGGTTTCGGTGGCGGGGAACTTGGTGATATTGCACGCATCGATATTTCAAATCTCGATCCTCGATTGCAACACGTTGAAGTATTAACCGCTTGTGATGTTGATAATCCCTTGACTGGGGAGCGTGGCGCCTCGGTCGTATTTGGTCCGCAAAAAGGGGCGACGCCAGAAATGGTCAAGAGGCTAGATGCAAACCTGCACCACTATGCGAATTGTGTCAAAGCCGCGACGGATTGCGATATTGAGTTTGAAAAAGGCGCAGGTGCGGCAGGGGGAATGGGGGCGGCTTTGCTGGCGTTTCTTGATGCGACGCTGATGCCTGGGATTGATATTGTCTTGAATACCGTGGAGTTTGAGAAAACGCTAGTGGGTGCCGATCTTGTTATTACAGGGGAGGGGCGTATTGATAGTCAAACCATTCATGGTAAAACCCCAGTTGGCGTTTCTCGAGTAGCGCAAAAGTACGATATCAAAACGATTGCATTGGCAGGCAGCGTTGGCGATGGCGTTGAAGTTCTAAAGAGTGCCGGCATTATCGCTTGTTTTTCGGTGGTGTCTTCACCGTGTGAGTTGAAAGATGCGATCGCACAGGGACGAGAGAATCTATTGAAAACAGCCAAACAACTTGCGAGTGTGATTGCTCACTTTAACTGATCCCAGCGATAGTCGTGCGTACTTGTCGACTTTCTGGCTCATTGCGTGGTTGAGTGATATTGGAAAAACAAAAATCCCCTCGACTCATTGAGCCGAGGGGATTTTAAAGAGAGATTAATTAGCGCTTAGTTGTTTTTGTGTAGCTCTGCATTCAGTTCAACCGCGCTCTTGTTTGCAAGACACTCGATTTGGCCAGTCACAGAGTTACGACGGAACAGTAGGTCAGAAACACCAGCAAGATCACGCGCCTTCGCGATTTCGACTTCTTTACCTTCAGAGTCTAGCATGCGTACTTTAGAGCCAGCGGTTACGTACAGTCCTGATTCGATGGTACAACGATCGCCCATTGGGAAGCCAAGACCTGCGTTTGCGCCTAGTAGTGAGTTTTCACCGATAGAAACCACCACTTTACCGCCGCCAGATAGCGTACCCATGATAGATGCGCCGCCACCGATGTCAGAACCGTTACCAACCACTACACCAGCAGAGATACGGCCTTCAACCATGCTCACGCCAGTGGTACCTGCGTTGAAGTTGATGAAACCTTCGTGCATTACCGTTGTGCCTTCGCCAACGTGTGCGCCAAGACGTACGCGAGAAGTGTCAGCGATACGAACGCCCGTTGGTACCACGTAGTCGACCATTTTAGGGAACTTGTCGACACAATCGACGCTTAGTGCACGACCCGCTAAGCGAGCTTCAATTTGACGCTCTGCCAGTTCAGGTAGGTCGATTGGGCCTTCGTTTGTCCATGCGATGTTGTGCAGTAGACCGAAGATGCCGTCTAGTACCGTGCCGTGTGGTTTAACGAGACGGTTAGAGATAAGTTGCAGTTTTAGGAAGCCTTCAGCAACGCTTTGTGGCTGCTCGTCAGTTGCAAGGATAACCAGTACAAGTGGTTGTGCTGATTCTGCTGCTTTTGCTGCGAAAGATGCGTTTGCAGTATCGCCGTTTGCTTCAAATGCTACTGCCAGTTCTGCGCTTTGTGCTGCAGAGATCTCGATAGCTTGGTTGCCTTGCTCGTAACCTGCAACTGTCGCTAGTGCGTTCACTAGCTCTTCGCTTGGGTTAAGAACTGGGTTTGGGAAAAACGCTTCGATAATTTTGCCGTCGCGGTTTTTAGTTGCCGTACCAAAGGCTAAAGAAAAGAAAGCCATAGTTGATCTCCATGTGTTGAGTCTTGTATCTCGTCTGTTCACTGACAAGAAATAATTAAGTTGTCACTCATCATAAAGAGAGTCCTGGAGAGTTTAAAGAGGGGAAATGGAGAAAGTCTGTAGATGAATACGTTTTGTCTTTTTGAAGATATATTTGTCTGATGAGAAATGTGTCGCAAAAGCCTATCGACTCAGCTTGTCCATACAAAAAACGCCACATTATGCGGCGTTTTTTTAAACAAGAGGAAAGTATTTATGCTGCGTCTTCTTGCTTCTCTTCTTCAACAGCAGCAAGCTTCTTCGCTTTTTTAGGGGCAGGTCTACGTTTTGCCCCTAGTGCATAAAGCACTTCTTCTTTGTTTTGCGCAAGGAACATCGCAAGATCTTCTTGCTTACCTTCGTCTTCTAGAAGGTCACTTTTACCGAGCAGTCCGAACAGTTCGTCTGCCATATCCAGCATTTTGTCATATGCATCAGCGTCCGCTTTAGAGGTAAAAGTCATTTTCTCTTCTCCATTGCGTTCTACCACGTACTTGACGATTACAGCCATGGTTGGTCCTCTAATTTAATGAGTTTATACTGGCTTTTTATACAGTTTTTAACCAATTAAGTCTAGCGGCAGGCCTAAGAATGAGAGCCGTGTACAACTAAGTGACCAGCATTTGAACTATTCACCTTTAAGGTGCGGATTCTCTCGGCGCTCCCAATCTTGGCAAAACTCAATAAACGAGCGTAGAAGTGGGTTTTGATACTTCTCTTTGTGGATCAAAAGCCAGAAACGGCGCTGCATATCCAATGGGATTTCCACCTGTTTCACTCGACCGTCTCGAATAGCTGGCTCAGCCGATAAGCGTGATAAACAGCCTAACCCTAGCCCTGCAGAAACTGAGTTGATCAGCGCTTCGGTTGTATTAAGCTGGAAAGCCTCATGCCAGTGCTCTATGCGTGGTGCAATCACGCGTGTGAAAAATTCACGAGAACCAGACCCCTCTTCACGCAAAATCCACTCGCTATTTTCTAGCTCACTCAGACGTGTTAATCCTTCGTGACCAAAAGAAGAATCGGGTGCACATATCACGCACATTTCATCTTGGCTGAATGACGTTGATTGGAGATCTGGATGCCGTGTTTTACCTTCAATTAGCGCGATGTCGAGTTCGTAGTCAATTAACATGTCACAGATTTGCGCAGAATTTGAAATGAATAGACTTTGTGATACATGCCCTGTGTGGCGACGGAAATCACTCAGCAGATAAGGGGCGACTTGATTGCCGAGGGTGTCACTGGCCCCGATGCGTAGTTGTCCAGATAACGTTGGGTCACCGTCAAAGATACTTTCGATATCATTGGCGCGGTTGAGCAACTCATCCGCCAGTGGTAGAAGCTTGAGCCCTTCTTGGTTGAGAATTAAGCGGTTGTTTACGCGATCAAAGAGATGATGACCAATCTGTTTTTCTAGTTCAGATAACGCCATACTTACTGCTGCTTTCGAAAGAAATAAGCTTTCGGACGCGGCGGTTAACGTTTTGTGTTGCGTGATGCTGGTGAAAACTTTTAACTGTTTAAGAGAAATATGATTAGCCATATTCGCGCGTTTAGTAAAATTGAACATCTGTTCTAAATAATTAGATATATTGGAACGAAGTGCAAGTGTAAGATGCGTTTCAGAGAAAGCTAGCCTGATTTGAGGTTGTCATGATTAAAAGAACAAAAGCAAAAGTAATGGGCGCACCAACCCCAATGGCGGGATTAGCGCTTGGCATTGCAAGCTTAGGCTGGAGTTGGGAAAACTTCGCTGAATTATATGGCTATGGACAGTGGATTAGCGCAGGCATTGCGAGTGTGCTTTTAATTATCTTAGCGGTTAAGTTTTTTTTCCATAATCATTTGCTAAGACAAGATCTTGCACACCCAGTGGTGGGCAGCGTCGTGCCAACCTTCGCGATGGCTACTATGGTGGTATCGAATTCACTTGGGCACTTTTTTCCTATCGCAGGGAATGCCTTATGGTTATTCGCGGTTGGATTGCACGTTGTGTTCTTAGTGACATTTATTTATCACCGAGCGAAAGACTTTGAACTTCACCATATGGTGCCAAGTTGGTTTGTGCCACCTGTCGGTATTATCGTGGCAGATGTCTCGTTTTCTGGTAACCCAACGTTGGCGCCAATTGCGTATGGTGCCTTGATGTTCGGTATGGTGGCTTACGCGGTCATGCTCCCTATTATGATTTACCGTTTCATGTTTACCCATGAAATCCCAGATGCAGCAAAACCAACCATGGCGATTTTAGCCGCGCCAGCAAGCCTTTCGTTGGCTGGGTATCTCAACGTAACGAGCGATCCATCGCCGGTTATTATTGCTTTGCTTTTTGGTATTGCAGTATTAATGACATCCATCATCTATTTAGCATTCTTTAAATTACTAAGACTGCCATTTAGTCCAGGTTATGCTGCGTTTACTTTCCCAATGGTGATTGGCGCAACAGCACTATTTAAAGTCGCGCATTGGATGGAAGCGCAAGGTCTTGCGACACACTATGTCAATCAGGTACGTGGTTTAGCCACGGTTGAGTTAATCGTCGCTACCGTCGTAGTGGTGTATGTCTCGATTCAGTATGCGCGTAACTTACTAATGCAACCAAAAGCAAATTAGTTTTTTGTCACATTGACATGAATGTTTCGGCCTCTTGATCCTTTGATCAAGAGGCTTTTTTGTGTAAGGACGAAGGGCCTAACAGTCCCCTGAAACGGAACAATCGAAGGATAACCTTGAGCTTATTATAAGAGCCCGAATTCTGACAAATATAGCCGGTATAGACTGAACGAATATCAGATTTACAACGCTTTTAATTGCGGTCTCCACCGTGCTAACATCAAATGTTTTTTTGAGTTCTGGTAGGAACTACTTAAATCATACAAGGCTTGTTTGTTGGGCTGTTATCTTCGGGGGCTCATAGCCTTCCCTATCTGGACTAGCTGAGACATGGCAATATCAATCAATGTTACTGTTAATTCAGCCATTGGAGTAAAAGAGACAGTATGCAACAAGTCGGAATTTATGAGCAACTTATAACTCAACTTATCGAGAGTCGAATTGACCGTGAACGATTCTACGTAGGTGAACGTGAACTTAATAGCAGCGAAGCATCAACGTGGTTATCTCGATTCCTATCACATATTTTTGAATACGCCATAGAGTCAGTACCCGCCAGCGATGATCGCCTACAACAGCAAATTGCTTTATCCAACCAATTGTTACTCTGGCTAAAAGTACACATTCAAGATTCGGATTTTATCGAAGACAACTTACTTGCTAGTCAAGGCACAATTCTGACCGCGCTATACGAATTAGAAAATCCTGTCTCAGCTGATTTAAAAAAATATATTAACGACATTTTTCCTTTAACCGGGCTAAGCCAAAGTGAGTTGTTTTGTGGCAGCAATGCAGGATTGTCACTTGAATCTGAATTGAAAAGAGAGATTTTGTCTGCGGATAAAATCTACTGGCTAGTGTCATTTATTAAGTGGGCAGGGATACGAATTTTTCGTAAAGAGTTAGAAGCATTCACG
Source organism: Vibrio sp. PNB23_22_6 (assembly GCF_052877535.1). Lineage (NCBI taxonomy): Bacteria > Pseudomonadati > Pseudomonadota > Gammaproteobacteria > Vibrionales > Vibrionaceae > Vibrio > Vibrio sp. PNB23_22_6. The sequence continues at coordinate 38,360 of NZ_JBNFXP010000016.1, read as the reverse complement.
TCTAGCGGCCGCGAGTTAAAAGTTATTACCACGTCTTATATGGGAGCAACTGATGCTAAAGCGGTTGAGTATTTAGCGAGTTTACCCAATACCGAAGTGAAGCTGAGTTATAACACTGAGCGAGAGCGTTTACACGCCAAGAGCTATTTGTTCTTGCGTAATACTGGCTATCACACCGGTTATATCGGATCGTCCAATCTTTCCCATTCAGCATTAACCAATGGTTTAGAGTGGAATTTAAAAATTACCTCGCAAGAAATCCCACATATCATCAATAAGTCATTAAGTACTTTTGAAACCTATTGGGCATCCAACGAATTCGAACACTTTAGTGGGGATGCAGGGAGCAGCGAGAAACTCAAAAAAGCCTTGAGTCAGCAACGGGGCGATTACGAAACCAGCTCAACCCATTTTTTTGATATTTCGCCATTTCCGCACCAGAGTGACATATTGGAGCAGCTAACTGTTGAGCGCAGTGTACACCAGCGATTTCGTAATTTAGTTGTTGCGGCAACCGGTACTGGCAAAACCCTGATCTCAGCCTTTGATTTTGCGCGCTTTGTTAAAGAGAAATCGCAAGCTAAGTTTCTATTTGTCGCGCACCGCGAAGAGATTTTAAAGCAAGCTAGGGCTGCGTATCGTGGCGTTTTGCGTAGTGGCACTTTTGGTGAACTTTGGGTTGGTGGGCACACGCCAGAGCACTATCGACAATTGTTTGTTTCTATCCAAACCCTGAACAATCAGTTGGATCAGCTTAACCTAACCGCTGACTATTATGACTACATCGTGATTGATGAGGTGCACCATATAGCAGCAACTAGCTATCGCACATTGTTGGAACATTTTTCTCCTACGATATTACTCGGCCTTACGGCAACACCTGAACGTCATGACGGAGGGGATATACTAGCGGATTTCGGTGGTGTGATCGCCGCTGAGATCCGTTTGCCGGAAGCGATTAATCGGCGTCACCTTTGTCCATTTCAGTATTTTGGTATTGATGATGATACCGACCTTCGCAACATTGCATGGAGTCGTGGGCGTTACGATATCGCTCAGTTGACCAATCTTTATACCTACAACCAAGTCCGTTTTGACAAGATCTTGCTGAGTATGCAGGAGATCATCACCGATATGGGAAAAATGAAAGCATTGGCTTTTTGTGTGAGCAAAGAACATGCACTGTACATGACACAACAGCTTCTATTAAAAGGCATTAAAGCAGATGTGTTGACCAGCAATAACTCGCATGAGAGGCAACAAAAGCAGCAGGCGATTCGATCTGGCCATATAAACGTGCTTTGTGTGGTCGATATCTTCAACGAAGGTGTCGATATTCCTGAAGTGGATACGTTATTGTTTTTGCGCCCGACAGAAAGCCTCACGATTTTCTTACAACAGCTTGGCCGAGGTTTGCGTTTAGCTGACGGAAAGGAATGCTGCACTGTATTAGATTTTGTTGGTAACTCACGACCTGAATATGACTTTGCTAATAAATTTAGAGCCATAGTGGGAAAAAGCCACCGAGCGATTAGTGACGAGATTAAACAAGGATTTCCTCACGCGCCACTTGGTTGTCGCATTGAGTTGAGTAAGCGCACGCAAGAAATGGTACTGAGTAATATTCGTCAAGCTTCATTAACGTTGAAACGCTTAGTAGCGATGATCCGCCAGTATCCTCAACATTCTACACTGCCGTTAACGCTGTCGAACTTCTTAACCATAAATCCGTATATCGACTTAAATGAACTCTATAAGCGGGGGAGTTGGTCGCAGCTTATTCAGCAAGCCCGAGATGAAATCAACGAAAATAATCCAGATGCAAAACTGCTGAACATGCTTAAAAAGGCCATTCATAATCGAATATTGACCTGTGATGATCATGCCTATTTAAGTTTCTTAAAACAGCTTTGCCATGACAACTTTGCCATAGAGGATCCGAGTCATCGTCATGCTTTGATGTGTCATTACGATTTTTGGCAAAAAACGGGGCCTGAATGTGGATTCGATTCCATTGAACAAAGCTTAGCGAAACTGAATACTTGCAACTTAAAAGCAGAACTATTGGACGTTGTTAGTTGGCAACTCGCACAAACCAAGCATGAACAACCAAGAATGCAGGCTTTGCCTAAGGTCTCATTAAAGCTACATGCACGTTATGCGCGTGAACAAATATTGGTGGCATTTGGTGCGACAACTTTTGAGCGTCAGCCTCCTGCACGCGAAGGTGTGTTTGTGCTAAAAGATCAGAATATTGAACTGATGTTTGTCACTTTAGACAAAAATGAAAAGCAATTTTCCCCAACCACTATGTATCACGATTATGCAATCAACGAACATCTCTTTCACTGGCAGTCACAAAATAGCGCCAGGCCCGACAAGGGTCGTGGTTTGGAATACATACAACATCAAAAAATTGGTAAGCGTCTTTTTTTATTTGTGCGTGAAAAAACCAAAGATGAATACGGTCGTACGATGGGCTTTGTTAATTACGGTGAAGTAGACTATGTATCGCATACAGGTTCACAGCCGATGAGTATTACTTGGCAATTAAAAGAGGCAATGCCGCATTTTATGTGGCAACAAGCGGCCAAGTTAGCTGTTGGATAAGAGGTAATATAACCTGAACCATAAAAAGGTTTAAGTTCTGCTTGTGGTTAAATTATTTAGGTCAATATACTTGACCTATGTGTTTTTGTTGTATCAAGGATTGTCACTTTGTTTACTGTCTATCACTCCAATCAGGTCGATGTTCTCAAATCACTTCTTGTTGAACTGATTCGCATCAATCCATTAGAAAATCCATTCGAAAAAGAGCAGATCTTGGTACAGAGCCCAGGTATGTCTCAATGGTTGAAAATGGCATTAGCGAAAGAGTTCGGTGTTGCCGCCAATTTGGAGTTTCCGCTGCCAGCGACCTTCATTTGGGAGATGTTTACTCAAGTTTTGCCAGACGTGCCGAAACGAAGTGCGTTTAACAAAGAGGCAATGACGTGGAAGTTGATGCATCTATTACCGGGTTTGCTAGGGGAGGAACCTTTTGCTCCGCTGGCGAGCTACTTACGAGACGACAGTGACCACTCCAAGTTGTATCAATTGGCAGAGAAAATCGCCGATATTTTCGATGGCTACTTGGTGTACCGACCAGAATGGATAGCGAGTTGGGAAGCTGGGCAAACGGTACCTGAATTAGAAAACGAACACCCGTGGCAGCCGATTTTATGGCAAGCGCTGTACGATCACACCGTCACTCTGGGGCAATCGCCTTATCATCGTGCTAACTTGTATGAGCACTTCATTGATACGTTAGAAAACTTCAACGGTAGTTTTGACCACCTGCCGAAGCGTCTGTTTGTGTTTGGTATTTCTTCACTGCCACCGCGTTATATGGATGCGCTTAAAGCCATCGGCGAACATATTGATGTCCATTTGATGTTCACAAATCCTTGCCGTTACTACTGGGGGGAAGTGCGTGACCGTAAATTCCTTGCACGTTTGGCGGCGAAGCACCGTCAGCACGTGGTGTGGCAGGAAGATCATTCTGAAGTGCAAGGTGAAAGTGAGCAACTCAAAGGTTCGCTTGAAGATAACGTGATAGATGAACTGCACACTGATGTGGTGGGGAACAGTTTATTAGCTTCGATGGGGAAACTGGGACGTGACAACATGTATCTGTTGTCGCAACTCGAATCCCATGAAATTGAGGCTTTTGTTGAGATCGAACGCGACAGTCTGCTCCATCAACTGCAAGCGGATATTCTTAATCTAGAAGAGCATCAAGACGACCAAAAAATCGATAGTAGCAGCCACAAACAAGTGGTGAGCTTGGGTGACAAGTCTCTGAGCTTGCACTCTTGCCACAGTCCGATGCGAGAAGTCGAAGTGCTACACGACCAGTTATTGGCGATGTTTGACGCTGATCCAAACCTAAAGCCGCGTGATATCATCGTGATGGTGGCGGACATCAATGCTTACAGCCCTGCGATTCAAGCCGTATTTGGCAATGCGCCGGGTGAGCGATTTATTCCGTATTCGATTTCTGACCGAACCGCTGACCAAGAAAGCCCAATCTTGGCGGCCTTCATGCAACTGGTTAATTTACCGAATACGCGCTGCTTGGCTTCCGAACTATTAGAGTTGCTGGAAACGCCAGCCATTTTGAAACGTTTTGACTTAAGTGAAGACGACTTCCTACAAGCGAAACAATGGGTGGAAGAATCGGGTATTCGCTGGGGACTCGATGCCAACACGGGCAGCGAATTTGAACTGCCTGAAACGCGTCAAAACACGTGGCAGTTTGGTATTCAACGCATGCTACTGGGTTATGCGATGCCGGAATCGGCGGGCTTATTTGAAGCGCAAGAAGGCAGTTTATCGCCATACAATGAAGTGCAAGGTATGGGGGCTGAGCTCGCTGGCAAACTGGCGCACTTTATCCAACAAATCAGTCAATATCGCCGCAAACTGTCGCATGTTCAGTCGATTGATGCTTGGCGTGAAACCTTGATCGCAATGCTGGATGACTTCTTCTCAGTGGAGTTAGAAGGCGAAATGGCATTGAAGTCGATTCGCGATACCTTAAGCCAGCTAAAAGAACAGCTTGCTGATGCCGCTTTTAATGACGCTTTGTCACCATCCATCATTAACCAATACCTGAAAAATAAACTGTCTGGCACCCGTGTTAGCCAGCGTTTCCTCGCTGGCCAAGTGAACTTCTGTACCCTGATGCCAATGCGCTCGATTCCATTTCGAGCGGTGTGTTTATTAGGCATGAATGATGGCGTATACCCGCGTTCTATGCCGCCAGAAGGTTTTGATTTAATGACGGGGCGAACCAAGCCAGGCGATCGTTCACGCCGAGACGATGACCGTTATCTGTTCCTCGAAGCAATGCTTTCTGCTCAGCAAACACTGTACATCAGTTACGTAGGGCGTTCGATTCAAGACAACACGGAACGAGTGCCATCGGTACTGGTTTCTGAGTTAATGGAGTACTGTCAGCAGAATTACTGTTTGGCAGGCGATGAAAATCAGCCCGTTGATGAGTCCGGCGATAAGCTGTTAAAAGAGTTAGTGAATGTGCATGCTATGGTGCCGTTTAGCCCAAATGCATTTCAAGGTTCTCACTCAAGCTATGCCAAAGAGTGGATTCCTGCGGCATTGACCCAAAGCAGTCAATCGCAAGGTCATGCGCGCCGTGAGTTTAACCGTGCATTGGATGATTACTTGCTGGGCGCGACATTTCCCATCGAATTGGATTTGGTCGAGCTTCAACGTTTCTGGCGTTTGCCGGTTCAGTATTTCTTTAATCGTCGTTTGAAAGTGATGTTTGAGCCGCCTTTACCAGTGATGGAAGACGATGAACCGTTTGTATTAGGCGGGTTAGAAAGTTATCAGATGCGCGGTGAACTGCTGACAACCCTGCTCGAAACCGCGCTTACTCAACCTGCGGCCAAAGCGGATGTGCTGAAGCATTTTATGAGTGAGCAACGTGCTCAGGGCAAATTGCCAGTAGGAGCGTTTGGTGATATCGAGTTTGAAACCAACCGCGTGCAAGCGGAAGAGCTGGTGGATAAGTTGGCGTTTCTCTCTGGCGCGCCACAAGACGATTTAGAGATCGACCTTATCTTTGATGCGCTTTTTGATGAAAGTAGGGGGGAGGGTAAGAATATCCGCCTAACAGGTTGGCTCACTCAATGCTATCAGTCCGGTTTGATTCGTTATCGAAGCGGGAAAATTCGTGCGCAAGATTACCTTGCGGCGTGGATTGATCACCTCGCGATGTCGGCTTCTGGCCATGTGAAGAAGACTCATATTATTGGTTACGACCGCAAGGAAGGTGCAGTTCATCTGATCTTCCCTGAAATGGCGGACGCTGCGCAAGCGAAACAACGTCTTGCCGAATTGGTGCGTTTGTTTTTTGAAGGCATGACCAAGCCATTACCATACTTCCCGAAAACAGCACTGGCGTGTGTTGAAGCGGGCTTTAGTCGTGGCCATTGGGCGGACGATGAAGAGAAGTCACTCAAGAAAATGGCGGACGCTTTCAATGACAGCTACCTGAGCCCAGGTGAAGGCAATAACGCGTACATCTCGCGTATTTGGCCTGCTTGGAACGATGAACTCGCAGCCGAAGTTCGCATGTTGACGGCGTTGGTTTTGCAAGGTGCAAGATTGGCGACAAAAGATGCTTCAGATGATAACTAAGTTGGAATGCTTGGGGATGGGAAAGAGTAGAGTGGCCGCCAGAAAATCATTATTTTGTGTAGGGCGTTCGCTGTACGGCCACAAGGTCAGAGGGACCATGATTCTTTTGAGTATCACCGCCAGAAAGGCTTGGCTTATCTCGTGAGGCGAATATTAACGGTACTCCATCATGATAACCGTGAGTGAGATCGCACAAAAGTCTAAATATTCCAAACTGTTAGACATATAAATAGAAAAATTAACGATAGATCACAATATAGGACGAGTTGATCTTTAGAGATGACTTAACCTCTGAAGCTCAAGACGTCCTTGTCAAAAATCCGGAGAGATTCAGCGTTATGGCGCAAATGTCAGTAGCAGCACCACTGCAAACCATGACTTTTCCATTGCATGGGGCAAGGTTAATCGAAGCATCCGCAGGTACAGGGAAAACCTTTACTATTGCGGGTTTGTACCTGCGTCTCTTATTGGGACATGGCAGTATAGAAACCAAGCACCGCGTTCCATTAACGGTGGACCAAATTCTGGTGGTGACCTTTACCGAAGCGGCGACAGCCGAGCTACGCGATCGTATTCGTGCTCGAATTCACGATGCGAGGATCGCATTCGCTCGAGGTCAAAGCAGTGATCCGGTGATCAAACCACTGCTAGAAGCCATTGATGATCACAAGCAAGCGACAGAGATCTTGTTGCAAGCGGAGCGTCAAATGGATGAAGCCGCGGTCTACACCATCCACGGTTTCTGCCAACGCATGCTAACGCAAAACGCTTTTGAATCGGGCAGCCGCTTTGAGAATGAATTTGTGACGGACGAGAGCCACCTAAAAGCTCAAGTGGTGGCGGACTACTGGCGTCGTAATTTTTACCCATTACCATTTGCTTTGGCTGGCGAAGTGCGTCAACTATGGGGTTCGCCATCGGAGTTGCTTTATGACATCGGTAACTACTTAACAGGCGCACCATTGAGCTTGTCTGTGCCTGCAATGCAGGGCAGTCTCGCAGATTTGCACGAGCAAAACTTAAAACAAATAGATGCACTGAAAACCCAATGGCGTGATAGCCAAGAGGATTTCTTAGCGTTGATCTCAGGTTCAGATGTCAATAAACGCAGTTACACCAAGAAATCGCTGCCAACTTGGTTAGAGGCCGTTAACGTTTGGGCGGCAACAGAAACGACGGGGTATGACTATCCAGACAAACTGGAAAAATTTGCGCAGAATGTGTTGCTTGAGAAAACCCCGAAAGGCACCGCGCCGCAGCATCCGGTGTTTGAGGACATTGAAGCCTTTCTAGCTACCCCAATTAGCCTTAAAGCACCACTATTAGCGCATGCGATTGAGCATTGTCGTGAGATGCTGGCGAAGGCAAAAAATCAGAAGCAATGGCTGTCGTTTGATGACTTGCTGACCCAGTTATCGGCGTCGATTGATACCGATGAAACCGCACTGCTGAAAGAGCGCATTCGTACGCTTTACCCTGTTGCGATGATCGATGAATTCCAAGATACCGACCCACTGCAATACAGTATTTTTAGCCGTATTTACCTAGATAACCCAGAGTGCGGTCTGTTTATGATCGGTGACCCGAAACAGGCGATTTATGGTTTCCGTGGTGCAGACATCTTTACCTACATCAAGGCGCGCAATCAAGTTAGTGCTCACTACACGTTAGGCACTAACTGGCGCTCGAGTGCGGAGATGGTGTCGGCGGTAAACCAGATTTTTGAGTTGCCAGATAGCCCGTTTATTTACGATTCGGACATTCCATTTCTACCAGTGAGTTACAGCCCTAGTGCGGATAAACGCATTTGGACCATGGGTGGGCAAAAGCAACCTGCGCTGACGTATTGGCTGCAAGAAGCCGAAGATAAACCACTGGCAAAAGGTGAATACCTGACTGCGATGGCAGAGGCGACAGCAAGCCAAATTCAAACCATTTTGACCTCGGCGCAACAAGGCCAAGCGTGTCTTGTTAATGGCGAGAAGCAAAAGCCTGTTAAAGCGGGTGACATTGCGGTTTTGGTGCGAACCGGTAGCGAAGGTCGCATGGTCAAACAAGCGTTGGCAGACCAAGGCATTGCCAGCGTTTACTTATCTAACCGAGATAGCGTATTTACCAGTACAGTCGCGCAAGATTTACAACGCTTGTTGCAAGCCGTGCTGACGGCAGAAAACGATAGAGCATTGCGTGCCAGCTTAGCGTCAGAGTTGTTTGCGCTGGATGCAGCAAGTTTAGATGCCCTCAACAACGATGAAACCGTGTGGGAAAACGCGGTCAATGAGTTTAAAGAATACCGCAAGCTTTGGGTGCAACGCGGTGTATTGCCAATGCTGCGAGCGGTGATCAGCAAACGTCATATAGCAGAACGTTTGCTGGAAGAAGGTTCGAGTTCACAAGGTGAAAATGGTGAGCGAGTACTTACCGATTTGATGCACATCGGTGAACTACTACAGCAGGCGAGTAACGAACTAGACAGCGACCACGGCTTGCTGCGTTGGTTGGCACAATCCATCAGCGATGCACAGCATGGTCTTGGTGGCAGCGATGACCAAATTCAGCGCTTGGAATCGGAACGTAACTTGGTGCAAATCGTCACCATTCACAAATCCAAAGGCTTGGAATATGACTTGGTATTTCTGCCATTTGTGTTTGGCTACCGCGAGGCGAGCGAAGCTAAATACTACGATGCTGAGAACGATCGGACGGTCCTGGATATCACGAGCAATGATGCGTCGTTAAAACAGGCAGATAAAGAACGCCTTGCTGAAGATTTGCGTCTTATCTATGTCGCGTTAACGCGCGCCGTATATGCCTGTTTCATTGGAGCTTCGCCACTGCGTAATGGTCGCTCAACCAAAGAACCAACCGGTGTGCATCAAAGTGCGATTGGTTACTTGGTGCAAAATGGCCAAGAGGGGGGCATCAACGACTTATTTCTTGGCCTTAAAAAGCAGCAAGAGAGCCTCGACAGCGTGGTGATTTGCGATCCTCCGAAACAGCATGACGAAATGTATGTGGCGGAACAAGCGGAGTTGGCAGAACTCACCGCCAAAGAGCTGCAAAATTCAATTGATAGAAATTGGCGTATCACCAGTTACTCGGGCTTGGTCAAGCAAGGCTCTCACCATGCTGAACATGACGCAATGATTGAAATCACCGGCTTTGATATCGATTCTTCAGAAGAGCAAGATGAAGCGGAATTGGTTGAGCCAGAACGTTCTATCTTCAACTTCCCTCGTGGCGCACGTCCGGGTACTTTCCTGCACAGCTTATTTGAGGAAATTGAGTTCACTCAGTCAGCGACGACGGAAGAGAACACCCAAATCATTCTCGGCTTGATGGAAAGCGAACAGCTTGATGAAGAATGGCTGCCAATCCTGCAACAGTTGATTGATACCGTGCTGGCGACGCCACTGGATAGCAAAACGCTGCTGCTCAATCAAAAAGGTCCGGCGCAACGTTTGGTCGAGATGGAGTTCTTACTGCCGATTGAAGTGCTGTCTGCGCCAGCATTGAACCGCGTGATTCAACGCCATGATCCGCTGTCTGCTAAAGCGGGCGATCTGGGTTTCCAAACTGTGCAAGGCATGCTGAAAGGCTTTATTGATTTGGTGTTCGAGCACCAAGGAAAATACTACGTTCTCGACTGGAAATCGAACCATTTGGGGGACGATGTGCTCAACTATCATGGTGATGCGTTAAAGTCGGCTATGGCGGATCATCGCTACGATCTGCAATACCAAATCTACGCCTTGGCGCTGCATCGTTTCTTACGCAGTAGGCTACCAAATTATGATTACCAACAGCACTTTGGCGGCGTTTATTACCTGTTCTTACGTGGTATGGATGGGCAAAGTGAACACGGCATTTTTTCTGCTAAGCCAAGCTTCGAATTTTTACAAGAGATGGATCATTTGATTGATGGTCAAGTACTGGATACGCGATCGAGTGAATCGGGTCAGATGGAGTTAATTTGATGAAAACCAATGATCTTCTTTCTGAGCAAAACAGCGCAATGGCAACGTTAGAGCTAGTGGCAACCTTAGAGTCACTAGCAAGTAAGGGAGCGATTCGCCAATTGGACTACCAGTTCGCGCGCTTTATTTATTCGCAAGCAAACAGCCAAGAGTTGGCGTTTATTACTGGCGTGGTCAGCAGTGAGTTAGGCAAAGGACACATCTGTTTGCCCCTTTTTGATCATCAAGGCCAGCCGGTCGATCTTGCCAGCAAACTCGGTTTGTTTGGTGAATCGGCTTTAGTGCTAAATGCCCAGTTACAAGGCATTGATTGGGTTAAGCTTCTACAGAACTCACCATTGGTTGGTGCACATGGTGAGGCGCTGCCAATGATGTTTGATGGCGAACGTTTGTATCTACACCGTTACTGGCATTACGAAGTGACGCTAGCAGGCAAACTCCATCAATTAAGTGCGGTAGTGAATCTGCAACCGCAAGAATTTGCACGTTTGTCTGAGCTGTTAAATCACTTGTTCGCTCGTCAGTATCATTTCCTGTTCAACGCATTAGCGAAAGCTGCGGAGACGGGAACCAGCAACCAAGTGCTACGTCAGCAGTTAGTGTGTGACCATTTGGATGTGGTCACCATGGATAGTTTAGATTGGGCTGCCATTGATGCGGCGGTCAGCCAAACGAAGCAAGTTCACGACCTGCAAGTGTTGGATGCGCTCGTACCATTATCGGCTTGTGTCAACTGGCAGAAGGTCGCTGCGGCTGTGGCACTCACGCGTCGCTTTGCGGTGATCTCGGGTGGTCCGGGCACGGGTAAAACTACCACAGTAACCAAACTGCTTGCTGCGTTGATTGAACAAGCAGGGCAGGAGAAGAACCTCACCATCAAGCTGGTGGCACCGACAGGTAAAGCCGCGGCACGTTTGACCGAATCCATCGGTAAAGCGATACAAGAACTACCGGTTGGGCCTGAGCTCAAAGCAAAAATTCCAACCGAATCGAGCACTTTGCATCGACTACTGGGCGCGATCCCGAACAGCGTTGAGTTTCGTCACAACAAGCAAAATCCATTACATCTCGATATTTTAGTCGTGGACGAAGCCTCCATGGTCGACTTGCCGATGATGTATAAAGTCGTGGATGCGCTGCCAAAGCACGCTCGCTTGATTCTGCTCGGTGATAAAGATCAGTTGGCATCGGTAGAAGCCGGCGCAGTTCTGGGGGATATTTGCTCGTTCCATGCTTTCGGTTTTGGTAAAGAACAAGCGTCAGCGGTCTCCAAACTGACGGGGTTCGACACCTTAGCGTACAGCACCAACAACAATGCTTCGATTGCGGATAGCTTGTGTATGCTGCAAAAGAGTTACCGATTTGATGCCCGTTCTGGTATCGGTCAGTTAGCGAAAGCGGTTAACGCCGGCTCAGCGGCAAAAGTGGATGATGTTTGGAATCGCGATTTTGCTGATATCGAACATTTCGCGCTGAGTAGTCAAAACTACAACCAGATGTTGCAAACCTTGGTTGCAGAATACGGTCGTTATTTGAAGCGTATCGGGCAGCAAGAGGTGAACTCGCAAACGGGTGAGCCAGAAACCCAGACGCACAAAGCCAAAGCAGTACTAGATACCTTTAATCAATGTCGATTGCTGTGTGCGATTCGTGAAGGTGACTTCGGTGTGACAGGTTTAAATCAACGCATCGAAAAAGCACTAGCCGCGCGTAAGTTAATCCAAACTCAAGATGAGCTTTGGTATCACGGTAGGCCAGTTATGGTCACGCGTAACGACCACGGCTTAGGGTTGTATAACGGTGATATCGGTATTTGTATGCGAGATGACAGCGAAAGTGAACCACGCTTGAAAGTGTTCTTTGAGTTGCCCGATGGCAGCGTTAAGTCGGTGCTACCGAGCCGAGTCCCTGAACATGAAACTGCGTACGCGATGACCATCCACAAATCACAGGGCAGTGAGTTCGAGTATACGCTGATGATCTTACCGCCGGATTTCAGTCCAATCCTTACTCGTGAGCTGATCTACACAGGTATAACCCGTGCTAAGAAGCGTCTCGCGATGTATGCGGAGATGAATGTACTCAAGCGTGGCATCAAAGTGAAAACCACTCGAGCCAGTGGGTTAGTGTCACGCTTAACCAGTTAATCAAAAAGACCGAGCGCAATGCTCGGTCTTTCTTTAATCATTCTGAGTAAACGCGTTGGTAAAAGACACGCGATGAATTTTATATTGATGTTGGTAAGTGAGAATAAAATCTTTAATGGCATCGTTGACTGGAAATACACAGTGAACGTGCAACCCTTCTAGAAAGTGGTTATCTGCCATATCCCAGAAGCTTTGCAGTGAATTGCAAACAATAGTTCTCATAACAGTGCTCATCTTATTCATTGTAAGAGTAACAACTGTCCTTGATGTGTTATGCCGAGCAAGTTTCAGTGTTCGGCACTTTAGGGTGAGAGTTATTCACCTAGATCCATTTTTGGATTGATTAAAAGTCAACCGTTGAAGCGCGAAGTATAGCTAATAGCGTGCATATTGAAAAGGTTGGTTTGCGACCAGTTTTAATGTAAAGCATTGCATAATTATTTCTAAGCTAAATGGCTAGGCTTTATGCATAACGTCAAAGGTCCAGTGCTAAGATTTTTGACTTACGTTGAAAGTTATATAGTCCTTGTTTCGCTCCAGGTAGGTAATCGACACTCACCTCATAAAAGCCTTGTTCTCTAAACCAGTGCAAACTACGTGTTGTCAAAACGAAGATTTGATGAATGTTGTCTGACTTGGTACGCTGCTTCATGTGATTAAGGAGCATTTGCCCTCGATTTCCATCACGATAATCGGGATGAATCGCCACACAGGCCATTTCTGCTTTGCGCTCTTCAACATATGGGTACAGCGCAGCACAGCCAATGATCAAACCATCTTTTTCAATAATGGTAAATTGACCAATCTCTTGTTCTAACTGTTCGCGAGAGCGTCTAACCAACACGCCTTGTTCTTCAAGTGGGCGGATCAAATCTAGAATGCCACCAATATCATTGATGCTTGCTTGGCGAACTTGCTCAGCACTGGCCATCACCACTTGCGTGCCGATACCGTCAAAAGAAAACAGTTCCTGAATCAATGCACCGTCGACTTTGTAGCTAATAAGATGGCTGCGTGGGACACCAGCACGACAAGCAGAGATAGAGCCTTTGAGAAAGCGTAATGTTCCGGAGTTATCGTCGGTGTCTGGTGAATGGGTTTCGGTAAGCCGTTTAATCACATGCTCAGCTTCGATTGGGAACAGTTCTGCGATGGCATTACCGCTATCATCAATGACCCCTTGCTCGGAGCAGAAACCAATCAACTTATCAGCGCCTAGTTTTATCGCAAGCTGAGTGGCAACCTCTTCAGAAAGCAGGTTAAAGCACTCTCCCGTAACAGAGCTGGCGATTGGACCGAGAAGAACAATCGAGCCTTGATCAAGAGTACGGTGAATGGCATCGGTATCGATTCGGCGAATGCGACCGCTGTGGCAGTAGTCGACACCATCATCCACCCCAAGTGGTTGCGCTATCACAAAGTTGCCGCTAACAACGTTGAGTTGTGTGCCAGCCATTGGTGTGTTGTTGAGGCTCATGGATAGACGAGCGGTAATCGCGAGTTGGAGTTGCCCTGCTGCTTGCATAACTATTGAAAGTGCGCTTTCATCAGTGATGCGTGTATTTTTGTGGTATGGTGTTGTCAGTGTATGTTTATCTAGCAACTGGTTAATTTGAGGACGTGCACCGTAAACCACGACAACCTTAATTCCAAGGCTATGCATTAACGCTATATCATTAATAATGTTACCAAAGTTTTTATCAGCAATGGCTTCGCCGCCTAACATTATTACCATGGTTTTGCCTCGGTGAGCGTTCACATATGGCGTTGATTGGCGGAATCCTTTAACGAGAGCGGTACTGCGAATTTTCACGACTGCCAGTCCTTGTGGTTATTTATGTTTTATTATCGCCTCTTTATTCAAGGTTTCGCAAGAGTAATTTTGGAATGAAACACAAACATCCTTGATCCCCCCCTTCCTCCGATGAAGGGCGAAAGATTATAATGAGTTATCTATTATTACGTGGACACGTGGGCACTATGGTGTTATCCGCAAATAAGGGGGTTGAAAACTCAGCCCAAATCGACGCTGAAAAATCGATGCCTCGCAAATGGTTAGAGCGCTCGATAATGCTTATAGCCGTTGTGGGGACGATAGTTGCTTTTATGATGTATGGTGACTTGTTCATTCGTTACATCAACCCTCCGATTGCCAAGTCGAAGGTATATGGAAAGTGGGTAGAACAGGAGGTTGCCCCATACGTGCGTGAAGAGTTTGTCCTTAGTGAACGTGGTGTAACAGTGAATGGCGCTTTCGTGACGACAGGCTTTGAATTTGATGGCGATTCTCTACGTTACAAAGTGGGGTCAACCGTTCGCAGGTTTAACTTTGTCGATCAACAGCATACGGAAATGAAGCTTGATGCTAATGCACATTATTTGCCCGTATTTCATCTAGAAGGTCGTTCTGACTTAACTATCCGCTAGTCACCATACCGTATTGAGACACGGTTTACTGCGCCAATAAGGATAAACCGTGTGCTCACCATCCCTTAAAGCTAAGCACGTTTTCAAACATTGTCTGGACAATACCTTGATTGTTCTTTTGCTATTATGTCCGAATAACTTCTAGATCCTTGCTTAAGGGCGAGTTGCCTTGGTTTGCATACATTGTTAACGATTTTTAATTTAGAAACACTAGATCTTCAAATCGTTGCCTCGTCTACAAGTCAAAGTATTCTCGCTGAACCTAGCATCTCGAGGTTACTTGGGTATAAACTTTGTCGCAGCTTTTCAATTGCGTCGTATACATTTGTTTGTCATCCTTTCGCTATCTTCTATTACGGAAAAAAGACGTGTTAAAAAAACTTCTTCCAATTGTTTCTTTGGGTCTACTGTTTGGCTGTGCTCAGCAAAATGATCGTGCTCAGCAATACCTTGATGGTGAATTTCCTAGTATTTTGAATAAGGTTGATGTGGTTGAATCGAATAAACCGCGCGACTTTACGGAGTTCAATAAACAAGCTGAACAAGTTGTAACGAAATCAACTCGCATGGCAAAGATGTATCAGCCATTGTATGAAAAATTGAGTGAATGGGCTTTGCAAAGTGGGGAAACCAGCGACTTGAGCGCATATGGCATTCAAGCGGCGCAACTTGGCGGTGGTGATAAGAAGGGCAATGTGTTGTTCACGGGGTATTTCTCACCAGTGATGGAGCTGCGTCACGAACCGAACGAAACCTATAAATATCCGGTGTATGGTCTGCCTAACTGCAGTTCAGATTGCCCGACACGTGCTGAAATTTACAATGGTGCATTAGAGGGTAAAGGCTTGGAGCTTGGCTATGCGCCAAACATGATCGACCCGTTTATGATGGAAGTGCAGGGGAGCGGCTTTGTTCATTTTGAAGATGATGACACGTTGGAATATTTTGCTTATGCGGGTAAAAACAACAAAGCATACGTGAGTATTGGCCGTATTCTGATTGAGCGTGGTGAAGTGCCACGTGAAGAGATGTCACTCAAAGCGATCAAAGAGTGGGTAATGGCAAATGACGAAGCGACGGTTCGTGAGTTGCTAGAGCAAAACCCATCTTACGTTTTCTTTGCACCACAAGCTGACGCCCCAGTAACGGGCTCTGCAGGTATCCCACTATTACCAATGGCGTCAGTCGCTGGCGATCGTTCTATTTTGCCTATGGGGACACCAATCTTAGCAGAAGTGCCGTTACTTAATGCCGATGGCACATGGAGTGGTGCACACCAGCTTCGCCTGCTTATTGTGTTAGACACGGGCGGCGCGGTGAAACAAAACCACCTCGATCTTTATCACGGTATGGGCCCACGTGCGGGTACCGAGGCGGGTCATTACAAGCACTTTGGCCGTGTGTGGAAGCTTGGCTTGGAAAATACACCAACGCAAGCACCTTGGGCTTTACCGCCAGAGAAGTTACAATAACTGCCTAGCGAGACGAATCGCCTCTCATCATCTAGACATTTCCTCAAAGAGTGCGTATAAATCGCACTCTTTGTTTTTCTATCGATCATCTGGACTTTCAATATGCGTGAACTCGATACTCCGGCATCTGACAGCTACAACCAACGTTTTGGTGGTACTCGTCGTCTCTACGGCAACAGCGAAGTAGACATTCTGCGAGCTGCACACGTGTGTGTGATTGGTATTGGTGGCGTAGGTTCATGGGCGGTAGAAGCGCTGGCACGAACGGGTATTGGTGAGTTGACGCTTATTGATATGGATGACGTGTGCGTGACCAACATTAACCGCCAAATCCATGCGATGACAGGCACGGTTGGCCAAAGCAAAATCGAAGTGATGGCTGAACGCGTTAAACTGATTAATCCAGAATGTAAGGTGAATCTGATTGACGATTTTATTACGCCAGATAACCAACATGAGTATTTGAGCAAAGATTTCGATTACGTGTTGGATGCGATCGACAGTGTGAAAGCAAAAGCGTCGCTATTGGCTTATTGCCGCAGCAACAAGATCAAAGTAATCACCACTGGTGGTGCTGGAGGTCAAACCGATCCAACCCAAATTATGGTGGCGGATCTGACTAAGACTATCCAAGATCCACTGGCTAAGAAGATCAAAGACACCTTGCGTCGTCATCATAACTTCCCGAAAAATCCTGCACGTAAGTTTGGCATCGATTGTGTGTTCTCTACGGAGCAATTAAAGTACCCACAAGCAGATGGTTCTGTATGTGGTGTGAAATCGACAGCAGAAGGTCCAAAACGCATGGACTGTGCCAGTGGCTTTGGTGCTGCAACGGTAGTGACAGCAACGTTCGGCTTTGTTGCGGTTTCACGCATCGTTGAAAAGCTGATTCAAAAGCACAAGAAGTAACGCAAAGAAGAAGAGTGCATCATGACTGATTTTCCTGTTTCTCCATTTGGCACCGACATCACCAGTGAAGACATTGCTGCCACCATGCAGCAATTTAAAGGTTGGGAAGACCGTTATCGTCAGGTGATTCAATGGGGGAAAAAGCTGCCTCAAATGCCTGAAGAGCTCAAATCCGAGCAAGTAACGGTGTCGGGCTGCGAAAGCTTAGTGTGGTTGGTAAGCAAAGAGCAAAATGGCGTTTGGCATTTTTGTGCCGATTCTGACGCGCGTATTGTACGCGGCCTGATTGCCTTGGTGATGGCGGCTTACGACGGTAAAAGCGCAGAGCAAATCCAAGCGTTTGATATTGATGCTTACTTTGAACAACTTGGCTTAATCGCCCATCTAAGCCCATCGCGCGGCAATGGTTTGAAAGCGATTGTTGAGAAAATCAAAGAAACGGCTCAGTAAGAAAGGAAATAGGGCCTAGGATCCGAGCTCCTAGAGAAGTGCGTTGTTAGCTTTGTGCATTTCATCGAGTATTGAGAGATGTCTGGAATACGGAGCGCTTCGCTTCTCGATAAGAAGAAAATTGCCTTACGCAATAACGTCATTCCAGCGAGCCTTAGCGAGACAAGGAATCTATTACTCACACGCGATTTAGCCTCGATTCATCACCTTTGCGCCCTCAAATTCGACCCGTAGATTCTGAATCATGTTCGTTCCTCACTGTTCAGAATGACCGCTGTTTTTTTCCAACTAAAAAGACGACGTAATCCGTAACTCAAAATGTTAGGCCCTAGGATCCTAGGACCTTTCTTTATCCTAGAGCCTACCTTCCTAAAGCATATCAACCGCTTTCTCGACGGCGGCAATCAGCTTTTCAACGTCTTCTAACGTGTTGTAGATACCAAAAGAAACGCGCACCGTGCCTTTGACGTTAAGCGCATCCATCAGAGGGTGAGCACAGTGATGCCCAGCACGAACCGCAATACCTTGCTGGTCTAGCAGCGTCGCAATATCTTGGTGGTGAACGCCATCCATAACAAAAGTCAGAACAGAAGCTTTCGGTTGGTAGCCAAGAATGCGAATGTCATCCAATTGGCTTAATGCTTGGTACGCTCTTTCTTGTAGAGTGTGCAGATGAGCCTCGACAGCTTGCCGATCGAAACCTTGATACCAGTCGATGGCTTTTGCCAACGCAATGGCACCCGCAACGTTTGGTGTACCCGCTTCAAATTTGCCTGGTAGCGCAGAAAACGTGGTTTTCTCAAACGAGACCTTATCTACCATTTTTCCGCCACCGTGCCATGGAGGCATCGCCTCTAACAGTTCTAGCTTGCCATAGAGTACACCGATACCTGCAGGGGCATAGAGTTTGTGACCTGAGAACACATAAAAATCGACATCTAACTCTGCCAAGTTCAACTGCTCATGCACGATACCTTGAGCACCATCTACTACGACAACAGCGCCTACCGCATGCGCCATGGCGATGATTCTTTCGATAGGTTGACGAGAACCTGTCACGTTAGTGATCTGTGCACAGGCGACGATTTTACAGCGCTCCGACAGTAGCGTTTCAAACGCATCGATATCGAACTGACAATCGGAGGTCATCGGAACCTTAACGATTTTCGCTCCTGTCTGCTCTGCGACTATTTGCCATGGAACGATATTGGCGTGATGCTCCATCTCGCTGATTAATATCTCATCGCCTGCGTTTAGTGTACTACGGGCATAAGTTTGCGCGATCAAGTTCAGCGCTTCGGTTGCGCCACGTGTCCAAATGATCTCTTTTGAACTGGCTGCACCAATGAATTCCGCCACTGTGTCACGTGCCGCTTCAAATTGGCTGGTGGCATTGGCCGTTAAGCTGTGGCTACCACGATGTACATTGGCGTTCTGTGCGCTGTAATAATGGCTGATTACGTCAATGACGCATTGCGGCTTCTGGGTTGTCGCTGCACTATCTAGGTACACCAGAGGTGTTTGATTTACCGTCTGATTAAGGGCTGGGAACTGCTTACGTACTGCATTAACGTCAAACATTATTCATCACCGAACTCGTGATAGTGCAGGGTAGGCAGTGTCACCATCGGCTCTGCAACAGTCCATGCATGCTCTTTGCCTGAAAGTTGGATGATAATCTCCATCGCAAACTCCAGCGCAGTACCAGGCCCCTGACTAGTGATGAGATTGTGGTTCACATCCATGGTCACGCGTTTGACTCGCCATTTGTCGTCTGGGATATGAGATTGAAAGCTCGGGTGGCAAGTCATGAGCGCTTCTGGATACAAATTGTGGTGTTGAAGCACTAACGCTGGCGCGGCACAAATTGCAGCAACGAGTTTACCTTCGTACATATGCTGTTTCAGGATCTCAATCATGATAGTACTATCACGGAAGGTTTCCGCGCCGCCGACACCGCCAGAGAGTACAATCGCATCAAACTCGTCATCGGCAATATCGACCAATTTACAGTCCGCGGTCAGCGTGACGCCACGAGAGGCTTTCATCGTCAGTGCACCATCAAAGTCGGCACTTGCGACCGTCACTTCATAACCTGCACGAACCATGATATCGATGACGGTGACCGCTTCCATTTCTTCTGTGCCCGGTGCGATAGGTACTAAGATCTTTTTCTTCATTATTCAGTCCAGCTTTGTTCAATCTGTTTGATGCGTTGATAGAGCTTGGTGTTCTCTGGCGTACTGATTTGATGCTTTTCGGTGGTTTGCAGTAGATAACCAGTAATAAAGTCTATCTCGGTACGACGTCGGTGAAAAACATCTTGCCTCATAGAAGAGTAGTTTGCCGCAGTTGCGTTAACCACTTGCATTATGGTGGCGTGAAGTGCGTCAAAATCCACCTTTATCTCTTCTTTATTCATGACTTCTACCAACTCATGAGTGATGTTAGCCAACTCGATCGCAAACTCATTAGCGGCAAGCTCACCATTCTTACATTGATGGATAGCGGTCAGTGGGTTGATAGCGCAATTGATCGCAAGCTTGGTCCACAAGGCTCCGTTGATGTTAGGGTTCCAGTGCACCTCAGGCAGGGCGTGATTCATCACTTCGGCAAGGAAGTCACATTGAGCGCCTTTAGCATTAAAACCACCTAACTGTGTGTATCCATGACCAGTATGCAATACTTGCTGTTTGCTTGGCTTGTATGCGCCGTGCGTTGTCGTGGCAATCACGATAGGGTTATTGGCCAGCTTTGCCTCGATGAGTGGCGCGGTTCCCATCCCGTTGTGCATTAACATCACGATGGTGTCTTCGCTGATGTAGGGAAGAAGAGGTTCAATGGCGGATTCAACTTGCCAAGCTTTTACCGTGATTAAAATCAAATCAGCCTCTTGTACAGAGGTAATGCTTTGATTGGAATAAGTGGTAAGCGGAGCATCATCCAGTTGAAGCGACAACTCGCTCTCAGAGGTACGTCCCCACAATGAAACATGGTGTCCAACAAGTTTGAATTTAGTCGCCCAGAGTGAACCGACGGCTCCTGGACCAAGGATGAGAATATTCACCAAACGCGCTCATTAAAAAGATTTGCTGCAAGGATAATGAGGGAGAAAAGGAAAGCAAATAAAAATGGCGCCAGAGGCGCCATTTTTGGGGAAAACTTATTGGTTCAATTAGAACTTGTAAGTGACAGCTACGTAGTGACCAACACCTGAAGCGTCTGCAACTGGTGCCCATGGTAGTACTGAGCCATCTTCGAAACCGTATACATCTTTGTATAGTTTCAGGCCGTAACCCACTGCAAAGCGATCTGAGTGCCAGTAAATACCGTTAAACATTGCACCGCCGTTGCTTTTTTGGAATGGTGCATCGTCTTTCATACCAAATTGGTAATCGATGTAACCTTGGTAAGAGATGAATGAACCGTTCTCGAAGAAGTAGAAAGGCTTGAACCAGTTAGTCGAGATTTGGAAACCGTTCCAGTCTTTTTGGTTTGAATCGTATGTGCCGTATAGGTTTAGACCCATTTTGCCAAACCAAGGAACCATTACGTCAGAACCTAGACCGATTTTTTGAGTGTTAACAGCAGAGTTACCACCCCATTCCATTAGTGTCGCAAGGTAAAGCTCTTGAACTGGGCCGAAAGATAGGTCTTGACCAGTTACTGCATCTAGAGACATACGAGGAGCAAACTTCATGAAGATTTTTTCCGCGCCAGCTTTGTCGCTATCTGGGTTTGAAGTTAGGTTGAATACGTCAACGTAACCGTATAGATCGAAGATGCCAGAGCGACCGCCAAATTCCATTTCTAGGTAATCATGAGTAGATTCTGGACCAGCACCTTTTTCGTCAATTGCAGCCATTAGGTTGAATTGCATCCACTTGTAATCGTTCTTGTGGATATCGCCGTCAGAGTAATCTGCCGCCATAACAGGAGCTGATGTAGCTGCTAGTAGGCTAAGAGCTAAAAGTGATTTACGCATAAGTGGACTCTCTATGTTTGTAATGATTCAGAACACGCAATCTTCGCTGCGCTTTCCAATTGGCGGGAATAATAGCGATAAAAATCTCAAATGAAAGTGATAAACGGTGCAAAAGTAAATATTTTTAGTGATGATCGTCACGTAATTGGTCAATGCCATGGAACTTTTTATCTGTTGCATCGATTTGCAGTGTTTGTGTGACTTGGATCGTTTGCGCAAGCGGTTTTATGAATTTTTAAGCCAGTCGATTAACCAACAAAAATCGTTAGTGATCCTATTTGTGTCCGCTTCGTAACACTTTATGAATCAAAGAGGACGCTTGAATGAAAGAAGTCATGTTATTCCCACTGACCTCCGTCGTATTACCTGAAGGCAAGATGAATCTGCGTATTTTTGAACCAAGATACAAACGCATGGTGAAAGAATGCTGCCTCCAAAACGTAGGGTTTGGGGTCTGTCTTGTGGGCAATGGAACCGACGCCAAGGCGGTTGGGAATGTTTCATCGATCGGAACTTTGGTCACCATCGTTGATTTTGAAACACTCAGTGATGGGCTTCTTGGTATTACTGTTGTTGGTGAGAAACGATTCATCGTTAAACGCGTTAGAGCGGACTCAGATGGCCTTCGCCATGCGGAAGTTGAGTGGATGGGCAACTGGCAAGCGCCAGAGCCCGCCCCGGCGTTTGTTTATTTGAGTCAACAGTTGAATCATGTTTATAAACAGTTTCCCCAACTCGGAAATCTCTATCAACACCGTTTCTATGATGATCCATCATGGGTTGCTCAACGTTGGTTAGAGCTGTTACCTCTCGATAGTACGTTGTTTGAAAAGTTGGTAGGAGCAGAGGATTGTTTACCTGCACTGCAATTTCTTAATGATGCCATTGAAGCCCCTCCCAAAAAAGAGACTAAGATATGAATGGATTTTCAAAACTAGCAGTGACCGTTGTCGCTGTGCTCGGTATCAGTGCTTGTGGTTCTGACAGCGACAGCAAAGACTACACGTATTTGCAGGCTGTTCATGCGTCCCCGGATGCGCCTCGTGCCAATGTTCTGCTTAACGGCAATGAGGCGTTGTCAGACCTTGATTATGGCTCTGGATCTGGTTATGTACGACTTGAAGAAGGGACGTATGATGTTGCTGTCGACGTTCAGTTGCCTGGTGGCCAAACGGCGGAAGTCATCAACGCGCCGCTCTACCTTGATGATGATATTCTTTACACCGCATTTGTTGTCGGTAGTGCGGCTGATGGGTCGGTAGAACCTCTTATTGTGACACGTTCAGAAGATTCGATGGCCAATAACCAGAGTCTGGATGTGCAAGTTGTCCACGCCGCGACTGGTGTTACCCAAGTCAATGTATTTGTTACGACTCCTGATGCAGACCTTACCAATGAGAACCCTGTCGCGACCCTTGCCTATACCCAATTTACTAACGTTCTCAATATCCCAGATGGCGAATACCAGATTCGTTTGACCGATTCTTCTGATGCGGCGAACACGCCGGTCTTTGATTCAGGCCCATTGACTCTAGCGCCAAACAGCAATTTAACCGTCGCTGCGATAAATAAAGGCGGCTCGGTATCTGAGTCACCCGTAAAATTGCTTGTTCTCGATGGCGAGGGTTCGACTATAGTTCAAAATGTGTCTAATGACTCTATGCGTGATTTCCCGTCCGCAGAATCAGACGTTCGGGTCGGACACCTAGTTAATGGCGCCCCGAACGTTGATGTGTCTCTAGATGGTACAACAGTGCTTTCAGACGTAGCCTTTAAAACCATCTCAACTTATCAAACATTGGCTTCAGACTCTTACCAAGTTCAGGTTGATGCGCAAGGTATAGCAACCCCAATTATTAGCGCAGATTTGGCCTTTGCTCCAGGCAACTCATATAGCGTATATGCGATTGGCTTAGTGTCTGATATTGAAGCGCTAGTCGTTGAAGACAACAGAAGATCGATTGCAACGAGTGCCGTCCTGAATGTGACACATGCGGCTGCAAACCCAGCCGCTGCAACTGTTGATGTTTACCTCACGCAGTCACAGGATATTTCGAGCATTGATCCAGCGATAGCCAATTTTGCGTATAAAGATAGTGTTCAAAATATTTATGTAGCAGCGGGCGATTATTATGTGACGGTTACCGCACCTGGTGACAAAACGCCTGTTATAGGTCCAGCACCTTTACCTACGCTAGAAAATGGTATGGTATATCAAGCTATTGCCATTGACGATAATGGTGGCTTTAACCTTTTGGTTAATGACATCACGAATTAGGATGAAGAGGGAGGAGGCGACTCCTCCCGACTATTAAGGTTGATTATGATGAGTGATAACTCTCAGAAACTAGGGCGAAGCGAGTGGAACGCATACATGGACAGGGTAAAAGCGAGAGACACCGACGCGTTTGCCTTTGTATTTCGTTTCTATGCACCGAAACTGAAGCAGTTCGCTTATAAGCATGTTGGTAACGATCAAGTGGCAATGGAGATGGTGCAAGAGGCCATGGCGACGGTGTGGCAAAAAGCCCATTTATATGACGGGTCGAAAAGCGCGTTATCAACCTGGATCTACACGATTATTCGAAACCAGTGCTTTGACTTACTGAGAAAACAGAAAGGCAAAGATCTGCATATTCATTCTGATGACATCTGGCCATCGGAATACTACCCCCCTGATTTGGTTGACCATTATTCGCCGGAGCAGGACATGCTCAAAGAGCAGGTGGTTAAGTTTTTAGACATACTGCCCAAAAATCAGAGAGATGTTCTGCGGGCAGTGTATTTAGAGGAAATGCCCCATCAACAAGTTGCGGAGCTTTTCGATATTCCTCTTGGCACCGTTAAATCGCGCTTAAGATTGGCGGTAGAAAAATTAAGGCATTCGATGCATACGGAGCAACTATGAACAAACACCCAGATAACAACTTGTTAGAGGCCTATGCTTCAGGAAGTATCGATGCGGTTTCTGGTTTAGTGGTCGCAACCCATTTGGAAACATGTTCCTATTGCCGTGCATGTGTCAATCAAATGGAAGCGGCCCAAGCCTGTGATGTCGCCAATGATATTCCGGCTGACTATGACCCTACTTTTGACCTCATGTTTCGTGACATTATTAATTCAAAGCCAACCTGTGATGATATTATTATCAGAGAAGTCGCTTCGGTAAGCGTTGCGGGTAAAACTTTTCAGCTTCCAAAAACGTTGAGTCGGTACACTGACTTAGTCGGAGATTGGAAGAGTTATGGCGGTAAGGTCTTTAGTGCTCAAATCGATTTTGGGGAAGACGCAAGAGTAAACCTGATGTACATCAGTGAAGATGTAAGGATTCCACAGCATACCCATAAAGGGTTGGAGTCAACCTTAGTTTTACATGGTGGATTCAGTGATGAAGATGGCCACTATGAGCAAGGCGATCTGCTGGTAAGAGATGCATCGAATAAGCACAGTCCATTTACCAAAACCGGGGAAGACTGTTTGTGTTTGACGGTGCTGACAGAACCGATGATTTTCACTCAAGGTGTCGCCCGAATCTTTAATCTATTTGGTAACGGCATGTACCCTTAACATCACGAATTCAAAGTAAAAACCACCGTTTTTCGGTGGTTTTTTTAATTAATCTCACGTGGTTAGTGTCGTTGCTTCGCTTTCTCTAGCAAATCTGTAAAGTAGTGTCTTAACGAATAAAGCATGATTAAGCTTGGAATTACCATGACTGCGGTAAGGATAAAGAAAGCCGTCCAATTGTCTAGGTAGTCGACCAATTCCCCACTAAAAGAAGCGAGTGTTGTTCGCCCAAAATTACCTAAAGAGGCGAGCAAAGCGTATTGTGTCGCGGAAAATGCCTGTCCTGTCAATATTGTTAAGAAAGACACGAAAGCAACCGTTGAGAAGGCGGTTGTAAAGTTATCAACGATGATGGTCGCTAAGTACAAATGCTCACTCGGGCCGACTTTCGCAATCCATGCGAACATCAGGTTGCTGGCTGCCATGGCAATACCACCAATCATCAGGCCGCGGACGATACCAAACTTCACATTGAACATACTGCCAACAAACGTAAACAGCATGGTTGCACCCCAGCCAATTAATTTGGAGTAGTAACCGATTTGCTCGTTGCTAAAGCCAATATCTTTATAGAACGCGATCGACATTCTACCTAAGAACGCTTCACCAATCTTAAACAAGAAAACGAAGAGCAGCAAAGTAATAGCAACACGCACTCCGTTTCGGTTAAAGAAATCAAGGAACGGTTCTACAACGGTCACGGTAAACCAAGCAACCAACTTAGAACCAACCACTTCTTTATGACGTTGTTCGGCTTGATGTTGCAGTTGTTCACGCTGAGTTTGCGGTTCACCAACTAACAACGTGAATATCATCAATAACACCACAATGATAGCCATACCATAATAAACGCCATTCCAGCCCACGCTGTCTGCATTGATGAAAGCGAGGTAACCCGGAAGTGAGTATCCTGTCCACCAGCCGATCACCGCCATCGCCGAAGCTTGTGGTAACTTGGATGATTCTGATTTAGGAAACGTATCAATACGGAAAGCATCGATAGCAATATCTTGGGTAGCAGAAGCGGTTGCAATACAGAGTGCGAGCATAGAGGTGAAAATCAAATTTTCTGCCGGGTTTACTTCTGCAATATAAAGCGTCGCGACTAAGATGATAGACTGGCAAAGGAGAATCCAACTACGGCGTTGTCCCAATAATCGATGTAGCACGGGTAATTTGACGCGATCGACCAGTGGAGCCCACATAAAGTTGATTGCGTATACGGCAAACACACTACCGAAATAACCGATAGCAGACAGCGTCAAACCGGCGTCTTTGAGCCAGCCAGACATGTTTGAACCAATAAGTACCCAAGGGAAACCACTCGAACAACCGAGCATGAAGACCCACATTAGGCGTTTGTCGAGGTAACTTTTTACTGTTTCCAGCCAAGTAATGGAAGGCAGTGAAGACATAAATGGATCCGTTAATATCGAGCGACGAAAAGAGAAAGCCCTTCGACTATTCAAAGGGCTTATTGGCTTGCTACTTAATGAGAGTGGCCTTGGTTATGACAATTTGCGTCTCAGGGACATCTTGCATTCGACCGACGGATTTGGTTGGCTGTTTCGCCATTTTTTGAATCACATCGAAACCTTCGGTCACTTCTCCAAATACCGCATAGCCTGGTGGACGAGAGCCGTAGTTTAAGAAGTCATTATCAGTTAGGTTAATAAAAAACTGGCGCGTCGCAGAGTCAGGAAGATTGGTTCGAGCCATAGCAATGGTTGCACGGTCGTTGTTTAAACCGTTGTTTCCTTCGTTTTTAATTGGCGCGTACGTTTTTACCATTTGCATGTCTTGGTTGAACCCTCCCCCCTGAGCCATAAAACCCGGGATCACGCGATGAAAAATAGTGCCTTCATAGCTGCCGTCTTCCACATATTTAAGAAAGTTCGCGACTGTGATTGGTGCTTTTTCTTGATTCAATTCAACGGTGAAGTTACCTAACGTTGTTTCAAACGCAACTTTTGGACCAGCAAAAACACTGCAGCTAAGCAAGGCAAGAGAAAGAATAGCTTTACGCAACATTAGAATCGCTCCTGCATGTATTGACGCAACTCTGCATCATTGGCCATTTCTTTTAGGGTAAGTGCGATAACATCATTAAGCGCTTGTTCTATATCTGCGTCAGACGCGCTTAGTGTGCCAGAACGTTTCGCTGTGCCTGTAAAGGTTTTTACGAGCTTACCTTGAGGTGTTTCAGCGGTGATCTCAAGCACTGCCTTGGCATCCATTTCGTTTTCCATAACAGAGTGCTTCACATTGACTAATACTTCTTGTATTTCTAATTCAATCGCGTTGTTGCTATTTAGATCAGAGTGAAACCCCTGAGAAGATAATTGCTGTTCGAGCGCCCCTTCCAGTGAGATACGCAGGCTTTGCTTGGCATGAAGAGGAAGAATGTTCGAACGTCCGTTATCGACCAATGCGACATACTGTGCAGCGCGAAGATCTTTACTGGTTAGACTGTATGTTTTGCCCTGAACGATAGGGTTAGTGCTTAGGGTCGTCTCCGGCATTAGATTAAGTTGTGGTTGTTGAGGTGCTGAACATGCGGCCAGCAAAGCAACCGAAGCCGCGAGTACCAGTTTTTTCATTATATTATTCCTTTTAACCATTTTTCTGAATTCAGACCCTAGTTTGCGCCTAATTTAGCAGGATCTTTTGTTGCCTGTAAAATGACAAACTTATTGTTAGAGGCGACCAATTTTACATTACTGTCGCCAAAAAGACGCTTTAGTTTGGCGTCATAACCGAGATGGCGATTGCCGATGACCAGCAGCTTGCCACCTTTGTTTAAGATTCGTTTTGCATCACAGAACATTTGCCAAGCGATATGGTCTGTAATGGCCTGCTGTTGGTGAAACGGTGGATTACACATGATCAGGTCGCTACTACCAGGTTTAAAGCCGTCCAAGCAGTTATTTGCGATACATTGGTAATCTCTTCCTTCACCTAAATTATCAATTAAATTTTGTTTCGCTGACTCGACAGCCATAAAACTTTCATCGACACAGGTAAGGCGCGTTTGGGGATTCAATTGACCCGCTTTCACGGAGAGTACACCGTTACCGCAGCCTAGGTCGACAATATGCTTAAGGGCTGGATCTTGTGGGATATGCTGTAGCATAAAGCGAGCGCCCAAATCTAAGCTTTCACCTGAATACACGTTAGGCCAATTTTTCAGTTGAATGTCTTCGCCTTCCACATCCCAAATCGTCATTGGATCGACTTCAATAGCGGGCTCTACATTCGCGCGAGAAAACACTAAGCGATGTTTTTTCCAAGCAAGAGATGTTTTTGTTTCGCCCAAGTATTTCTCAAACAGCTTGAGGGTCGACGTGTGGATTTCTTTTGCTTTGTTGACGGCAATAATCGGGCAAGCAGCAGGTAGCGCTTTGCGTAGTTGGCTCAATAACCAAATAAGGTGGCGATTACTCTTTGGTAGTTGGATCAAAACCATGTCGGCATTGGCAGGGATATCATCCATCGTGGTGAGAAACGCGACCTTATTACAATGATTCTGCTCTAAGTTTTGCTGAACGCCTTTATGAGAAATAAAAGAGTCACTCATCAACGTGACGTTATGCTTCTTAGAAAACCAGCAAGCCAATGCACCGAAGTTATCGTTAATAACAACGATGTTTTGATGGTCAGGCAATGCTAGGTCTTCCACGTGATTGATGAGGTATTCATCACCCGCATCCCAAGCTTGAAGTGTTTCATTGGATCGCTTTGGGAAACGATGAAGCGTCAGGCTTCGATCGTGAAGATTCAATTCGGTTTTCATAGGTAAACATAGATTAAGTTGGAAACTAGAGATTATTGTCGCAAATGATGGCGGGCCAAGATACAAAAAGCTGTCAAATTTGCAGTTTTTCACCGCGCATTTTACAAACTCTAATGCGAAAAAGGGACCGAGAATGCGAGGCGGAGCATTTAATTTACGAAGCGAAAGTATATACTTGTCAAGTTGGCATCAATGAGGGCTGAATATGATCCAAGAAATCATAGAAAAAAAATTGCATATTAACTTGCAACCTGACTACCTAAAAGTGATTAATGAAAGCTATATGCACAATGTTCCCCCTGGTTCGGAGAGTCATTTTAAGGTGATTGTGGTAAGTGGTGCATTTGCCGGGCAGCGTCTTATCGGCCGTCACCGTCAAGTGCATTTGGTGCTTGCAGATGAGTTAGATAACCACATTCACGCGCTTGCCATCCACACTTATACACCAGAAGAATGGAAGTTCGAGCAAGACGGTGCACCTGACAGCCCTATGTGCTTGGGTGGTGGTCGATAAACTAAACATAACATGCTGATTTTTTAAAAGATGGCTTTGGCCATCTTTTTTATATTTTGCCCATTTTTGAAGGGGGAGATAGACGCTCTGTGAGTAAACGAGTATTAACAGTATTTCAACAAATGAATGGAAGTTAATGCTTATTTCAAAGCGTGAATGCATTATTAATACACCCAATAAAAGTGAGTTGGCGTTTGTGCGATGGTTCAAACTTATGACTAATATTTAGCCTTTTAGCGTTATTTCGTACGAAATAAAACCACTATTGCTGTGATTGGTCATGGCATCAAGTTCCTAAAAAATGCTAAACTACTGCACCTGATAAATCCATCCCAAAAACAGTGATGAGATTTTTAATAGGATGTTGCGATTTTGGTGCTTTAAACAGCATCAGAACCGGACACTGATGTCGTGTCTAAAAGTTACGCAATCAAAAGAATCTTTTTCCCGATAAAAGTAGTGCAAGTGCGTATGATTACAATAAAGAAGGGCTTGGATCTTCCTATCGCAGGAACTCCATCCCAGGTGATTAATGATGGTAAGACCATCAAAAAAGTCGCCTTGCTTGGCGAAGAGTACGTTGGCATGCGTCCTACCATGCATGTCCGCGTTGGTGATGAAGTGAAAAAAGCGCAAGTTCTTTTTGAAGACAAAAAGAACCCTGGCGTGAAGTTCACTGCTCCAGCAGCTGGTAAAGTGATCGAAGTGAACCGTGGCGCGAAGCGTGTTCTTCAATCTGTAGTGATTGAAGTGGCAGGTGAAGAGCAGGTGACATTCGACAAGTTTGAAGCAGCTCAACTAGTTGGTTTAGATCGTGAAGTGATCAAGACTCAACTAATTGAATCTGGCCTTTGGACCGCTTTACGTACTCGTCCGTTCAGCAAGGTTCCAGCAATTGAGTCTTCTACTAAGGCTATCTTCGTAACTGCAATGGATACTAATCCACTTGCGGCTCAGCCTGAGTTGATCATCAATGAACAAAAAGAAGCATTCGTTGCAGGTCTAGACATTCT
Source organism: Vibrio sp. PNB23_22_6 (assembly GCF_052877535.1). Classification (NCBI taxonomy): domain Bacteria; kingdom Pseudomonadati; phylum Pseudomonadota; class Gammaproteobacteria; order Vibrionales; family Vibrionaceae; genus Vibrio; species Vibrio sp. PNB23_22_6. The sequence goes on along the minus strand of NZ_JBNFXP010000016.1, from coordinate 7,896 downwards.
TTCAGCTCTGACAGAAGACAAGGTTTACGTTTGTAAATCTGGCACGAGTTTGCCACGCTCTTCTCAGTCTAACGTAGAAGAACATGTCTTCGATGGCCCTCACCCAGCAGGTCTTGCTGGCACCCACATGCATTTCCTATACCCAGTAAATGCACAAAACGTGGCTTGGAGCATCAACTACCAAGACGTTATCGCGTTCGGTAAGTTATTCCTAACAGGTGAGCTATACACGGATCGTGTAGTGTCTTTAGCTGGCCCAGTAGTGAATAACCCTCGTCTAGTTCGCACTGTAGTCGGCGCTAGCCTAGATGACTTAACAGATAATGAATTGATGCCTGGCGAAGTTCGTGTGATCTCTGGTTCTGTACTTTCAGGTACACAAGCTGTTGGTCCACACGCGTACCTTGGCCGTTACCATCAACAGGTTTCTGTATTACGCGAAGGCCGTGACAAAGAGCTATTTGGCTGGGCAATGCCTGGTAAAAACAAGTTCTCTGTAACGAAATCTTTCCTTGGTCACTTATTTAAAGGTCAGTTGTTCAACATGACGACGTCGACTAACGGTAGTGATCGTTCAATGGTTCCAATCGGCAACTACGAACGCGTAATGCCTCTAGACATGGAGCCTACTCTGCTACTTCGTGATCTATGTGCTGGCGATACAGACAGTGCTCAAGCACTAGGTGCGCTTGAACTGGATGAAGAAGATCTAGCATTGTGTACCTTTGTATGTCCTGGTAAGTACGAGTACGGTTTGTTACTTCGTGAATGCCTAGATACGATCGAGAAGGAAGGGTAATTTTCATGGCTCTTAAAAAGTTTCTTGAAGACATCGAGCATCATTTTGAACCGGGCGGCAAACACGAAAAGTGGTTTGCTCTGTACGAAGCTGCAGCAACCGTTTTCTACACGCCTGGTCTAGTGACTAAAAAAAGCTCACACGTTCGTGATAGCGTTGACCTAAAACGTATCATGATCATGGTTTGGTTCGCGGTATTCCCAGCAATGTTTTGGGGTATGTACAACGCGGGTGGCCAAGCTATCGCAGCTCTAAACCACATGTACGCTGGTGAACAACTAGCGACAATCATCGGTGGTAACTGGCACTACTGGCTAACCGAAATGCTTGGCGGCACTCTTGGCGCTGATGCAGGGGTTGGCAGTAAAATGCTACTAGGTGCGACTTACTTCCTACCTATCTACGCAACGGTATTTATCGTTGGTGGTTTCTGGGAAGTGCTGTTTTGTATGGTGCGTAAGCACGAAGTTAACGAAGGTTTCTTTGTTACTTCTATTCTGTTCGCACTTATCGTTCCACCAACGCTACCTTTGTGGCAAGCGGCACTAGGTATTACCTTTGGTGTTGTTGTTGCTAAAGAGATTTTCGGTGGTACAGGTCGTAACTTCCTTAACCCTGCACTTGCAGGCCGTGCGTTCCTATTTTTCGCTTACCCTGCTCAAATCTCGGGTGACGTCGTTTGGACTGCAGCTGACGGCTTCTCTGGTGCAACGGCGCTTAGCCAATGGGCTAACGGCGGTAGCGGTGCGTTGATCAACAACATCACTGGCGCTCCTGTGACTTGGATGGATGCTTTCATTGGTAACATCCCAGGCTCAATCGGTGAAGTATCGACGCTAGCACTAATGATTGGCGCAGCGATGATCGTTTACATGCGAATCGCTTCATGGCGCATCATTGCGGGTGTAATGATCGGTATGATTGCAGTAGCGACACTATTTAACGTGATCGGTTCTGACACCAACCCAATGTTCAACATGCCATGGCACTGGCACCTAGTTCTAGGTGGTTTTGCGTTCGGTATGTTCTTCATGGCAACAGACCCAGTATCCGCTTCATTTACCAATGGCGGTAAGTGGTGGTACGGCATCCTTATCGGTGCAATGTGTGTGATGATCCGTGTAGTTAACCCAGCGTACCCAGAAGGTATGATGCTGGCGATTCTATTCGCGAACCTATTTGCACCTCTGTTCGACCATGTAGTGATTGAGAAGAACATCAAGCGGAGACTAGCACGCTATGGCAAGTAATAACGACAGCATTAAAAAGACGCTGGGTGTTGTTGTCGGGTTGAGCCTCGTTTGTTCAATCATCGTATCAACAGCCGCAGTAGGTTTACGCAGCAAACAGCAAGAAAATGCTGTGCTAGATAAGCAAACTAAAATCCTTGAAGTCGCTGGCATTGAAGCGTCAAATTCAGCACAAGTGAAAGAGCTGTACGGTGAGTACATTGAGCCACGTTTGGTGGATTTCAAAACAGGTAACTTTGTTGAAGGCAATGCTGGTGCTTATGATCAGCGCTCGGCAGCAAAAGATCCTGCACAATCTATCAAACTAACCGCTGAACAAGACAAAGCGAAAATCATCCGTCGTGCAAACGTGGGTACGGTTTACCTTGTTAAGCAAGATGGCAAAGTTGACCAAGTGATTCTGCCGGTTCACGGTAACGGTCTATGGTCAATGATGTATGCGTTCGTGGCAGTACAAACTGATGGTAACACCGTTAACGGTATTACTTACTACGAACAAGGTGAAACTCCGGGATTGGGTGGTGAAGTTGAGAACCCAACTTGGCGTGCACAATTCGTAGGCAAAGAGCTGTTTGACGAAAACCACAAACCAGCGATCAAGATCGTGAAGGGTGGTGCGCCACAAGGTTCTAAGCATGCAGTAGATGGTCTATCAGGTGCAACGCTTACTGCAGTAGGTGTACAGCACACGTTTGACTTTTGGCTAGGCAACAACGGTTTTGGCCCGTTCCTAGAGAAAGTGCGTGACGGAGGTCTAAACTAATGTCCAGTACCCAAAATGTTAAAAAGAGCATCCTAGCGCCAGTATTGGATAACAACCCAATCGCGCTTCAGGTTCTTGGTGTATGTTCTGCGCTTGCAGTAACAACAAAACTAGAGACAGCGTTTGTTATGACTCTAGCGGTTATTTTCGTAACGGCTCTGTCTAACTTCTGTGTATCTCTTATCCGTAACCACATTCCTAACAGCGTACGTATCATCGTTCAGATGGCGATCATCGCATCGTTAGTTATCGTGGTAGACCAAGTGCTAAAAGCCTACCTATACGATATCTCTAAGCAGCTATCGGTATTCGTAGGTCTTATCATCACGAACTGTATCGTAATGGGTCGTGCTGAAGCATTCGCAATGAAGTCTGCGCCAATTCCATCTCTAATCGACGGTATTGGTAACGGTCTTGGTTACGGTTTCGTTCTTATCACTGTCGGTTTCTTCCGTGAGCTATTTGGCTCAGGTAAACTGTTCGGTATGGAAGTGCTTCCGCTAGTGAGCAATGGTGGTTGGTACCAACCAAACGGCCTGATGCTACTAGCACCATCTGCATTCTTCCTAATCGGCTTCCTGATCTGGGTAATCCGTATTCTGAAACCAGAACAAGTAGAAGCGAAGGAGTAAGGGCGTCATGGAACATTACATCAGTCTGCTAGTTAAATCGATTTTCATCGAAAACATGGCACTGTCTTTCTTCCTAGGTATGTGTACTTTCCTTGCCGTATCTAAGAAAGTTAAGACCTCTTTCGGCCTAGGCGTTGCAGTAGTGGTAGTACTTACTATCGCGGTTCCTGTGAACAACCTAGTATACAACCTAGTTCTGAAAGAGAACGCGTTAGTTGAGGGCGTAGACCTTAGCTTCCTAAACTTCATCACCTTCATCGGTGTAATTGCAGCACTTGTACAGATCTTAGAGATGGTTCTTGACCGTTTCTTCCCACCTTTGTACAACGCGCTAGGCATCTTCCTACCGCTGATCACTGTAAACTGTGCGATCTTCGGTGGTGTATCTTTCATGGTACAACGTGACTACAACTTTGCTGAATCTATTGTTTATGGTTTCGGTTCAGGTGTGGGCTGGATGCTAGCCATCGTCGCTCTTGCAGGTATCCGTGAGAAAATGAAGTACTCAGACGTACCTCCTGGTCTACGTGGTCTAGGTATCACGTTCATCACTGTAGGTTTGATGGCGTTAGGCTTTATGTCTTTCTCTGGTGTTCAACTGTAAGTCGGGTAAACCGCAACAATTAAGGAATAGTCAATGGACATTATTCTTGGTGTAGTGATGTTTACTCTGATCGTACTTGCGCTAGTACTAGTGATTCTTTTCGCTAAGTCTAAGCTTGTACCAACAGGTGACATTACAATTTCTGTGAACGATAACCCTGAGTTGGCGATCGTTACACAGCCAGGTGGTAAGCTACTAACTGCGTTAGCGGGTGCTGGCGTATTCGTATCTTCTGCTTGTGGTGGCGGTGGCTCATGTGGCCAGTGTCGCGTAAAAGTTAAATCAGGTGGTGGCGACATCCTACCGACCGAGCTTGACCATATTACGAAAGGTGAAGCGCGTGAAGGTGAGCGTCTAGCGTGTCAGGTTGCAATGAAAACTGACATGGACATCGAACTTCCTGAAGAAATCTTCGGCGTTAAGAAGTGGGAATGTACGGTTATCTCTAACGATAACAAAGCAACATTCATCAAAGAGCTTAAGCTACAAATTCCAGATGGCGAATCAGTACCTTTCCGTGCTGGTGGTTACATCCAGATCGAAGCGCCAGCTCACCACGTGAAATACGCAGATTACGACATTCCTGAGGAATATCGTGAAGATTGGGATAAGTTCAACCTGTTCCGTTACGAGTCGAAAGTAACAGAAGAGACGATTCGTGCGTACTCAATGGCGAACTACCCAGAAGAGCACGGCATCATCATGTTGAACGTTCGTATCGCGACTCCGCCGCCGAACAATCCAGACGTACCACCTGGCATCATGTCATCGTTCATTTGGTCTCTAAAAGAAGGCGACAAGTGTACGATCTCTGGTCCATTCGGTGAGTTCTTCGCAAAAGACACTGACGCAGAAATGGTATTCGTTGGTGGTGGCGCAGGTATGGCTCCAATGCGTTCTCATATCTTCGACCAGCTAAAACGTCTGCACTCTAAGCGTAAGATGTCATTCTGGTACGGTGCACGTTCTAAGCGTGAAATGTTCTACGTAGAAGACTTCGACGGCCTAGCTGCTGAGAACGACAACTTCGTATGGCACTGCGCACTGTCTGATCCACTTCCAGAAGATAACTGGGATGGTTACACTGGCTTCATTCACAACGTTCTTTACGAGAACTACCTACGTGATCATGAAGCGCCAGAAGACTGTGAATACTACATGTGTGGTCCACCTATGATGAACGCGGCTGTTATCGGCATGCTGAAAGATCTAGGTGTAGAGGATGAGAACATCCTACTAGATGACTTCGGTGGTTAAATTTCAGCGTATTTGAAGCTGTAGCGTTGTTGGTTTCATAAACCCACCGGTTCGCCGGCCGTCCTAATCACATAGTTGAACTATGCTCATAGGCTTGGGTTTATTTACCGCCTAGCTACAACTCCAACTCCTTGAAATTATATATGTTATGGCTGACTACCTTTAGTCAGCCATTATTTTTTGTAGAAATAAAAACAATATTCAACAGTTGATATAGGAAATCGGTTTAGTTGCAAAGAACCCATTTTCCATATCAATTTATGCCAATACAGCCAATACTGCCAATCAGATGATTAGGGGAATTGGTATTAACAACACTAGGAGTAAACAAGTGAAAAAGTGGCTTGTTGCATTCGCTTCTCTATTGGTTTTGGCGGGCTGTGAGCAGCCTGCAGATCAAATCCATTTAAGTGGCCCAACAATGGGTACCACTTACAATATCAAATACATCGAGCAAGGTAGCCTACCATCGCCTGAAGTGCTTCAGACAGAAATCGATCGCCTACTTGAAGAAGTAAACGATCAAATGTCTACTTACCGTGAAGATTCAGAGCTTAGCCGTTTCAACCAACACCAAACCAATGAGCCATTTGAAGTCTCACCACAAACTGCTACGGTAGTGAAAGAAGCGATTCGTTTAAACAGTCTTACACTAGGCGCATTAGACGTGACGGTTGGTCCTCTAGTGAATCTTTGGGGGTTTGGTCCAGAAGCGCGTCCAGACGTAGTTCCAACGGATGAAGAGCTGGCGGCTCGAAAAGCGAATACAGGTATTCACCACCTTTCAGTTGAAGGTAATAAAATGTCGAAAGACATTCCCAACCTATATGTCGATCTATCGACTATCGCGAAAGGCTGGGGTGTGGATGTGGTCGCTGATTACCTGCAGTCCGAAGGTATTCATAATTACATGGTGGAAGTCGGTGGCGAAATGCGTTTGAAAGGCATTAACCGCGAAGGCGTGCCATGGCGTATTGCGATCGAAAAACCAACGGTGGATGAACGCTCAATTCAAGAAATTATTGAACCAGGCAATATGGCAATTGCAACAAGTGGTGACTATCGTAATTACTTTGAGAGCAATGGTGTGCGATACTCTCACATCATCAATCCACAAACAGGCAAGCCAATCCATCATAAAGTGGTGTCTGTAACGGTATTAGATAAATCGTCGATGACGGCTGATGGTCTTGCAACTGGTATTATGGTTCTGGGTGAAGACAAAGGCATGGAAATCGCAAACGAGAACAACATTCCTGTTTTCATGATTGTGAAAACGGATGATGGTTTTAAAGAGCTGGCTTCGGAAGCATACAAGCCGTTCATGAAGAAATAACAACAGAAGTGAGTATGTCCTTATGAGTACATTTCTAATTACTTTTGCTGTCTTTGTTGCGGTAATTGCAGCGATGGCAGTAGGTTACATCTTCCAAAAGAAGGTGGTAAAAGGCAGCTGTGGCGGTCTTGGTGCGGTTGGTATCGAGAAAGTATGTAACTGTCCCGAACCATGTGATGCACGTAAGAAGCGTGAGGCTCGCGAAGCGGCACGAGCTGAAAAGCTCGCTGCATGGGAAAAAGATCGCATCGCTTAATTTGCGAACGTAAGAAATAGAAAACCCAGCCAATGGCTGGGTTTTGTTTTTTAGGCTGTGAATCCCAAAAAGCTGCTATTGATAAATGGTTTGGTTTCGACCATGTTCTTTCGCTTGATACAAGCGATCGTCTGAGACTTTAATTTGTTGGTCTAGGTTACCGCAGGCAGTAGAAACCCCAATACTGATTGTGATTTGAATTTCTTGGTTTTGGTAAGGGATCGGTGTTTTTTCCACTCGCAGCCTCATCTGCTCTAGCCGAGTAACAAACTCTTCATATTGGCCACATGCTTGAATGCAAAACTCTTCTCCGCCAAATCGAGCGACCACGTCATCTGGGAAATATATCTTTAAGATATTCGCTACCATGACGAGTGCGGCATCCCCACCATCGTGCCCATAGCGGTCATTCACTTTCTTAAAAAAGTCGATATCAAGCATGGCGATGTTGCGCTTTTCACACCCACCACACGCTTGGCCAAACAAGAAGCGTCGATTCCACAAACCTGTGAGTGAGTCTTGGTTTGCCATTCGATACAACTCAGTTGTGGCTTCTTTCATGTCTAAGATTTGGTGAATTCGACAAAAGAACTCTTCTTGGTTAAAAGGTTTGTATAAAAAGTCATTTGCGCCAGCTTTTAGAAAACGGGCCGTCATTGTGTGGTCATCGCTACCAGAAATACCAAGAATAGCCAGTTGGTTCTTATCAAAATTCTGACGGAGTTCTCTGATCATTGTAATGCCATCTTTGGTTGGCATGTCATGGTCGGTGAGCACTAATGTGATATCAGGGTTCTGCTCGATTAATTCAATCGCTTGCTGACCATTCTCTGCTTGAAGTGTTTGCAGGTATTGATGCTCCAGCAGTTGCACCACGTGATGACGTACCACCATGGAGTCATCCACGACCAAGCACTTATGGTTGGTAAGACCCCACTTCACTAGACACTTAATAGTTATATAATTCAATAAACTATGAGGTGTTATCATGAGCGGAAA
>NZ_JBNFXP010000015.1:0-102660 GCF_052877535.1 Vibrio sp. PNB23_22_6 | reverse complement strand
GGAATGACCCACTATCTCCCCGTCATTCTGGACAGCGAGGAACGAGCGTGATTCAGAATCTATTACCAGAGTGCTCGGATTGGTGAGATAGGATTTTGCCTTCAAAGTGGGCGGTGAGTAGATTCCTAGTCTCACCCAGGTACTTGCGTTTCAGCTAGAATGACTCGGCGGCTTAGCCTTATCAAAATGAGTACCTCAAGCAAAATACAAATGCGTGTTACAAAAAAGGTTGGCAACATTGCCAACCTTTTTAATTTGTACTTACTTCAGCACCTTGTTCATCTTCTCGCCGAGAAGTTCAAGGCGCCAACCTTGCATCACATCTGGCAGTCTCGCTGGATCGCGGTCTTTCTTCCATACCCAGCTGATGATCTGATTGATTTGCTTCTTCGAGGCCAAAAATTCCGTCGCCAGGCCCGATTTTTGTGAAGCCACCTTCACCACATCTTTCAGGTTCTTGAAGATTTGTTTGTAACCTGGGTAATCCATCAAACGCTCAATTGACGCTGGGTAGTCTTCCGCCGGGGTTTGCTTAGCCTTCTTCACCATCGCGGCAATTCTTGCGCCATGACGATTCACTGCGCGTGGGTCAATATCCTCCGCTTCCATTTTCTTGAAGCTGGTTAACCCAAGACGAGCTACCGTTAGCAAGTCTCCTTCTTTGAAGATGAAGTTCAACGCCAAGTCGCGTTTAAGTGCTTCACGGTAACGCCATGTCGCTAAAGGTTTTAACACTGCAAGCTCTGATGGTTTTAGCTGCCATGCACCTTTAATATCGAGGTAGGCGTTTTCTTCGTTGACTTCACGAATGCGCTTAGAGACCAGCGAGTCACTTTCTTGTTGTACCGCTTCCCACCAGCCCGCTTCTGTTACACGATCAAAGAGCTTTTCATAAAGTGGTAAGAGATAATGAACGTCTGCCGCCGCATAATCTAGCTGCTTTTGAGTCAGTGGACGGGCCATCCAATCGGTTCGTGATTCACTTTTATCGAGCTCGATGCCTAAGTATTCGTTCACCAACGTGGCAAAGCCCGTCGATAAGCCGTGACCAAGAAATGCCGCCATAAGCTGAGTATCAACCATGGGAAATGGTGTACAGCCAAACGCATTTTGGAATACTTCTAAATCTTCACCACAAGCATGCAGCACTTTCAACACAGAGGTATCTTTCAATAACTCGGTGAATGACGTCATATCCGTCAATTCAGTTGGGTCGATCAAAGAAAGTTGTTTGCCGTCGAAAAGCTGGATCAAACCTAGCTGTGGATAGTACGTCCTTACTCGAACAAATTCGGTATCCAACATAACAACGTCTGCTTCTCTGGCTTGAGCACAAACTTCTTCTAGGTCTTTGTTTTTAGTGATGATCTGATAATTCACATACTTCTCGCTATAAAAAATGCCAGCAAAACGCTGGCATTCTAACACTATTTGGCAATAAATGATTGCTGCACAAAGAATTCGACTTACGCGCTCTTCTTCGCTAGCTCTGCATCGTTCTCTTCACGTAGTACTCGGCGAAGGATTTTACCTACGTTGGTCTTTGGCAAATCATCACGGAATTCCACCAATTTAGGGATCTTGTAGCCCGTTAGGTGTTGGCGACAGTGCGTGATCAACTCGTCTTTGGTTAGGCTAGGGTCACGTTTGACAACGTAGATCTTAACCAATTCACCAGACACTTCGTGTGGATGACCAATCGCCGCAACTTCCAATACTTTACCGTGCAGCGCAACCACATCTTCGATTTCGTTCGGGTACACGTTAAAGCCAGACACAAGAATCATGTCTTTCTTACGGTCAACAATGTGTAGGAAGCCTTCGTCATCAAACTTAACGATATCACCCGTCGATAGCCAACCATCTTCATTGATCACTTCTTTAGTGGCTTCAGGACGCTGCCAGTAACCTTGCATAACCTGTGGGCCACGAACTTGAAGTTCTCCCGTCTCGGTGTTTGCTAATGGGTTACCTTCTTCATCAACGATACGTACTTCTGTTGATGGCACCGGCAAACCGATAGAACCGTTGTACTCCACTAAATCATGCGGGTATGCCGCGACCAATGGCGAACATTCCGTTAGGCCGTAGCCTTCTAGCAGATAACAACCTGTTGTCTTTTGCCATCTTTCAGCAACCGCGCGTTGCACCGCCATACCACCACCTACAGCGAGACGAAGATTGCTGAAATCCAACTCATGGAAATCTTCATTATTCACCAGTGCGTTAAACAGAGTGTTTACACCGGTAATCGCCGTGAATGGGTATTTCTGTAGCTCTTTAACAAAGCCAGGAATATCACGCGGGTTAGTGATCAGCAGGTTATTCCCACCCATCTCTACAAATAATAAACAATTCACTGTCAGCGCAAATACATGATATAGCGGCAGTGCAGTAACCACTAACTCACGACCAGGAGACAAGACTGGGCCGTATGCGCCTTTCGCCTGCATCACGTTTGCGATCATGTTGCGATGTGTCAGGATCGCGCCTTTTGCTACGCCTGTTGTACCACCGGTATATTGCAGAAATGCAATATCATCGCCTGACATAAAGGGTTTCACGTACTGAAGACGACGACCTTTGTGCAACGCTTTACGCATTGAGATTGCACCCGGCAGATCGTACTTAGGCACCATGCCCTTCACGTACTTGACGACGAAGTCAACCAGTGTGCCTTTAGCACGTGGCAGCATTTGACCAAGACTGGTTAAAACCACATGCTTCACTGATGTGTTTTCAACGATTTGCTCGAGTGTGTTCGCGAAGTTAGAAACGATAACGATCGCCGTTGCACCTGAGTCATTTAGCTGATGCTCTAGCTCTCGAGGAGTGTAAAGTGGGTTCACATTCACTGCGATACAACCTGCACGCAAAATACCAAACAGCGCAACTGGGTATTGCAGCAAGTTAGGCATCATTAACGCAACTCGGTCGCCTTTTTTCAGCTTAAGTTCGTTTTGCAGGTATGCAGCAAATGCGCGGCTACGCTCTTCCAGCTTGCGGAAGGTCATCACCGAGCCCATATTCATGAATGCTGGTTGGTCTGCGTATTTTTGTACAGACTGCTCGAACATTTCTACCAAAGACTCATATTGCTCTGGATTGATGGTTTCAGGTACGTCACTTGGATAACGTGAAAGCCATGGTTTATCCACGATGTTACTCCTCGTTTATAACTGGCTAAAAATAGCGTCTTTTTAATTTTGAACACTATTACAGCACAGCAAACGTGCTTGAGCACGTAACTCTCAAACACTTGTTTAGATTTTGTTAACTACACCAAGAATCCGCTCTGCGACCTCGAGTGCTTGCTCTAAGTGACAGTGATGTCCACCGACGACAGAGACTACTTTTGGCAGGTTCTCGCCCCAATCAACTTGGTTAGACTGTAAATGTTGGAATCCTTTATCACCCAGTATGATCAGATGAGGGCAACGTATCTGACTGGTTATTGCGTTTGCGTGCTCTTGCGCCATACGATAAAGCGACGCACATTTCAGCTTAGCGTCATGCCGCCAGAACCATTTGTCTTCTCGACATTCTGTTCCGCGCTCAACAATTGGCATTAATTGGTCTGCCGTTAAATGATTCGTTTGCATTCGCAGCTTTAACGCCAGGTCGAAAGAAGCGATGGCCCTGTTCGACTTACTCTGTTGTCGATGCCGACTCAGTACACCATCCCGCAAACGCTGCAGGCTATTGTCGGGGGGTTCTGATAGCGGACCCGCCCCTTCAATTTGCACCAGCGCTTCAACCCGCTCAGGAAACGCTGCACTATAACAACTTGCAATCAAAGCACCAAGCGAATGCCCTACTAACATCAGTCTGTTTGATGATAATTTGTCCAACAACTGGTGCAAGTCGTCAATATAGTCATGAAAAGGATAATAATTGTCGTAAGATTTATGGCTGGATAAACCATGACCAAACAGGTCAATCGCTAACAAATGAATATTAGGGTTGAGCTGATGTAGCCTTTCCATCAACACTTTAAAGCTACCTGCGTTATCCATCCACCCATGAAGAAAAACAACTGACAGTTCAGTTCGTTCAACACTTCCAACTTCAAGGGCGGCCATCGTTCCCGCTGGGAGCTCAAATCGACGCTCGTTGATCACTGACTATTTCACCTGCTTGATGATTTTTCCGTCTTGAGGAAAATCTGCACGCATCATGCGACAGTTGATGGAATAACATGGGTAAAAATACGTTGGCGTATCGTAAGTGCGCACTCGCTCTTCAATCTTCCACAAACGATAGCCATCTCCGTGCATCACTGGGAAAATATAATCGTGTTCACCTATCTTGCCTTTCTCTTCTCCCTCACCTTTACCAACAACGGTAATTAGGCGACCTTGGCTAAAAGCGACGGGCTCAAGATAACCATCAAAATAAACCGCGAAACGACCTAGTGGCTCTTTGTTGAGATCGGGCTTACCGGATTTGCTGATAGGAAGGTTAACGATTTCGAGACGAGTTTGATTTTTCAGGTTATCGACTTTTGCAATAACACCACCAAGGCGAACATCATTTGCTGCTTGCCCTTGATCCTGGGCAAAGGTTTTGTAATCGGTCAAAACCTGCTCAGTGCTTGCGCTCAGCTCTTCAGGAAGCGAGCTACAGGCAGAAAGCCAAAATGCTGCAACGATAACCGGAAAAATGCGTCCAGAAAATTTCATAAACCACCACTATTAATTTGTTTGTCAGACATAGATATCGACACCAAACAATTGATCGAGTTCCTCTTTTTTCGCTCGATTCATGATATCCATATACTCTTCCATTGCCTTACGCCCACGTCCTTCTGGGAGGTCGTATTGGACTTGAGCTCGATGAATTTGAGACTCATCCACTTGCTTTATGGAATGCGCTACCGCGTTTGCTACCTTGGATGGATGGCCTACGGGCTGGTTGTTTTTGGCTTTCTTTACCTTGCCATTTTTAGCGACTTTATTGGTGCGGTTGGCACCTGGTATTAGCGCGGAAGGTAAACCATTAATCGATGCCATAACGCTCCATAAAAAGGCAGGGTAAACGCCCTGCCTTTTGTCATGCTAATTACTCGCGCCCCGGAAGCTTCTTCCACGTCACATTATCACGTAGATAAACCGGGCTCGATTCTTCTACTGGCACGGTATTACCTTTCGCCAGCTCTTGTTGTGCGAGAATCACAATGTCTTGTGAATCTGGGTAAAGGACTTCACTGCCCGTGACGCTAAATGGCAGGCCAGCAAGTTCAGCTTGATACGCCTCCCAACCCGTACCTGCAGTGGTCCATGTTTTATCGTCTGCTTGTACTTCTTCTGTTAGGCGTCCTGGCGGAATCACGCATTCTGCATCCACGCCCGCCCATTCACCGTTTTCTTGGCGAGTGTAACGTGCCCAGTAGACTTCGCTCATACGCGCATCAATGGCAACCGCGACGTCAGTGGCACCTTGTAGGCGATAACTTGCTTGTGCCATCGCGGCCAGCGTAGAAACGCCAATCATTGGTAGGTCGGCACCAAATGCCAAACCTTGTGCAATACCAATACCGATACGCACGCCAGTAAAACTGCCCGGGCCACGGCCAAATGCCAATGCGTCCAGATCTTGTAGAGTTAGACCGGCTTCTTTCAGTACTTCGTCAACCATAGGTAACACTTTTTTCGTATGGTCACGAGGTGCAACTTCACTGCGTGAAATCACTTGGTCATTAACCAGTAGAGCAACTGAACAGTTTTCAGTTGCGGTATCGATAGCAAGAATTTTTGCGCTCATGTAATTCTCTACAACTCTTCTTTGATTTGGTTATGCCACAGCTCTCGTCTATGGCCCATTATTCTGTTTTTAAGAATGCTTTGATTCGGTCTAAATCACGCGTTCTTGGGATGGGCGGTAAACTTCCGAGGAAGACGCCACCGTAATCACGTGTCACCAAACGATTATCACAAATGATCAACGCACCACGGTCTTTTCTGTCTCGAATCAAACGCCCTACCCCCTGTTTTAAGGTGATCACCGCATCAGGGATTTGCACTTCTGCAAATGGCTCACCGCCACGTAATCGACAATCTTCGATCCGGGCTTTCAGTAGCGGGTCATCCGGGGCGGTAAACGGTAATTTGTCGATGATAACACAGCTCAACGCATCACCTCTAACATCGATCCCTTCCCAAAATGCACCAGTCGCCACCAGCAGTGCATTACCTAGCGCCATAAACTCGGCAAGGGTCTTTTGTTTACTCATCTCACCTTGCATCAGTACAGGCAGATCCAGTACTTCACGGAAGCGCTCACCAAGCTCACGCATCATGCTGTGCGAAGTACAAAGAAAGAAGCAACGCCCCTGGTTTTCTTCAATCACGGGAGCAAGCATGTGCACCAGTTTATCAGACAAGCCAGGACTATTGGGCTCTGGTAAATAGCGAGGTACACATAAACGTGCCTGCTCCTCATAATCAAAAGGAGAGGGTAAAGAAAACGCCTGCTTGGGTTTCAACCCCAGACGATCGGTAAAGTGTTTAAAATCCCCCGATACTGCTAAGGTTGCCGAAGTGAAGATCCACGCACCTTGTTTAATTTCTATCTGCTCATGAAATTTATCCGCCACCGAAAGAGGCGTTATGTGCAAAGCAAAATGACGTGGCGACGTGTCATACCAATACGAATACCCCGTGATGTCGACATCACAGACCCGATCGATTCGGCCTTTGATCAAATTCGCACGTTCAAATGCAGTATCCAACAGCTGACTTCTTCCCAAGGCAAGTTTCAGTACATCGATGGCAAGCTCAAGACTATCGATCAGGCGGATTAACTCGCGCTTAATCGATTCCGATTGCATTGCCTCACGCCAGTTACCTCGAAAACCTGGTTCGCCAAGTACGATGCGCATGTCCATTGCACTTTGCATCAGCTTATCGCCCACTTTTTGCAGTTGGCGCATGTCTTTTGCTTCTGTGCGATAGGCAATTTCAATGTCTTTGGCCAGTTCATGAATTTGACGACTCGACACTGTCTGACCAAAGTATTCACTCGCAATATCTGGCAGCTGGTGAGCTTCGTCGAAGATAAACACATCAGCTTCAGGGATCAGTTCACCAAAGCCCGTTTCTTTAATTGCAAGGTCGGCTAGGAACAAGTGATGATTGACCACCACAACGTCGGAGTCCATTGCGCGTTTACGTGCTTTCAGAACAAAACAATCGGTGTAACTCGGGCAATCTTTACCCAAACAGTTATCATTGGTCGAGGTGATGGTCGGGATGATCATGCTGTCTTCCGGCAGATCGTCACAATCCCCCAAGTCGCCGGTTTTGGTCTCTGATGACCAAGCTCGTACCTTGACTAGCTGCGTTAACAAAGTGGGATCGGACTCGGTGGAATGACTTTCGACCATCTGTCGACTTAGACGGTCTAAACAAAGGTAATTAGACCGTCCTTTAAGTAACGCGACCTGACCATAAAAGCCTAATGCATTGACCATTAAAGGCAAATCACGATGGTACAACTGCTCCTGTAGGTTTTTGGAACCGGTACTGATGATGACTTTTTTGCCACTTAACAACGCTGGTACTAGGTAGGCAAAGGTTTTACCTGTCCCCGTCCCCGCCTCTACCACTAACTGGCTTTGTTGCTTGATCGCACTACTGACGGCTTCTGCCATGTCTATTTGTGGCTGACGAGCCTGAAAGCCCGGAATCGCTTTACCCAAAGCACCATCAGAGGAAAATGTTTTTGCAATCATGCCTGATATCTGGTTAGTAAAATTGGTGTGAGTATACCAGAGGATAGAGTGTGACATCAGCCCACAATACGGTCAGCTTACGGCTCAATAGTGATAATTGGTTGAAACCATGTCGAGAATAGATTATTTATGAAGTCAGATTGCCGTACGATTCACGCTTCTAAAGTGAGTACTTTACTCGTGCGCTAGAAAAATAATGTATGGAAGTATCTGATTTATGGAAAAGAAAACACTGTTGACCCATTGCAGCGACGCTCCGGGTTTGATCTCAAAAATCACGAATATCTGTTATAAGCATCAACTGAATATCGTTCACAATAACGAATTTGTTGATAACACCAGTGGGCACTTCTTCATGCGAACGGAGTTAGAAGGATACTTCAATGACCAAACGTTCCTTGCCGATTTAGACCAAGCACTGCCGCAAGGTGCGAAACGCACTCTTGTCAGCTCTCGTCGTAAACGTATCATTATCTTAGTGACCAAAGAAGCCCATTGTTTGGGGGACATTCTAATGAAGACCTACGATGGCAGTTTAGATGTCGAAATCGCAGCTGTGGTGGGTAACTACGATAAACTGCAAAACCTCACTGAGCGCTTTGATATTCCTTATCACCATGTGACCCATGAAGATCTCAGCCGTGAAGAACACGAGCAAAAAATGCATGAAGTGATTCACCAATACGATGCCGATTACTTGGTGCTCGCTAAGTACATGCGCGTACTAACGCCTACCTTCGTAGAGAAATACCGTCATAAGATCATCAACATTCACCACAGCTTTTTGCCCGCATTCATTGGTGCGAAACCGTATCAGCAAGCGTATGATCGCGGCGTGAAGATCATTGGTGCAACCGCGCACTTCGTCACGAATGACTTAGATGAAGGCCCAATCATCAAGCAGGACGTGATTCCAGTCGATCACACGTTCAGCGCACAAGATATGGCTCAAGCAGGCCGCGATGTAGAGAAGAACGTTTTGAGCAAAGCGCTAAATAAAGTGCTCAATGACCACGTTTTTGTTTACGGGAATAAGACGGTTATTCTTTAAAGGCCTCACATTTGAATACAAAAAGGGTTGCTCATTGAGCAACCCTTCTTTTTCTACAAGCCGTTAAAAAACGTTTAATTACGCCTGTTCAGACTCCACAATGCGCTTGAGTGAATGTGGGTGCAGTTTGATACAAATACCTTGATACTTAAATGCCACCGTCGGGTTGTTTAAGCGCTCGCCTTCGCCCTTCGGGCTAGACAGTTTGATCTTCACGCCCATCTCTTCTAGCTGTTCAAAGTGCTCACCAAATGCAGGGTAAGTATATTTCAGATCAGCGAAAAACTCATCTGCCGTTTCTGCATGCGATGGAATGACAAACTCCACGTGCTCCCAGCTTTCAGTTGGGTAAATTTTGCCTTCCGCTGGGTATGGCAATTCCAGACACTCAATCTTCCAGCCACGGCTTTCCAGCGCTTTGTCGAATTCAATCACGATGATTGGGCGCCCATTGATTTTCGCTTGTGAGATCACCTTGCCGTATTGATTCCAAGCTTCATGCGCGGCTTTGGCTGTATCGCAATCATTGATTCGCAGTGCAATATGATCCGCTTGGGCAAAGCTCAGGTCTAATTTAAGCATCAAAGCGAACGCTTCAATCTTTGCCATAAAGGCGTCTAAATCTTGGATCATCAGCTCAGGTGTTAAGCGCTTTTCTACTAATGGTGTGCTCATTATTGCTCTCTTTTGGGGCCATTTATCTCTTTACTCTGGGCGCAATAGTAAACCCTATCCGCCGCATATTTCCATTCAATCGAAAAAGTAAAAATTTCCCCCAATCCTCTCTGTATGAAAAGCAATAAAGTTGTTATCATTAATCCTATTTTTGTGAACTCCAACAGTACTCGGCCCCTGTCTTGCCGAGTTCTTCGTCCTTGAATTGAAGGAAACGCGTGTGAATATCCAAGCACTTATTAATGACAAAGTATCTCAGGCTCTAGAAGCCGCTGGCGCACCTGCAGGCAGTCCTGCAGCTGTTCGTCAATCAGCAAAGCCACAATTTGGTGACTACCAAGCAAACGGCGTAATGGGCGTTGCTAAAAAACTGGGTACTAACCCACGAGAATTTGCACAGAAAGTACTGGATGTTCTAGAGCTAGACGGCATTGCGAGTAAAACAGAAATCGCAGGCCCTGGTTTCATCAACATTTTCCTAAGCGAAGAGTTCCTTGCGAAACAAGCTGACGCCGCTTTAGCCGATTCACGTCTAGGCGTAGCGGCAGAAGCAGCACAAACTATCGTTGCTGACTACTCTGCGCCAAACGTTGCAAAAGAAATGCACGTTGGTCACCTACGTTCAACCATCATCGGGGATGCCGTAGTACGTACGCTTGAGTTCCTAGGTCACAAAGTGATCCGTGCGAACCACATCGGTGACTGGGGTACTCAGTTCGGTATGCTTATCGCAAACCTTGAGCGCGTACAGCAAGAGTCTGGCGAAGTATCTATGGAACTGGCTGACCTTGAAGGCTTCTACCGTGAATCTAAAAAACTATACGATGAAGACGAAGAATTTGCCGTAAAAGCTCGCGGCTACGTTGTTAAACTGCAAAGCGGTGACGAGTTCTGCGCAGAAATGTGGAAGAAGCTGGTTGACGTAACCATGATCCAAAACCAACGCAACTACGATCGTCTAAATGTATCTCTTACTCGTGATGACGTAATGGGCGAGAGCATGTACAACGACATGCTGCCTAAGATCGTAGCAGACCTTAAAGCGCAAGGTCTTGCGGTTGAAGATGACGGCGCACAAGTTGTATTCCTAGAAGAATTCAAGAACAAAGACGGCGAAGCAATGGGCGTTATCGTTCAAAAACGCGACGGCGGCTTCCTGTACACCACCACGGACATTGCCTGTGCGAAATACCGTTACGAAGAACTAGGCGCAGACCGTGTACTTTACTTCATCGACTCTCGTCAGCACCAACATCTAATGCAAGCTTGGACTATCGTTCGCAAAGCGGGTTACGTGCCTGAGTCTGTCTCTCTTGAGCACCACGCATTCGGTATGATGCTAGGTAAAGATGGTCGTCCATTCAAGACTCGTGCAGGTGGTACGGTTCGTCTTGCTGATCTTCTGGATGAAGCAGAGGTTCGTGCAGCACAGCTGATCGAATCTAAGAACCCAGAACTAGCAGAAGACGAGAAGAAAGCGATCGCTAACACGGTTGCAATGGCAGCGGTTAAATACGCAGACCTTTCTAAGCACCGTACCACGGACTACGTGTTCGATTGGGACAACATGCTCGCGTTCGAAGGCAACACGGCACCGTACATGCAATACGCTTACACTCGTGTAGCATCTATATTCGCTAAAGCTGGCGTGTCTATGGATGAACTACAAGGTGAAATCAAGATCACTGATGAGAAAGAGAAAGCGCTTATCGCAAAACTGATGCAGTTCGAAGAAGCGGTTCAATCTGTTGCTCGTGAAGGTCAACCACACATCATGTGTAGCTACCTATTCGAACTAGCAGGTCAATTCTCTAGCTTCTACGAAGCGTGCCCTATCCTAGTGGCTGAAGACGAAGCGGTGAAACAAAGCCGTCTGAAGCTAGCAGCGCTAACAGCGAAGACCATCAAGCAGGGTCTGTCTCTACTAGGTATCGATACTCTAGAGCGCATGTAAGCGAATCAATAATTGAGATAATTAAAAAGGTTGGCGTGAAAGCGTCAACCTTTTGTTTTATCTGACGTATACTGACGCCAGATAAAACAAAAGTTAATTGGAATACCATCATGAGTTTTGAACTGCACCCTCAACTGGCAAAAGACACCATCGTTATCGGTCATTTCCCACTATGTGTTGCGCTTCTGCATAAAGACAATGCGGTGCCATGGGTTATCTTGGTACCTAAACGTGCAAACCTAAAAGAACTGCACCACTTACCAATGCAAGAGCAGCAACAGTTTTTGCTAGAGTCTCAAGCGGTAAGCCAAGCGTTAGAGGCTACATTTCGCCCTGACAAGCTAAACCTTGGCGCACTAGGCAACATGGTGCCACAACTGCACATTCACCATATTGCTCGCTTCAAAGACGATGTGGCATGGCCGGGACCAATTTGGGGTAACACCAAAGGTGAATTCCGCACAGAAGAAGAGCAAAACGAAGTGCTTGGTCGAATTAAGAACGTGCTATCACTGAGCTCTATTTTCCAAAAAGCCTAAATTTAGAAACCTGTTATAGCTAGAGCTCAGAGAGCAACAAAAAAGCCGCATCATTGCTAATGCGGCTTGGTTGTTTTTGCGTGATTACTTTTAGCTACATGGTCACTGTCAGTGACAACCCATCTTGCCTTGTCACTGCGTAGCGAACACGGGTAACATCATGAGCTTTATTGGTGTCCACCAAACGCGTAATCCGACCTTTATTAATCCACACGCTCAACATTGCGTCGGCACCATCTTCACTCATCCCAAACTGCTTAGCCAGATCTGACTGGGAGACGGTTCCTTTGTCTACAATGTATTGATAAAGCTCTTTTAAAATCATGCTACTTGCGCCTCTAGTGTACGTTGTTTTTCACCTACCCACTTAAAACCAATATACGTCGCAATAAAGATAGCGATAATCACGACTAGCCAAATTGAACTGCTCACAGGGTGAGCGAGTAAGTGCATTGCTTGGTAATAGAACGTCGCACCGAGATACGCCAAACCCATTGTCCACGCGGCAATAAAACGTGCAAACTTATGGCCGAACTCACGTACGTAAGCCCCCATCGCTGCCACGCAAGGTGTATAAAGCAGAATGAAGATCAGGTAAGCAAATGCTGCATTGCCAGACACAAATTGCGCCTTAATATTGCCGAAAATAGAGGCATCAACTTCTTGCTCAGCAGCAACAGCATTTGAGTCAGTTAGATCGCCCACTTCAATTCCTAACGGGTCTGAATAACTTAAGCCTGCGAAATTGTCAGGAATCGTCATCACGGCTTCCTCCAAACTCGCCATTAAATCAAAACCAGCCGACTCTTCGTCACTTGGCGTGGTGTATAGGCTGTTAAGCGTACCGACGACAGCTTCTTTCGCGAAGATACCGGTAATGATACCTACCGTTGCTGGCCAGTTGTCTTCTTGAATGCCGATTGGTGCAAATACGGGGGTGACCACTTGTGCCGCTTTAGATAGTACTGAGTTTTGACTGTCTTCGTTACCAAAACTGCCGTCGGTTCCCAACGAGTTTAGGAAGCTAAGCGCCGTAACCACGACCACGATGGTTTTACCAGCACCCAAGACAAAACGCTTCAGTTTTTGCCATGTTTTAATGACCACGTTTTGCAACGTCGGCAACTCGTAGTTTGGCATTTCCATGACTAGGCTATCGCTGCTACCTGGATAAAGCGTCTTTTTCAGGAACACCCCCGTAAAAATAGCCGCGATGATGCCCAATAGGTAAAGCGCAAACACCACGTTTTGGCCTGAGTCAGGAAAAAATGCCGCTGCAAACAATGCATAAACCGGAAGACGTGCACCACACGACATAAATGGCGCCATCGATGCTGCTAATTTACGCTCGCGTTCTTGATCGAGTGTGCGGGTTGCCATGATAGACGGTACGTTACAACCAAAACCAAGAACCAATGGGACAAACGCTTTACCCGGCAGTCCAATTTTCTGCATCACTTTATCAAGTACAAATGCGGCGCGCGCCATATAACCGGAGCTCTCAAGCACGGCAAGGAACAAGTACAAACACGCAATAACTGGAATAAAGGTCGCCACCGTCTGAATACCGCCACCGATACCATCAGCGATCACTGTCACTAACCAAACCGGTAAGTGTCCATCAAGTAAATAGTGTCCACCGTCAACCAACAGTGCGCCGACACCAATATCAAAGAAATCAATGAATGCACTACCGATGTTGATAGAGAACATGAACATGAAATACATCACAACAAAAAAGAATGGAATACCGACCCATTTATTCAAAATGAATTGGTCCAGCTTCTCTGTCACACTGTGACTTAACTTACCCTCACTACGGCGAACTTTCTTACATTGTTCGTGTAGGTGAGTGTACTTGGTATCCGCCACCTGCAAATCAACATCAAGCTCCAACGTAGCAATCGCTTCGCTGACCACTTTGCGGTCAGCGTCAGACATGCTATTTAGCACTAATGCGTCTTTTTCTAATGCCCGAATAGCCAACGCCCGATGAGAAACAGTTTGATCATTAAAAAGGGTCGAGACGTTGTCGATCGCCGCTTCCATCTTGTCACCGTAGTTCAAAGATATATCTTTAAGAACGACACCTTGAACGAGCGACTTGTGTAGCCTTTCTTTAAACTCAAAGACTTGTCCCTTGTTTGTGGCAGATATGCTCACGACAGGACAGCCTAGCGCTTTTTCTAGCTCGGCAACATTGATAATTTGACGTTCACGCTTAAGCGCATCCATTTTGTTTAATACAACAATCATTGGACGGCCTAGCTCTCGAAGTTGCAGCGTAATATATAAGCTACGTTCTAGGCTTGTTGCGTCAACAACGTTAATGATCAAGTCCGCTGGATGAGTTAATACTGCCCGAGATGCAATCGACTCATCGATGCTATTACTATCGTTACCGCTATCTAAGGAGTAAATACCTGGCAGATCGGTAACCAGAAAATCATCACCTGCATGCTTAAATTGACCCGTTTTCTTTTCTACCGTAACGCCCGCCCAGTTACCAACCTGCTGTTTGGCGCCTGTCAGACCATTAAAAAGCGTCGTTTTACCACTATTTGGATTACCAACCGTCAGAACTTGATACTGCATTACACTCGCTCCACTGTAATGTTTTGTGCAATGGTTTCTCTTAACGCGACAGAAACGCCACGCACTTCCACTTGCAATGGATCGCCCATTGGTGCACGTCTAATCACTTTTACTACAGTGTTTGGAAGCAAACCCATTACCATAAGCTTTTTTCTGACATCCGATGTAAGACCGTCTAACAGCCGAATTGTTACTGTATCTCCAGGTGTAATCTCTGATAACTTCATAGCGACCCTTAAAAAATAAATACTAATGATAAGCATTATCATTAGTAATAATTAATTTGACGATGATACCTCGCTCTTCCTTCTGTTTTATTGTGTGAAATCAAAGATTGCACTTATGCCAAGCGTAATTCGCTACGTCAACTCCGTTAATATTAGACTCGTCACTTACGTCAAAATGAAAGAAAAAGCACACAAAAAAACACAACAAATACGCAACAAACAAAGCGCACATGAAAATAAATTCCTTACATCTCAATATCTTAGCTACAAATCTTACCCTGTTGTCGGTTTTCTCATGTAAACTTGTCGTTATTTTTATAAGAAAAATAAGTAAGATTTCGTATAGTTAACCCATCGAGAGGGCGACCTCTCAAATAAATTCCAGAGGTGGTATGGCAACATGCCACTCCGGCAGCAAGCGAAGGTGTCATTGACACCCGTGGTATGGTCCCCCCGGCTATACCACGACTTTTTTTTTTCTACTCTTTCTTCATTACATCTCTCTTTAACTCCCTTTAAATCCAAAACATCGGCTCAGTACCCCCACATCACTATTACCTTGTGACGCATTATATTCTGGGGTGAACGTTCTATTACGCAAACCGTACACTCCTCACAACGAACCGCTGCCAGATCGTCTCCCTTACTGCGCAAGTAGTGTGCTTAAACTTAGCGACTGCAATCAAACCTCTTGAGTCATACCCTCGGTAGACGACGCCCATTGTGCCAATACAAAAAAGCCCAGCCTAAAATAGACTGGGCTTACTAATACGCTATTCAACACTACAAGCTAACTTGGCTATCTTGAGCCATCGCAAATTTTGATGGTGGTAACCCAAAGTGAAGTTTGAACTTCTGACTAAAGTAAGAAGGGTCATTAAAGCCGCAATTGAATGCAACCTCACTGATTTTTTCACCAGCAAGAAGTTGTTCACAAGCGGTCTCGAGACGTACTTCAGTAAGGTAATCTTTAAATGTTCTCGAAGACGCTGATTTAAAACGCCGCTGCAGACTTCGCTCAGACATAAACAACATTTTCGCAGCAGATGCAGTACCAAACTCCGCATCGTGATAGTGCTCAGCCACCAATTGGTAGATTCTCACCAACCACTCCTGCTCAGGCGGTACACTCTGACTCGGCTGCTCAACCTCAATAAACTCTAATAGTGGCTCATCGACATGACTAGGCTCTTGTGCACAAGGCCAAGTAATTTCAATCTTGTTTTGCGCATCAGAAGTAAACATCGAGAGCTGCCCACCACTGACGGCAACCAACTCCGGTAAATTATCCATACTCAAATCACCACCGCTAGACGATAAACGCGTTGTCGGTGCTTTACTTGGAAGCTGTGTCCCATGGTCAATAAAGCTTAATGAAACAACATCATGCCCTTGTTCAATGCTGACTTTAACCGACTGCCCGTGGAACGATCGTTTGATTGCATTGGCAAATATGCTGTTGAAAATTACGTCAAGATTAAAGCTTTCTAATGCAATACGGCTCATTTTATCATCGTCGTTAAGCTCGACTTTGATGCCGGCTTTTAAGAAATCTTCCTGCCATACATCCACCACAGATTGTGTTATCTGACTCAAATTGTAGTTTTGGCTTCCACCATGACGGCCTTCCGACGAATTATTAAGCTCTTTCAATTGCCAACTGGCTTTCGATATATGGTCCTGGGTTTCCGAATCTAGCTCCGTTGGGAGTCGATTTACAATAGCATCAATACTGGTTTTAATAGACCGAGCGACATGATCTACCAATAAGTTTCTAACTTGTATTTGCTTTCTAAGCTGTTGGTTACTGGCAAGAAGTACCCGGCTTTGGTGCCTTAACTGATTGGTTTTTAGTGTAACCTGAGCTGCCAATTCTCGGTTAGATTGTACAACATACCGAGAACGCCAATAAATCAACAGTATAATAAAAACACACCCAACGAAAACGAAACCAGCAATAGCTCGCTTTGACATAAACCATGGTTTTAGTACGACAAAGCGTGAATTCAATCCGATGACCTGTTTACCTAGCTGAGAGTCATTGCTCACTTGAAGGTGGTACTCACCAGACTTAAGGTATTCGAGTGTTAACACTTCCCCATCCAAGGACTGCCACTGCTCATTCTGATTTAAGCGATAATACAGATTTTGGTTATCAGATTTTGGCATTACACCAAATCGGAAGCTCAGCGAAGAGCCGTAAGGTAATTGCACCCCTTCGAGATCCGCACTGCCAACCTGAACCACTTCATTTTCCAACAGAACTTGGCTAAAAATAATTTTAGACTCTGGTGATTGCGAGACAAGCAGCTTCGATGTGTTCGCTTTTACCAGTCCAAATTTTGAACCAAAGATCAATTGTTGCTCACTGCCATCTGTGCGTTGATTAGCACTACAGACTCCGGATAAAAACTCATTATTTATTAAACCGGAAGAGGATGAATAGTGCTTTAAAAGTTGACCGGACAAATGGTAATAACTTAACCCGACAGAAGAGGCTAACCAGACGCCTTTTTTATCACTCAACATACAAGCTGGGCGTGAGTTTTCCAGGCTCATCTCCAGCACATGTTTCTCTCTACTGCCAGGGATGGTTTTAAAAATACCATAAGCAGAAGCGAACCATTGCGCCCCATCTGGAGTCGTCATGATATTAAGTGATTCACCGAATTGTTCTGAGAAGTGGTTAAAGCGGATCCGGTCGCCATCGTACTCATAGACACCATGATCTGTACCGATGAGAAGCAACGCATCTTTATCATAAAGTCGCGTTATTTTTGCTGGTAGGTGTTTACTTACCAGCCAATCACTACCAAAGTTTCTTACCTCCTGACTTTCTACATCAATATTAAAGAGTTGATAGCCACTTGAAACCCAGAGTCGAGTGGCACCATCAGCAACAATATGCTCGATTTGACGCCCAGTCAGGGTGTGTAAGTACGGAAAAATAATCGGGTTTAAACTGTCGAGATCGTAGACCTGTAATCCTGTTGACGTGGCAAGCCAGAGCTTTTCATTAAGAAATGTAAACTCATTGATTTGAGCGGGAATATTGAGCACATCCATGCTGCCTCGAGGCCCGGTGCGATACAGTTTATGATCATCAATAAACCACAAAGCACCATCAGGCCCGGGTAATATCTGCCTTAGTCGCCCAGATAAGGTGTGCGAGTCGTAACCACTAAAAGTGACACGTTCAAACGTCTTACTAAACAATGAGTGATAACGAATGCCTTGATTGGTCGCAATCCACATTCCTCCCATGCTATCGCTCAAAAGCGAGTAAACCTTGGTGTTGGCTATCTCCAACTCCAGAAAGCTAGCGGGCGCAACTTTCGATATTTCTCCTGTAAGAAAAGAGTAAAGATAGAGGCCATGTTCTGTCCCTACCCAATACTCTTGATTACTTTCAGCAAAGGTCAATACATGTGACTGCCCAACTTTGATCGCTGGGCTGTTGGGCTCGTATATATTGAAAATTAACGCGCCTTTCAGCGTTCCAACTAAAATTTCACGCCTGGTATGCGAATAATAGACTTTCTCTACATAATTTTTCCCAGAAGGGGTCACATGATTAAACCGCGTTCCCTCAGACAAATACACCCCAGATGTCGTTGCCAACACCCACTTAGTCTCAACAAAGATCGCGTCATTGATATAGACATAGCTGTTATTACTGTGCTGATACAATTGCAACAAAGAAAAAACGGTTAACGCACTTGTCGAAAGATCATACGTATAGAAGTTCGCTCCGTCACTGACCCAAATATACTTGCTTGATGCACCGATCTTGCGAATTTGAGAACCAGGGCTAAGACTAAATATGAGTTGCCGCTCTTGATTTGGGTAAGTCTGGTAAACCTCATTTTCGACAAAAGTCCAAAATGAACCGTTGTGATAAGCTAATTGTTCCGCTTTGTGCTTAAGAAAGCTTCCTGACTTTGGCAAGGTCTTTTGGCCGTCATAGAACAGCACTCGCCCTCGAACATCGTGAATCCATACCCCGCCTTCCACACCTGGAAACAGCTGTTTTGCTGCAATGAAAGTCCCCTCAGCCTGATTCGGCAAAGGGTAAAAAACCACATTGGCATCACTTAAGGCAAATACTTGAAATGAGATGATAAAACCCAATACCACTCGGGCTAAATGGCGCAGCAAGATAAAATCCTTTCATTAATCTATTTATGGCGTTCCACGGTTTGCTCTGCCTTAAAAGCCAAGCATCAATGTCGTTATTTTTAGCCACTAATTATGAATAATGATATCTCAAATCCCTATAGAGAAAAGACTCGTCTTACCAAAGGTTTCAATTCTTACTGTTAGATCACGATAAAAAGTCGTCTCTCTTAGGAAAGCAACAATATTGTTACGGTTTCCCTAAACATTGGCTAAAGCTGTTAGCCATGTTTTGTAATAATTCGAAATAGCTGCCTGATCGAACTTCAATGTCGCTTCCAAGAGGGTCAAGCGTACCATTGCTAACATCGCTACCGCGCAACACACTTTCAACAACTGCAGGAGTGAATTGTGGTTCAGAAAACACACATTCAACATCCCCAGCCGCCAGTGCCTTTCGTATATGAATTAATGTTTTTGCGCCCGGCTTGCGATCCGGTGTGACGGTAAAATGGCCAAGATTATTCATTCCGAAATGTTCTTCGAAGTACCCATATGCATCATGGAAAACGAAATACCCCTTATCTTGAATGGGTGCAAGTTGCTGCTCAATTTTAGCGTCGGTTACATTGAGTTGTTCTTCAAATTTGGCAAGATTCACTTCGTACTGATCTGCATTTACTGGATCCACCTCAGCTAACTTATTTGCCACAGCGAGCGCCACTTGTTTCACTGGTTCAACACCAAGCCAAAAGTGAGGATCGTGAGAGCCATGGTCATGACCATCATGATTGTGTTCAGTGTCATACGCGCGCAGTGCAAGACCTGGAATGTTACTCAGTGTGAACGTATTAGAACGTTCAGCCATCACTTTCTCTAAAAAAGGCTCAAGATCATGACCATACCAGATAACCAAATCTGCAGAGGCGATGTTTCTAACATCCGACGGACGAAGTGCGTAATCATGAGGCGACGCATTAGATTGAAGCAATACTTGCGGTTGAGTAATACCGTCAGTCAACTCACTAACGATCATTTGAATAGGTTTAACACTAGTCAATACCGATATGGCGTGCGCTGGTAACGTTAGCATTGTCGCAGCAGCGAGAATTAGAACTCTTTTCATAGTTTTACTTGGGGGATCACGTGGAAAGTGCAATAATGTTACATTATAACATTATTGATTTGCAAATGAGTTTCATTCATGCCTTCATTAGCTCGTCTTGAACAGCTGTGTGTCGAATTTGACGGACGTCGAGTTCTTGATAACATCAGTATGGAATTAGAAAAGGGCAAGATCACAACCCTAATTGGTCCCAATGGAGCGGGAAAATCGACCTTAGTCAAGGTAATCTTAGGTCTTCAGAAGCCGACTAGCGGCCAATTAATCAAGAAACGTAGCTTGAAAATTGGTTATGTTCCTCAAAAGCTCACACTCAACGATTCATTACCACTGAACGTCATTCGCTTCCTCAATCTCGCTGGTAAATACAGTCAGCAAGAGTGTCTTGATGCGTTAAGGTTAGTGGGCGCAGAACATCTTTTAAACCATAATATGCATCGCCTTTCTGGCGGTGAAACGCAACGTGTGCTGCTCGCTCGTGCGCTATTGCTACGTCCAGAGTTATTGGTACTCGATGAACCTGCACAAGGTGTGGATATTCAAGGCCAAATTGACCTATATGATTTGATTGAAAGCATTCGACACCGCTTTGACTGCGGTGTATTTATGGTTTCACACGATCTCCACTTAGTTATGGCAAAAACCGATGATGTGATCTGTTTGCAGCATCATGTCTGTTGCTCAGGTTCGCCAGCGACGATTACTCAGCATCCGTCTTATATTGCATTATTTGGCAATGCGACACGCGAATCATTGGCGTTTTATCATCATGACCATGAGCACCATCACCATGATTTATCTGGTTCGCCAGTAAAAGGGGATGCCACGTCATGCTCTCACCATAAACACGGACATTACCATCATGATTGAGTTTCTATTACCTTCTATCCTTGCAGGTATTGGCATTGCAATCATTGCTGGTCCACTGGGTTCATTCGTCGTGTGGCGCAAAATGGCCTACTTTGGGGATACCTTAGCGCATGCCTCATTAATGGGGCTTGCTCTGGGTTTTCTGCTTAACGTGAACCTTTATTTAGCACTTTTGGTGTGCTGTTTGGCGATTGCAGTATTGCTCGTCACATTGCAAAAGCAACAACTGGTTGCGACGGACACCCTACTTGGTATCCTCGCCCATAGCGCACTCTCGATTGGCTTAGTCTCCGTGAGTTTCTTAGAGAATGTGCGTGTGGATCTGATGAGTTATCTATTTGGTGATTTACTCGCCGTTTCACCTCAAGATCTCATATTCATCTATTCAGGTGTCGTTGCTGTCAGCGCTTGCTTATACATTTTCTGGCGTCCACTGCTATCGAGCACCGTGAGCGAAGAATTGGCTGCTGTTGAGGGCGTAAATACCGACCTGATCCGCTTAGTGTTGATGCTAATGGTCGGCGTAGTGATCGCAATTGGAATGAAGTTTGTCGGTGCTTTGATCATGACGTCATTACTTATCATCCCTGCAGCTACGGCAAGAAAGCTTTCTGCAACACCAGAGCAAATGGCGTTACTTGCTTCTATTATTGGTTCTGTCGCTGTATTGATGGGATTAAGCCTTTCATGGCATTTTGATACCCCAGCGGGGCCATCCGTTGTGATTAGCGCAACGACCCTGTTTATTCTTAGCCAACTGATTAGGCGTAAAGCGTAATCGCACCGAGTGGTAAATATAGTGCTCATGCTTGAGACACAAATCAGGACGAGCCAACAGAAAAAGAAAAGCCTGCGAAATCGCAGGCTTTTTTAATGCTGATAAAGCAGTTTGGTCGATTACCAACCCGTTACTTCGCGTAGACCTTGACCAATCTCTGCTAGAGACTTCACTGTCTTAACACCAGCGGCTTCTAGTGCTGCGAATTTGTCTTCTGCAGTACCTTTACCACCAGAGATGATTGCACCTGCGTGACCCATACGCTTACCAGGAGGAGCAGTAACACCAGCAATGTAAGAAACCACTGGCTTAGTTACGTTTTCTTTGATGTAAGCTGCAGCTTCTTCTTCCGCAGTACCACCGATTTCACCAATCATTACGATTGCCTCAGTTTCAGGGTCTTCTTGGAAAAGCTTCAGGATGTCGATGAAGTTTGAACCAGGGATTGGGTCGCCACCAATACCAACACACGTTGATTGGCCAAAGCCTTCGTCAGTCGTTTGCTTAACGGCTTCGTAGGTTAGCGTACCTGAACGAGAAACGATACCCACTTTACCTTTCTTGTGGATATGACCAGGCATGATACCGATTTTACACTCATCAGGCGTGATAACACCGGGACAGTTAGGACCGATCATGCGAACGCCAGTTTCTTCTAGCTTCACTTTCACATCGATCATATCAATCGTTGGAATGCCTTCGGTGATCGTTACGATAAGCTCGATACCTGCGTCGATCGCTTCTAGGATTGCATCTTTACAGAATGGTGCTGGAACGTAGATTACTGTTGCTGTTGCGCCAGTTACTTCTACCGCTTCACGTACCGTGTTGAATACAGGAAGACCAAGGTGAGTTTGACCACCTTTACCTGGAGATACACCACCAACCATTTGTGTACCGTAAGCAATTGCCTGCTCTGAGTGGAAAGTACCTTGACCACCAGTGAAGCCCTGACAGATTACTTTAGTGTCTTTGTTAATTAGTACAGACATTATTTAGCCTCCGCAGCAGCAACAACTTTCTGAGCAGCATCTGTTAGCGACTCAGCAGCAATGATATCAACATCAGAATTTGCAAGAACTTCGCGACCTAGGTCAGCGTTAGTACCTTCTAGACGAACAACAACAGGGACAGTTACTCCCACTTCTTTCACTGCACCAATGATGCCTTCTGCAATCATGTCACAACGTACGATACCGCCGAAGATGTTTACTAGAACGGCTTTAACGTTGTCATCAGATAGGATGATTTTGAATGCTTCTGCTACACGCTCTTTTGTCGCGCCGCCACCTACGTCTAGGAAGTTAGCTGGCTTGCCACCGTGTAGGTTTACGATGTCCATTGTACCCATCGCTAGACCCGCACCGTTAACCATACAGCCAACGTTACCGTCTAGTGCTACGTAGTTCAGCTCCCACTGAGCTGCATGCGCTTCACGCTCGTCTTCTTGTGAAGGATCGTGCATTTCACGAAGCTTAGGCTGACGGTATAGCGCGTTTGAATCGATGTTGATCTTACCGTCAAGACACAGTAAGTTACCTTCGCCAGTAATAACCAGTGGGTTGATCTCTAGCAGTGCTAGGTCGTACTGAGAGAACATCGTGCCAAGACCCATGAAGATCTTAACGAATTGTTTGATTTGATCGCCTTCAAGACCAAGTTTGAACGCTAGCTCGCGACCTTGGTAAGCCTGAGGGCCTACTAGTGGATCGATTGCTGCTTTGTGGATAAGCTCCGGCGTTTCCTCCGCAACTTTTTCAATTTCCACACCACCTTCAGTAGAAGCCATGAAAACGATCTTACGAGTTGCGCGGTCAACAACCGCACCAAGGTAAAGTTCATTAGCGATGTTAGACGCTTCTTCTACAAGGATTTTAGTAACAGGCTGACCATTTGCGTCTGTTTGGTAAGTCACCAAGTTCTTACCTAGCCATTTTTGTGCGAATTCTTTTACGCCGTCTTTTGTATCGTGTAGCTCAACGCCGCCCGCTTTACCGCGGCCACCAGCGTGAACCTGACATTTTACAACTTTCTTTTCGGTAGTGATGCGACCCGCCGCTTCGAAAGCTTCTTGTGGCGTATCACATGCGTAGCCTTCCGGTACAGGCAAACCGAATTCTGCAAACAGCTGTTTGGCTTGGTATTCATGCAAATTCATTTTGATATTCCGTTTGTTTATCCCTTAAGGGATTTATTATTTCCATAACACCGCTTTGATTGCGGTACGTCTGTAGGGTCTTCTCAAATCAACTGCTATATAGATTATATCGGGGGCAGTTCAAGTGAAGGCCAGACGCTGAGCCAGTCTAGCCTTGGATGCCGTAAACGTCGAGTTACCAAAGATAACTCGACGTTTTAGCGATATTAAACGTCTAATAGCAGACGCGCTGGATCTTCTAGTAGCTCTTTAATCGTTACTAAGAAACCCACTGACTCACGACCATCGATCAAACGGTGGTCGTAAGATAGAGCTAGGTACATCATTGGCAAGATTTCTACTTTACCATCCACCGCCATTGGGCGATCTTGGATTTTGTGCATACCCAGGATTGCCGATTGTGGTGGGTTGATGATTGGCGTAGACATCAATGAGCCAAATACACCACCGTTAGTGATAGTGAAGTTACCGCCCATTAGCTCATCCACCGTTAGCTTGCCGTCACGGCCTTTGATAGCTAGCTCTTTGATGCCTTTTTCGATGTCAGCAAAACCTAGTGTGTCACAGTCTTTAAGTACTGGTGTTACTAGACCGCGTGGCGTAGAAACCGCCATGCTGATATCGAAGTAGTTGTGGTAGACGATGTCATCACCATCGATAGATGCATTCACTTCTGGGTAACGCTTCAGTGCTTCTGTTACTGCTTTCACGTAGAAAGACATGAAGCCTAGACGGATGCCATGACGCTCTTCGAATTGATCTTTATATTGCTTACGAAGGTCCATGATTGGTTTCATGTTCACTTCGTTAAACGTGGTCAGCATGGCCGTGTTGTTTTTCGCTTCTAGAAGACGGTTTGCCACTGTCTTACGTAGACGCGTCATTGGAACACGTTTTTGGCTGCGAGCCGCTGCTGGCGCTTCAACTGCCGCAGGCGTTTCTGCTTTCGGTGCTGCTTTTGCGTTTGCAAGGTGCGCTTCAATGTCTTCACGAGTGATTCGACCGCCAACACCAGAACCTTTCACCTGGCACGCTTCTAGGTTGTGTTCAGCTAGAAGACGACGAACCGCTGGGCTTAGCGCGTCACTGCTCTCCTCTGTCAACACCGCTTTATGACGTTTATCTGGAGATGCTTCTGTTTCTTCTGTGGTATCTGCTGTTGGCTCACCCGCAACAGCACCCGGCTTAAGTCTTGCAATTAGTTGTTTAGAAAGGACTGTCGCGCCCTCTTCTTCAATAATGGCTTCTAATATGCCCGCTTCCGGAGCAGGAACTTCAAGCACAACTTTATCCGTTTCGATATCAACCAGAACTTCATCACGCTCTACTGCGTCGCCTGGTTTTTTGTGCCATGTCGCTACGGTTGCATCTGCAACTGATTCAGGTAAGTCTGGAACCAGAATTTCAATTGTCATAACTGTTTCTTCCTTTAACTTCTAGTTCTTAATTCGAAGTTTTTGAGTTCACATTCAGAGCGTCTTCAACCAACGCTTTTTGTTGTTTCAAGTGCACCGACATGTAGCCTACTGCTGGCGAAGCAGAGGCTGGGCGACCTGCGTATTTAAGATCTGCGCCTGCTGGAATAGCAGCACGGAAGTTGTGTTGGCTACAGTACCAGGCCCCCTGGTTTTGAGGCTCTTCCTGACACCATACGAAATCTTCAACATTGGTGTACTGCGCAATTGCCGCTTGTACTTCATCCATAGGGAATGGGTACAGCTGTTCAATACGCACAATAGCAACATCATCTTGTTCGTTGTTGCGACGCTGCTCGAGAAGGTCGAAGTACACCTTACCTGAACAAAACACAACGCGTTTCACTTTACTTGGTTCCAGATTGTCAATTTCTGGAATTGCTGGTTGGAATGTACCATCAGATAACTCTTCCAACGTTGAAGTACAAAGTGGATGACGCAGTAGCGACTTAGGCGACATAACAATCAGTGGACGACGCATTGGGCGCACCACCTGACGACGGATCATGTGGTAAACCTGCGCTGGTGTAGATGGCACTACAACCTGCATATTCTGCTCAGCACATAATTGTAGATAACGCTCAAGACGCGCTGAGGAGTGCTCTGGGCCTTGGCCTTCGTAACCATGCGGTAGCAACATTGTTAGACCACATAGACGAGCCCACTTTTGTTCACCGGATGAGATGAACTGGTCAATCACGACTTGTGCACCGTTTGCAAAATCACCGAACTGGGCTTCCCAAATGGTCAAGCCACTTGGCTCTGCTGTTGCGTAACCGTATTCAAACGCCAATACCGCTTCTTCTGACAACACTGAGTCAAAGACTTGGAATGGGCCTTGTTTGTCATGAATGTTCGCTAGCGGGATGTAGGTGCTTGCGTCATTTTGATTGTGCAAAACTGAGTGACGGTGGAAGAACGTACCACGGCCTGAATCCTGACCGGAGATACGAATACGTTTACCATCATCAACAAGCGTTGCGTAAGCCAATGTCTCAGCCATACCCCAGTCAATCGCTTTCTCGCCACTGATCATGGCTGCACGGTCGTTGTAAAGCTTGTTCACACGGCTTTGCAGTTTATGACTATCTGGGTATTGAATCAGACGTTGACCGAGCTCTTTAAGGCGAGTCACATCAAATTTATTGTCCCACTCTACATCCCAGTCGTGCCCTAAGTATGGAGACCAGTCAACCGAATGCAACGCCATCGGGCGCCATTCTTTAACCACAACTTCGCCTTTATCCAGCGCGTCTCGGTATTCATTGACCAGTTGCGTCGCAATTTCGATGTCTGATTCGTTTTTGTCAATCAATAC
Source organism: Vibrio sp. PNB23_22_6 (assembly GCF_052877535.1). Classification (NCBI taxonomy): domain Bacteria; kingdom Pseudomonadati; phylum Pseudomonadota; class Gammaproteobacteria; order Vibrionales; family Vibrionaceae; genus Vibrio; species Vibrio sp. PNB23_22_6. The sequence continues at coordinate 76,049 of NZ_JBNFXP010000015.1, read as the reverse complement.
GTCAGCGTAAAGCTTGCGAGGCGTTGGGTGCTTCTTGATTTTTTGGTACATCAATGGCTGAGTTGCATTCGGCTCATCCGCTTCATTGTGGCCATGACGACGGTAACAAACCAAATCAATCACAACATCACGTTTGAACTCGTTGCGGTAATCCAAGGCGATACGCGTTACGAAAGCGACCGCTTCTGGATCGTCTGCGTTAACATGGAAAATAGGAGCCTGCACCATCTTCGCGATATCAGTACAGTACATGGTCGAGCGCGTATCACGAGGGTTAGAGGTTGTAAAACCAACTTGGTTGTTTACAACAATGCGCACTGTACCACCAACACAGAAACCACGAGCTAAAGACATATTGAATGTCTCCGCCACAACCCCTTGACCAGCAATCGCCGAGTCACCGTGGATCGTAATTGGTAACACGCGACTGCCATTTTCATCACCTAGGCGATCTTGACGCGCACGAACCGAACCAATCACTACTGGATTTACGATCTCTAGGTGAGATGGGTTAAACGCCAAAGCTAAGTGAACATCACCGCCTGGCGTTGCAAAATCTGCAGAGAAACCTTGATGATACTTAACGTCACCCGTCCCCCAAGTTTCGTCATGTTTACCCGCAAACTCATCAAACAAATCTTGTGGCTTCTTACCAAGAACGTTGACCAACATGTTCAAACGTCCACGGTGAGCCATACCGATAACCACTTCACGCATGCCGCTCTTACCAGCATGGCGAATCAATTCTTTCGTCATCGGAATCAGTGCATCACCACCTTCTAGCGAGAAACGCTTCGCACCTGGAAATTTAGCTCCCAAATAGCGCTCTAAACCTTCAGCTGCAGTCAATTCTTCTAAGAAAGTGCGCTTTTCGTCTTTATCGAAAGATGGTTGACCAACCACAGACTCAAGACGCTGTTGAATCCAACGTTTTTGCTCTGTGTCTGTCATGTGCATGTATTCAGCGCCAATCGAACCACAGTAGGTTTTCTTCAGTGCTGAGTAGATGTCTTTCAACTGCATGGTCTCTTGGCCAATGGCAAAAGAACCGACGTTGAAAGTTTCTTCGAAGTCATCTTCGGTGAGATTGTGGAATACAGGGTCAAGCTCCGCCACGGGTGGGCGTTGCCATAAACCTAGAGGATCGAGCTCTGCAGCTTCATGACCGCGGAAGCGGTATGCGTTGATAAGCTGAAGAACTTTTACTTGCTTAGCGTCGACATCTGGATCACTAACTTGGACACTGTAATGCTTCGTTTCTTGAGCGAGTCGTCGGAAGTAGTCACGGACACGCGAGTGTGGCTGTTCGGCCACTTCTTCAGAGTTCTTAGGCAACTCATCAAATACACGTTTCCACTCCTCACTTACCAGATCGGGATCACTTAGATACAGTTCGTAGAGGTCTTCTACATACGTTGCATTGGCGCCAGCCAAGTGTGAAGACTCGAGCCATGCCTTCATCACGCCGTTGTGCATATTTTCCCTTAACCAGTAGTTTTCACGTTTGCTTCGGTCTGCGCCGAGCTATTAAGAGCCGACTCTATTGAGTCGGCAATTTTTATTGTTAATTAAATCGAACGATTCACCAGCATCGACTTGATGTGACCGATGGCTTTCGTCGGATTTAGTCCCTTAGGACAAACACTTACACAATTCATGATGCCATGGCAACGAAAAACGCTAAATGCATCATCAAGATTGGACAAACGTTCATCAGTGGCCGTATCTCGGCTATCAATTAACCAACGGTAAGCGGCAAGAAGACCTGCTGGACCGATAAATTTATCTGGGTTCCACCAGAATGATGGACACGAAGTTGTGCAACATGCACACATGATACATTCATACAACCCATCTAAATGCGCACGTTCATCTGGCGATTGCAAATTCTCTCGTGAAGGTGGCAGTGTGTCATCATCAATCAAGAAAGGCTTAACTTTCGCATAGTTATCATAGAACTGCGTCATGTCAACGATAAGATCACGCACAACGGGTAAACCAGGCAAAGGTCGGATGACAATTTTCTCGCCTTGCAATGCAGAGAGCGGTGTAATACAGGCTAAGCCGTTTTTACCATTCATGTTCAAACCATCAGAACCACATACACCTTCACGGCATGAGCGACGGAATGAAATACTTGGATCTTGCTCTTTAAGTAGAATTAACGCGTCCAGAACCATCATGTCTGAACCTTCTTCCACCTCAAGTATGTAATCCTTCATGTATGGTTTGGTATCTACATCCGGGTTGTAACGATACAAAGAGAAGTTCAATTTCATAGTCATACCATCCCTTTAATAAGTACGTACTTTCGGCGGGAAAGCTTCGCGGTGCACTGGCGTCATGTTGACATCACGCTTAGTCATCGCTTCAGTTTCCGGGTTATAGATAGAGTGACATAGCCAGTTATCATCATCACGCTCAGGGAAGTCAAAGCGAGCATGCGCGCCACGGCTTTCTGTGCGGTAGTTTGCTGCTACTGCTGTCGAGAATGCGGTCTCCATGAGGTTATCTAACTCTAGACACTCAATGCGCTGCGTATTGAACTCCGATGACTTATCAGCTAGGTGCGCATTTTGCAGACGTTCTCGTATCACTTTTAACTCTTCCAGACCTGTCGCCATCGCATCACCTTCACGGAACACCGAGAAGCTATTTTGCATGCAAGATTGTAGGTCTTTACGAATTTGAACTGGGTCTTCACCACCAGTACTGTTCTCCCAACGCATAGTGCGCGCTAAAGACGCTTCGATGTCAGATTCTGTCGCAGGACGAGCTTCCGCTTGTGCAGCCAGTGTCTCACCAAGGTGTAAGCCCGTTGCACGACCAAATACCACAAGGTCAAGCAGTGAATTACCACCGAGTCGGTTTGCGCCGTGCACCGAAACAGATGCAATTTCGCCACAAGCGTACAGACCTTGAACCTCAACATCCGTGCCGTCAGCCATCTGTTTAATCGCTTGACCTGAAACCTGTGTTGGAACGCCACCCATCATGTAATGACAGGTTGGGATAACTGGAATTGGCTCTTTAACCGGATCCACGTGTGCGAATGTACGTGAAAGCTCACAGATACCTGGTAGACGAGACTCAAGTACGTCTTTACCTAGGTGATCCAGTTTAAGCTTGATATGTGGGCCCCAAGGACCATCACAGCCGCGACCTTCACGGATTTCTATCATCATTGAACGCGCTACTACGTCACGACCTGCAAGATCTTTCGCATTTGGAGCGTAACGTTCCATGAAGCGCTCGCCGTCTTTATTTAGAAGGTAACCACCTTCACCACGACAACCTTCTGTAACAAGAACGCCTGCGCCAGCAATACCCGTTGGATGGAATTGCCACATTTCCATGTCTTGCATCGGAACGCCAGCACGAAGTGCCATACCAACACCGTCACCAGTATTGATGTGGGCGTTAGTTGTCGATGCGTAGATACGACCCGCGCCCCCCGTAGCGAGAATGGTTGCTTTCGACTTGAAATAACAAATCTCGCCTGTTTCCATACAGATGGCAGTACAACCCATGATCGCACCGTCTTGGTTTTTCACCAAGTCGAGTGCATACCACTCAGAGAAGATGGTTGTTTTGTGTTTTACGTTTTGTTGGTAAAGCGTATGAAGAAGCGCGTGACCGGTACGGTCTGCCGCCGCCGCTGTACGAGCAGCCTGCTCACCACCAAACTCTTTAGACTGACCACCGAACGGACGTTGGTAAATAGAACCGTTATCAAAACGAGAGAATGGCAGCCCCATTTTCTCTAGTTCGATAACCGATTCAGGGCCGTTTTTACACATGTACTCAATCGCGTTCTGATCGCCGATGTAATCAGAGCCTTTTACTGTGTCGTACATGTGCCATTGCCAATCGTCCTTGTGCGAGTTACCAAGCGCAACTGTGATACCGCCCTGTGCAGATACCGTATGAGAACGAGTTGGGAAAACTTTAGATAGCAAAGCACAAGATAGGCCTTGCTCCGAAATTTGTAGTGCAGCGCGCATACCTGCACCACCAGCGCCGATTACTACGGCATCAAACTCACGAACTGGAATAGACACTTACGCACCCCACAGAATAAATAGACCAGAGAAGACATAGCCGAATAGCACGGCAATAACACCAAGTTGCAGCGCACCACGAAGTTTCGCGCACTTAATGTAATCGGTGAATACTTGCCATAAACCAATCCACGCATGGATCAACACAGAGACAAGTGCCAACATGGTGAAGACTTTAGTGAATGTACCACCAAAAAATTGGGTCCAAGATGCGTAAGAGATATCTGAGAAAGCACAGAAGCTCACCAGATAAATTGTATACAGCGTCATAATGATGGCGGATGCACGAATCAATAAGAAATCGTGAACACCATTACGACCAAATGAAGAAACGTGTTTTACCATACCAAGATCCCCGCCAATAGTGATAGCACTACAGTTACACCAAACGTGACTTTAGCGCTCATCGCGCCTGAATCTAGTTCTTCGAAGTGGCCTAGGTCCATCAGTAGGTGACGAACACCACCAGCAATGTGGTAGGCAAGTGCAGTTAGAATTCCCCATAGAATGAATTTCACGAAGAAGCTATCGACAACGTCAGCGGCTTCCATAAAACCCATCGGGGACGACAGAGAAATGGACAGTAACCAAAGTAGTATACCCACCGCAACAAACGTAATCACACCTGACACACGGTGCAGGATTGACGCGATTGCTGTGATGGGAAAGCGGATGGTCTGTAAATCTAAATTAACAGGTCTTGACTTTCTTTCTTTCACGGGCTTGCTCACTCAGCTCCATTGAGCATTTATTGTTATAACCAATTTCAGCTTCCAAACGCATAAAAGTTAACATCTAATTAACAAACACTCAGGGTAAACCCAGAGTTAATTGTAAATTAATTGTTAACGCCGGAATCTACAAACAAACCTCACTTTTGTTTCTAGCCCCGAATTTATAAGGATTTAACTAAAATTTTCTGTGCCAATATACGACCAGTAACATTCCAATACAATTGATGTAACAAATTATGCTACATGGAACAGATTTTTAACGATTTTCATGTGAAAAATCATAACAAGTGCACACAAAAATGGAGAAAAATTGACTTTAAGCTTTAACAACAGTAAAAAATGTCACATATACATCCTGGACGGATTAAATAATAAACAAAGGAGATTGTTATGGCGGATAAGAAAGCGACCCTTCATGTCGAAGGTCATGCGCCAATCGAGCTGCCAATTATGGACGGTGCCCTCGGTACACCCGTAATTGATGTTCGTAAACTGGGAGCCAATGGTTACTTTACTTTTGATCCTGGTTTTCTTGCCACTGCATCTTGTGAATCATCAATCACCTATATCGATGGCGGCAAAGGGATTCTTTTGCACCGTGGTTACCCGATTGATCAATTAGCCAATAACGCAGATTACTTAGAAGTGTGTTACATCCTGCTTTATGGTGAAGCACCTACCCGCGAACAATACGAGCAGTTTAAAACAACCGTTACTCGCCATACTATGGTACATGAGCAAATCGCAAGCTTCTTCCATGGTTTCCGCCGTGATGCTCACCCAATGGCAGTAATGTGTGGTGTGGTTGGCGCATTAGCAGCCTTTTATCACGACTCATTGGATATCAATAACGATGAGCACCGCGAAATTGCCGCTTATCGCCTGATTTCAAAAATGCCAACCCTGGCGGCAATGTGTTACAAATACTCGATCGGCCAGCCATTTATCTACCCTCGCAACGACCTAAGCTACGCTGAAAACTATCTACACATGATGTTTGCTAACCCATGTGAAGAATACGAGGTTAATCCAGTAGTCGCTCGTGCGATGGACAAAATCTTTACGCTACATGCGGACCATGAGCAAAATGCTTCAACATCTACTGTTCGTCTAGCTGGTTCGTCCGGCGCCAACCCATTCGCCTGTATTGCCGCAGGTATCGCATCTCTATGGGGACCAGCTCACGGTGGAGCAAACGAAGCGTGTCTGAAGATGCTTGAAGAGATCGGCAGCGTAGATAACATTCCAGAGTATGTAGAGCGTGCAAAAGACAAGGATGACCCATTCCGCCTGATGGGCTTTGGTCATCGTGTTTACAAAAACTACGATCCTCGCGCGACGGTAATGCGTGAAACCTGTTACGAAGTTCTTAAAGAGCTGAATATCAAAGACCCACTACTAGACGTAGCGATGGAACTTGAGCGCATTGCACTTTCTGACGAATACTTCGTGTCTAAGAAGTTATACCCGAACGTAGATTTCTATTCAGGCATCATCCTAAAGGCGATTGGCATTCCAGTATCGATGTTTACGGTTATCTTCGCGATTTCTCGTACTATCGGTTGGATTGCTCACTGGAACGAGATGCACAGTGATCCACTAAATCGTATCGGCCGTCCTCGTCAGCTTTACACTGGTGAAACGCAACGCGATTTTTCACCACTGCATGAGCGCGAATAAGGTTTTAGGATCTAGGATCTAGGATGCGTATAAAGGGTTTCGACTCACGTCTCAACCCTTTAATTTTTGTTGTACGGTGAACTTACACTGGATTATCAATATCAATAAATTCTACGTCGAGGCAATGCTCTTTTTCTAGCCACTCACCTAACGCTTTAATGCCGTAACGCTCTGTTGCGTGATGACCCGCTGAGAAATAGTGAATATCCAACTCACGAGCACTGTAAGTTGTGCGCTCTGAGATCTCCCCCGAAATAAATGCATCTAAGCCGTGTTGTGCCGCCAGTTCAATATAGTCTTGTCCACCGCCCGTGCACCAACCAACCGTCTTTATCATCTTGTCTGCATTTTCAGGAGCAATATGCAAAGGCTCACGCTTTAATACTTGATTGATTTTGTTAGCAAACTCAGCACCTGTCATCGCGTATTTTAAACGACCAAACATAGCCACAGATTGAGGATGACCTTCAAGTCCGCCTTCAACTTCAATTTCCAATAAACGAGCAAGTTCTGCGTTGTTACCGAGTTCTGGGTGAATATCTAACGGTAAGTGATAGCCATACAGGTTGATGTCATTTTTAATCAAGCTACGGATGCGCTTCCCTTTCATGCCGCGAATGGGCTCTGGCTCGCCTTTCCAAAAATACCCATGGTGAACAAGTAGCGCATCTGCCTCTAATTCAACGGCTTTATCAATCAACGCTTGTGAAGCGGTTACGCCTGTCACGATGCGTTTGATTTCAGACTTACCTTCCACTTGCATACCATTAGGTGCATAGTCTTTAATAAGTTGCGGCGACAGTTTCTCGTTAAGGATCTTTTCTAGCTGAAAATTATTCATTTTTAATTCCAATACTTGTGGCTTGAGCAAAGTGTATATCGAACCGCAATCCAGATGCCAGTTGTGACATCCCCAACTCGCTTAAATTTCGATACAATAGAAAGGCTTTGCCTGTAACAACCAGGATAATGGATGAATTCTCTACAACGTTTCTATCAATGGATTGCTAGCACCCCGCCACTTTTTAAACTTCACACGCCCTTTGTCAGCGTCGAAGATATTCTGGCACCACCTCTATCGGACAATGAAGTCTACGATGGCAATCCACGACTTGGCTTCCTTTACCAACACCTTTGTACCAAGCTGCTGACTTGCTCAACTCGATATGAATTGATTGCTGAAGAGATTCAACTCAATGACGCGACTGGCCGCACCATTGGTGCCGTCGATTTGATCCTCGAGAATCAGGAGACCAAACAACACGAGCATTGGGAAGTGGCCATCAAGTTTTACTTACTTCATGAAGGTATTTGGTATGGACCGAATGCTCACGACCAACTGCACAAGAAGCTCGATCGCATGCTCACTCACCAACTAAAGATGAGTCAGAGAGAAGAGTTCCACCAACAGTTACCGTTAGACAATATACCGAGTGAGCACCTCCTGATGCAGGGACGTCTTTACGTTAACCCCTTTTCAGCAGAACCTATCCCGACAAGCTGTTTAGGCTACGAACTAGACCCGAATCAAATATCCGGTTATTGGTGTTATCAGAGCCAATGGGAGCAAATTGAACAGCCACTTTACGCCCTTTCCAAACCATTATGGGCAATTGGAACTGAAAAGCATGAAGACCCAATAAGCAAGCCATCAGGTAAATTCATCCATGCACAAACTCGGCTTGGCCAATTTTGGTTTGTGGTGCCAGATTCATGGCCAAATAACCAATAAGCTTTGGACTAACATGGATTCTCTTACGTATTCCGGTGTTGCGATAAGGAATAACACCCTGCCGTTTAATCCATGCGTCCCCCGTAAACAAAAAAGGGTTGGTGCTCTCACACCAACCCTTTATAACTAATTTGGAACTAAGTGCTTACAGACCAGCAGCTGCAAACACTTGATTCACGATCTCTTGCGCTTCTGCTTCGATTTGCTTTAGGTGCTCTTCACCTTTGAAGCTTTCACAGTAAATTTTGTAGATGTCTTCGGTGCCAGATGGACGTGCCGCAAACCAACCATTTGCTGTTGTCACTTTCAGACCACCGATTGCTGCACCATTACCTGGAGCGTGAGTCAAACGAGCAGTAATGACATCACCGGCTAGTGTTTCAGCTGCAACCATTTCTGGAGAAAGCTTCTTCAATACGTCTTTTTGCGGGCCATTGGCTACCGCTTGAATACGGTTGTACTTAGATTCGCCGTGTTTCGCCACTAGCTCTTCGTAGTATTCTTGAGGATTCTTACCCGTTACGGCTGTGATTTCTGCCGCTAATAAACAAAGTAGGATACCGTCTTTGTCCGTTGACCAAGGCGTACCATCTTTACGAAGGAAAGACGCACCCGCACTTTCTTCACCACCGAAGCCAAACTTACCAGCGTAAAGGCCATCAACAAACCATTTAAAGCCGACTGGTACTTCACAAAGATCGCGACCGAGATCAGCCACAACACGATCAATCAGTGCACTTGATACTAGCGTTTTACCAACTGCGACATCTTTACCCCACGCATCGCGGTGACGGTATAGGTAGTCGATACATACTGCTAAGAAGTGGTTCGGGTTCATCAAACCTTTTGGCGTAACGATACCGTGACGATCGTAGTCAGGGTCGTTACCAAATGCTAAGTCGTATTCGTCTTTCAGTGCCAACAGACCCGCCATTGCGTAAGGAGAAGAACAGTCCATACGTACAACGCCGTCTTTATCTAGCGACATGAATTGGAAAGACGGGTCAATTGCTTCACTTACTAGTGTTAGGTCTAGATTGTACGCCTGACCAATTTGACGCCAGTAATCGATGCCGCTGCCACCCAATGGATCAACACCAATCTTCAGATTTGCTTTTTGTATGGCATCCATATCGATAACATTCACTAGATCCTCGACGTATGGTTTCACCAAGTCCATCTCAACAAACAATTCCGATGCTTTTGCTTCTGCTAGAGGCAGACGCTTCACGCCTTGCAGGCCTTCAGCGATCAATGCGTTTGCACGATCTTCAATCGCTTGGGTGAGTTCCGCTTCAGCAGGACCACCGTGAGTCGGGTTGTATTTGATGCCACCGTCTTGTGGTGGATTGTGGGATGGCGTAATCACGATGCCGTCCGCTTTATCATCATGCTTAATGTTGTAAGTCAAAATCGCATGAGAAATACCAGGTGTTGGTGTATAGCCATTGTCTTGCTGAACGATCACTTTTACGCCGTTCGCAATCAATACTTCAATAACGCTTGAAAATGCTGGTTCAGATAGCGCGTGAGTGTCTTTACCCACAAACAGAGGACCGGTTGTACCTTGTTCTGCACGCACTTCTGCTACTGCCTGAGCAATTGCCAAAATATGGTTTTCGTTAAAAGTGTGTTTGTCTGCTGTACCGCGGTGACCAGAAGTACCAAACTGAACGTTATGCTCTGCGTTTGCTGCATCTGGTTGAAGTAAGAAGTAGTTAGCAACGAGTGCTGGAATATTGTGAAGATCTTCCTGCTGCGCTTTTTGCCCAGCACGAGGGTGCATCGCCATGTTTGACATCCTTTCATTAAAAACAAATAAAATCAAAAAAGCCTCATAATATCCGCTAAACGCTACACATTATGAGGCTTCTATCAGGTTTCTTAAATTGAACCTGTTACTTTCTCTATTAAGTCAGGCTGGAATTCCATTTGAGTCATCACCTGCTCCACCATTTGTCGTTTGCGACTGGTGTTGTTATTAGTAATTACCCAAAACGGTGTTTCCGGAATCGCTTTTGGCTTCGTGGTGTTACCATTCGCTAGCAGAGTCTCTTCATTATCAGCAAAGTAAACGCGTTTACGCCCCTTCACTTTTGTTGCTTGAGAGAAACTCTCTGGATTCAGTTTGTGTAAGGTTGATAGCACCAACATGAAGCGATCAATCGCTTTCTTAAGACCAGCAAACTCATCAGAAATAAGCAGAGAACGCATCTCTTTCACCATATCTACCGAATCTGTTTTACCCGCGTCTTTACTTACTACAATCCCTTGAGGTTGTTGTACTACAGTTGCAATTTCTGCTTCCTGTAACTGACCGTCAAGGTTTAAAAGGCGTCGCAAAATATCCGAGGCACTTTCACCGATATGCTTTGTTTGGCTTGCAATGTAACGGTATAGATCCTCATCAACCTCAATTGTTTTCATTCGCTTTTCACATTCTCAATGTTTAAACTCTGGGGGATTATAACGAGATCCTTTCGGATACTCCACGTTAAACCCATTACGAATAAGATAAAATGTCAGCATTACTCAACTATAAGCAAGAAGGCCAAGGTCAAACGGTTGTTTTAATTCATGGATTGTTTGGAAGTTTCAGTAATCTTGGCCTACTGGCACGTGATCTCGCTCAAGATCACTCCGTGATCAGCATCGACTTACGTAATCACGGACTTTCTTTTCACTCTGATATTCATGATTATCCGTCTATGGCACAAGATGTCGTGACGTTGCTACGCCATTTAAACGTCGATCCAGCACTTGTTATAGGGCATTCAATGGGTGGTAAAGTGGCAATTAAAGTGGCGGATATTGCACCTGAGCTTGTAAAGCAGCTCATCATATTAGATATTGCGCCTGTCGCTTACGACACCAATCGCCATGACAATGTATTCAATGGTCTGCAAGCTGTACTCAAAGAACAGCCAACAAACCGCCAACAAGCCATGGACATCCTAGCCCAACATATTGAGATAGATGGCGTACGCCAATTCCTGTCGAAATCGTTATATAAACACGGCGAAACAATGGAATGGCGCTTTAACGTAGCTAGCCTGTTTGATAACTACGCTGACATTATCGGCTGGCAAGAAATTCCCTCTACAGACATTCCGACCTTGTTTGTAAAAGGCGGTGATTCTGACTACCTCTTACCAGAGTATCAAACCGCTGTTAAGCGTCAGTTCAAGCAAGCTAAAGCACATATAATCGCTAATACTGGTCACTGGCTACATGCAGAAAAACCCGCAGAAGTCATGCGCGTGATCAGGAAATACATTTCGAGTTAACAAATTCGAACACTCGTGCGAGATTATTAAAATAACCCATCTTGTATTGCATTAACTTTACCGTTTAACAGTGGTATAGTGCGCGCAAGAATTTTCGGCATGAAGGACGACAATGCTCTACGACTATATGGATATGCTCGAGTCAATCGGGCTCGATCTGCTTTTTGCTGCTATCTTCTTTTTCATTGGGATGGCAATAAAAGATGTGCTAAATCAGGGTAATGTACCCGTTTTTGGTCGTCGTATTGTATGGTTAGTTCTTTTCCTAGGCTGTGCTGGATTTATTGCGAAAGGCATGATTCAGCTCAGTTGGGAAGGCTCAGGACTTGGGTAAGCCCTTATCCCCATCGCCAATAATAAACAATGTAAAGGTATAGATTCTATGGCAAGTGTAGGTATCTTCTTCGGTAGCGACACAGGTAATACTGAAGCCGTTGCAAAGATGATTCAAAAACAACTAGGCAAGCAACTAGTTCACGTTCAAGACATCGCAAAAAGCAGCAAAGAAGACATTGATAATTTCGATCTTCTTCTTCTTGGTATCCCTACGTGGTACTACGGCGAAGCACAGTGTGATTGGGATGATTTCTTCCCAGAGCTTGAGCAAATTGACTTCTCAACGAAGCTAGTGGCTATCTTTGGCTGTGGCGACCAAGAAGACTACGCAGAATACTTCTGTGATGCGATGGGCACTGTACGTGACATCGTTGAGTCTAAAGGTGGTACTATTCTAGGTTACACTTCAACAGAAGGTTACGAGTTCGAAGCATCGAAAGCACTGGTTGAAGGCGATGACAGCCAATTCGTTGGTCTATGTATCGACGAAGATCGTCAACCAGAATTAACTGAAGAGCGCGTTGCAAACTGGGTTAAGCAAATCCACGAAGAGATGTGCCTAGCCGAGCTTGAAGGCTAATTAAAGCATTATAGAAAAGACCTCCATCAGGAGGTCTTTTTTTATCTGAATGCTATGAAGCTTCGGAGGCAATCTCTTCTTCCCGATATTGAGGTTTTTTCCGTACATATAGCTTCCGCTGTACTTGCGATACCACATTACCGTCCTTATCTTTAACGTGTGTAATGAACTCTGGAAAACATTTCTCTCCGTTACGGGTGACCTGATAGATCTCTTCTAGCATACCGTCTGTTACTTCAAATTCGGCAAACAAATCACTTTGTCCCGGCTTGATAAAATTGATGCTTGCTTCTTTATCCCAAACATAATATTCCTCACGCAAAATCCCCATAAGCATCAGTGAGTAAATAGGATCGGTGAGTGAAAAAATGCTGCCACCATATTGGGTGCGATTCGCATTTTTATTCCACCAGCAGAGCTTCAAACGGACCTTTACCGTTCGAAAATCATCAGAAATATGTAAGATTTTGATACCAGCCCCCCAAAATGGCGGCCAAATATTGAGCGAAAATTTCACTATCCCTGGTTTATATATCTTAGCAAGTCGCTTATTCATAACTATCCATAGTCTTTGCAGTTCAATGTTATTAATATGTAACTGGTCTGATCTGTAATATAATAGAGCCGTTTCCAATTTACAAAAAGAATCTATTAACCCTTTGAAGTTCGTGGTTTAATGTTCAGTATGCTTCGCCTATAATGGTAGACATATTAAATTCTGTTAAATCGCTGCAGATGATCCAACGGGAAAGTATATGTCAGACAATAATCAGGCGCTGAAGGATGCGGGTTTAAAAGTAACCCTTCCAAGGCTAAAAATTTTAGAAGTACTTCAGCAGCCAGACTGCCAGCACATTAGTGCTGAAGATTTGTACAAAAAGTTGATTGATCTAGGTGAAGAAATAGGTCTTGCAACGGTTTACCGTGTACTCAACCAGTTTGATGATGCTGGCATTGTAACTCGACACCATTTTGAAGGTGGAAAATCAGTGTTTGAATTATCAACTCAGCACCACCATGACCATCTAGTTTGTTTAGACTGTGGCGAAGTTATTGAGTTTTCAGACGAAATAATTGAACAACGTCAGCGTGAAATTGCGGCTAAGTACAATGTCACGCTTACTAACCATAGCTTATACCTATACGGTAAATGTGGTGACGGGACTTGTAAAGATAACCCTGACGCACATAAACCAGCACAGTAATTCTGTATTCAGTTTTGCTCAGTAATGCACTTTAACGTCAGCCCAGGCTGGCGTTTTTATTTGCCCGAAACAAAAAAACGCCAGCTTTTCAGCTGGCGTTTTTTATTCGCAGTTAATTGAGATTATTGATTCTCAATTTTTGCCCAAGTGTCACGCAGACCAACCGTACGGTTGAATACTAGCTTCTCTGCTGAAGAATCTTTCGAATCTGCACAGAAATAACCCATACGTTCGAACTGGAAGCCCTGCTCTGCTTCTGCAGCCGCTAGGCTTGGCTCAACAAAACCGTTTAGAACCACTAGTGATTCTGGGTTAATTGTTGCCGCGAAGTCATTCGCTGCAGCCGGGTTTGGTACCGTGAACAAACGATCGTACAAACGGATTTCTGCAGGCAATGCTTTATCCGCAGATACCCAGTGGATAACACCCTTCACTTTACGACCATCAGCTGGGTTCTTACCTAGCGTATCGACATCGTAAGTACAGAAGATAGTTGTGATGTTACCTTCCGCATCTTTCTCAACGCGTTCTGCTTTGATTACGTAAGCGCCACGCAGGCGAACTTCTTTACCTAGAACCAGACGCTTGTACTTCTTGTTGCCTTCCTCACGGAAGTCTTCACGCTCAATCCATACTTCGCGAGTAAATGGTACTTCACGCTCACCCATTTCAGGTTTGTTTGGATGATTTGCAAGCGTTAGTGTTTCAACAGCGCCTTGTTCGTAGTTCTCAATAACAATCTTAACTGGATCTAGAACAGCCATCGCACGCGGTGCATTTTCGTTTAGATCATCACGAATACAAGATTCTAGAGAACCGAATTCGATCATGTTCTCTTGCTTTGTTACACCGATACGCTTACAGAATTCACGGATTGATGCTGGCGTGAAACCACGGCGACGGAGACCTGATACTGTTGGCATGCGCGGGTCATCCCAACCATCAACCAATTTTTCAGTCACAAGCTGGTTTAGCTTACGCTTAGACATCACCGTGTACTCAAGATTCAGGCGGCTGAATTCGTACTGGTGTGGACGGCAATCAATCGTGATATTTTCCAGAACCCAATCGTAAAGACGACGGTTGTCCATAAATTCTAACGTACAGATAGAATGCGTAATGCCTTCTAGCGCATCAGAAATACAGTGTGTAAAGTCGTACATTGGGTAAATGCACCACTTGTCACCAGTCTGATGGTGAGTAGCAAAACGTACACGGTAAATCACTGGATCACGCATAACCATGAATGAAGAACCCATGTCGATCTTCGCGCGTAGACATGCTTTACCTTCTTCGAATTCACCCGCACGCATTTTTTCAAATAACGCTAGGTTTTCTTCAATAGGACGATCACGATAAGGGCTTGGTTTACCTGGCGCAGTTAGTGTGCCGCGGTATTCACGGATCTGCTCTGGACTTAGCTCATCTACATACGCTAAGCCTTTGTTAATCAATTCAATTGCATATTCGTAAAGCTTATCGAAGTAGTTTGATGAGTAACATACTTCACCATCCCACTCGAAGCCCAACCAGTTTACATCTTTCTTGATAGACTCAACGTATTCGATGTCTTCTTTTTCAGGGTTTGTATCGTCGAAACGTAAGTTACATTGACCCTGGTAGTCCTGAGCAATACCGAAGTTCAAACAGATAGACTTAGCATGACCGATGTGCAAGTAGCCATTTGGCTCTGGCGGGAATCGAGTATGCACGCTAGTGTGTTTACCATCCGCTAGATCTTTATCAATGATCTGGCGAATAAAGTTTGATGGACGAGCATCAGCTTCACTCATCTATAGCACCTCAAAAATATTAGTATTGTCAGAGAAAACAGTACTCCGCAACCAAGGTTGGTTTTGCAGAGTGCATTATTCCTAATGATCCACAATTCTTAGCGATTAGACAACAAGAACCGTCGTTAAAAAAGCAATATTTCGCTACTTCGCTTGAAAGCGGTGTAGATTCAATCCCCTCAAAACAAAAAAAGACCTCCCGAAGGAGGTCTTAATAGAGAGTCTTAAGATGTAATTACGGAAGTTTTACATCTGATAGGTCTTCACCTGAACCGATTGCTTTCATTTCACCAGCAACGATTTCTGCAAGAGGACCAAGGATAACTTGAAGGTTATTTTCACCCAGTTTCACAACACCTTTCGCACCTAGTTTCTTAAGTACTGCTTCATCAGCGATAGAGCGATCTTTAAGAGTTAGACGTAGACGAGTGATACATGCGTCGATAGACGTTAGGTTGTCGTGACCACCTAATGCTTTTAGGTATTGACGAGCTAGGTCACCTTTTTTCGCTTCACCTGCTGGTGCTGCTGCAGGCGTGTCTTCGTCGTCATCTTCACGACCAGGCGATTTTAGGTTGAACGCGCGGATTGCGAAGCTAAATGTGAAGAAGTATAGGGCACCAAAACCTAGGCCGATAGCAAGCAGTACTAGAGGCTTAGTTGCTAGACCGTAGTTCAATACGAAGTCGATAAGACCTGCAGAGAAACCAAAGCCGTGTAGCGTACCAAACATGTTTGCAATTACTAGAGACAAGCCTGTGAACACCGCGTGCATTGCATATAGTGCAGGTGCTAGGAATACGAACATGAACTCTAGAGGCTCAGTAATACCTGTTAGGAATGAACAGAATGCTACTGAGAATAGCGCGCCACCAACTTGGCTGCGTTTCTCAACTGGTGCAGCGAGGTACATAGCAAGTGCTGCACCCGGTAGACCGAACATCATTACAGGGAAGAAACCGTTCATGAATACACCAGCGCTCTTATCGCCGCCAAAGAAGCGGTGTAGGTCACCAGATTTAACGGTTTCAGTTACTTCTTTAACTGTTGCAGTGATTTCTGGAGTGACAGAGTTTGCGAATTCAAATGTGTGAGCTTGACCAACAACTAGAGTCTTAGCTAGAGAAGGGTCAACACAAAGCTGTTGTAGTGCAGGAAGTGCTTGACCAGCTGCTGTTGCGCCAGAAACTATAACTTCTTGACACGTACCCATACCGAACCAGAAATACGAGTTTAATACGTGGTGTAGACCTACAGGGATAAGCGCACGGTTAAGTGTACCGTATACAAACTGACCGATAGCGCCAGACGTTGATACCGCGTGTGCTAGAGCGTCAAGACCAGCTTGAATTGATGGCCAAACAACACCAGCGATTGCACCTGCTACTAGCGCGAAAAGACCCGCCATGATAGGTACTAGACGTTTGCCAGAGAAGAATGCCAACCACTCAGGAAGACGCGTCGCATGGAAAGCGTTGTAAGAGTGACCAGCGATAATACCAGCAATGATACCACCAAAGAATGACATATTTACGTCAGCATTGATTGTTGTTGCTGTTGCTGTAATTACAAAGTAAGCCACGGCACCAGCTAGACCAGCAGCACCTTGACCATCTTTAGAAAGACCGATCGCAATACCTAGACCAAAGAGAAGTGGAAGTTGACCGAAGATCGCACCACCCGCTTGAGCCATAAATGGAATATCTAAAAGGTCGCCTTGACCCAAACGTAGTAAAAGCGCTGCAACTGGAAGCGTTGCGATAGGAAGCATAAGTGCTTTACCTAACTTCTGCGCGTACCCAAGAATATTCACCTTAAGTTCCCCCTATAGGATTTTATGTTTTGTTGAAGACTTATTTCAGTCGTTCAATTTAGTTCGCACCAGTTTATGATATTAATTTTGCTCCGCAAATTAAAACCTCATTGTTTGTGATCACAATCACCAGAAATCGCCCAATAGAAAGGTTTTTGCTAGCGAGATCATAAAACTTATTTTATTATACGAAAAAATGGCGTTTTAACGATAAAATTCTCGCACTATATGCAAGAAAGAATCAGTGTTATTTTAGTCTCTCAACAGGCTAATCGCAGTAGCTTTGCTCTGAAAAATAATAACAACAAGCAATTAATTCAATATTTTTCAAATGGTTACAATGACAATAACATTAATAAAACGCGACTTGCTGTATGTGACCTGTTATCTAAATCAGTGATACAAACTAAGTAATCCATAGGATTCACTCGCACATCATCTAGATAACAAGGCAGAAATTGAATTCTAATTTATAAGGACTCGCTGAATATGTACGCGCTAAGTAACTGTAAAATCTATACCGGTAGTGACGTTCTCACCCACCATGCGGTTATCATTGAAAACGATCAGATACACTCGGTAGTGCCTGTGACTCAATTACCAGAGACTATTGAAGTTAGAGATTTAAACGGTGCAAACCTAAGCCCAGGCTTCATAGACCTTCAGTTAAATGGCTGTGGTGGCGTAATGCTTAACGACGAAATCACACCAGAAACCATGCAGATTATGCATAACGCGAACTTAAAGTCTGGCTGTACGAGCTTTCTGCCTACCCTTATCACTTCATCTGACGAAGACATGCGTGCTTCAATCGCAGCAGCTCGCGAATACCACAACCAATATAAAAACCAATCACTAGGCCTACATTTAGAAGGCCCTTACCTTAACGTTGCCAAAAAAGGCATCCACAGCGTTGATTTCATTCGCCCATCAGATGACGGCATGATTGATCTTATCTGTGAAAACGCAGACATCGTTGCAAAAGTAACATTGGCACCAGAACAAAACGATCCTGAGCACATCTCACGTTTGAAAGCGGCTGGCATCGTGGTATCTATCGGCCACACGAATGCAACCTATGCTGAAGCGCGTGAAGGCTTTGAAGCAGGCATTACCTTTGCTACACACCTGTTTAATGCGATGACACCAATGGTGGGTCGTGAACCTGGTGTTGTGGGCGCTATTTACGATACGCCTGAAGTTTACGCAGGCATCATTGCAGACGGTTTCCATGTTGATTACGCGAACATCCGTATTGCGCATAAAATCAAAGGTGAAAAGCTTGTTTTGGTGACCGATGCCACAGCTCCAGCAGGTGCCGACATGGATCACTTTATTTTTGTTGGTAAGAAAGTATATTACCGAGATGGTAAGTGTGTTGATGAAAACGGCACACTAGGCGGCTCAGCTCTGACAATGATTGAAGCAGTTCAGAACACCGTTGAGCACGCGGGCATCGCTTTAGACGAAGCTCTACGAATGGCTACGCTTTATCCAGCTACCGCTATCGGTGTTGAGGAGCGTCTTGGCCGAATTCGAAAAGGTATGGTGGCAAACCTAACTATTTTCGATCGTGACTTCAATGTAAAAGCGACGGTTGTTAACGGACAATACGAGCAAAATTAAGCATGAATGGCGGACAGATTGGTAATGTAGATTTAGTAAAGCAGTTGAACAGTGCTGCTGTTTATAGGTTGATCGACCAACAAGGTCCTATCTCCCGCATACAGGTAGCCGATGTAAGTCAGCTTGCTCCAGCAAGTGTTACCAAAATAACCCGTCAACTTTTAGAGCACGGCCTAATTAAAGAGGTCGCGCAACAAGCTTCTACTGGTGGTCGCCGAGCTATCTCGTTGACCACTGAAGTGAAGCCATTCCACTCTATCGCCATTCGATTGGGCCGTGACTATGTTCAGTTCTGTTTATACGATCTGGGCGGAACGGCTTTAGTTACCGATCAGCACGAACTTCATTACTCAAATCAAGCTGACTTGATTACAGGGTTAATTGAGTTATTGAAAGGTTTTCGTGATCGTTGCCAAGATAAGATTGATCAGCTCATTGCAATTGGTATTACCCTTCCTGGTTTGGTTAACCCAACCACAGGGGTTGTCGAGTATATGCCAAACACTGATATCGATAACCTCGCGCTTGGGGAGATCATTAGTGAAAAGTTTAATACTGCCTGCTTTGTCGGTAATGATGTTCGCAGCATGGCATTAGCCGAGCACTACTTTGGTGCAAGTCAAGACTGCCAAGACTCTATTCTAGTTAGTGTTCACCGAGGTACGGGAGCGGGTATCATTGTAAAGGGAGAGGTATTCCTTGGTTTTAATCGCAACGTGGGTGAAATCGGCCATATTCAAATCGACCCTTTAGGCGAACAATGTCAATGTGGCAACTTTGGTTGCTTGGAAACGGTGGCTGCAAACCCTGCCATCGTAAAACGAGTCAGACAATTGATCGCGCAAGGCTACGAGTCCAGCCTCACTCAGCTGGAACACATCACTATCGAAGATGTTTGTAGTCACGCCATTAGCGGGGATGAATTGGCAAAACAAAGCTTGGTACGTGTGGGTAACCAGCTAGGTAAAGCCATCGCAATTACAGTTAACTTGTTTAACCCACAAAAGATTGTCATTGCGGGTGATATCACTGCGGCCGAAGAAATTGTTTTCCCAGCGATTCGACGTAATGTAGAAAACCAATCTTTAAAAACATTCCACAACGAACTCCCTATCGTCGCATCACATATTGATAAGCAACCAACCATGGGTGCATTTGCAATGATTAAACGTGCCATGTTAAACGGTGTTTTGTTACAAAAGTTACTAGAAGACTAAGTTTATACATCCAATTAAGTTACAATCTCGGGCTGTGATTTCACAGCCCGTTTTTGTATATCAGGAATATAGCTCAACAGTATGGAAATTATTCTAATTACAACGGCTTTTATAGCTGGTTTTATTGCGCTCAAGTGCAACCTCCCACCTCTGGTTGGCTTTCTGCTTGCGGGCTTTGGCTTGCATGCTTTTGGTTATCAGAGCAATGAGGTCATCATCACCCTCGCCGATCTCGGTGTGACGCTTCTACTTTTCACTATCGGTTTAAAGCTTGATGTCAAAACCCTACTTTCCAAAGAGATCTGGGGTGGCGCGACCGTGCACAATATTATTTCCACTCTGTTCTTTGCGCTGGTTCTTATCGGATTAAAGCTGCTTGGCCTGTCCTCGTTAACGGACATGGACAGCACGCAAATATTGCTCTTAGCGTTCGCCCTCTCATTCTCTAGTACCGTTTTTGCTGTTAAGACTCTGCAAGAAAAGGGGGAAATAAATGCCACTTACGGCACTCTGGCTATCGGTATTCTTGTTATGCAAGATATCTTTGCCGTGGTGTTCTTGACCGCATCAACAGGGAAAATCCCTGAATGGTATGCCATTGGCCTGTTTGCCCTGCCGCTACTTCGTCCACTGTTCTACAAAGTGTTAGACAAAGTCGGCCACGGTGAAATGCTGGTGCTATTTGGCATCTTTTTCGCACTCGTTGTCGGCGCAGGCTTATTTGAATTGGTTGGTATGAAGCCAGATCTCGGCGCGCTGATCCTTGGCATGCTACTCGCCGGCCACCGCAAAGCGTCAGAGCTTTCCAAAGCCCTATTTAACATGAAGGAACTGTTTTTAGTCTGTTTCTTCCTAAACATTGGCCTATCCGCATCACTGAGCTTTAACGGTGTAGGCCTCGCGCTGCTCTTTATTCTGTTACTACCAATCAAAGGGGTGCTTTACTTCCTAACCATCAACTACTTTAAGTTCCGTGTTCGTACCTCTTTACTTACATCACTTTCACTGTTCAATTACAGTGAATTTGGCCTGATTGTGGGTGGCCTTGCGTATAATATGGGATGGATGCCAAGCGATATACTAGCCGCGATTGCGGTCGCCGTTTCTATCTCATTCATCATTTCTGCGCCACTAAACAGACTTGGTCATCAAATTTACCAACACTCGGGTAAGTGGCTACAAGAAACGGCGGCAGAGAAGCTGAACCAACGTGACCAACTCATCAATCCAGGGCATGCGCAAATATTGATTTTAGGTATGGGTCGAATTGGTACAGGTGCTTATGATGAACTTCGCGCTCGCTATGGCAAGATCTCTCTTGGTGTCGAAGTTCGTGAAGACGCTGCCCATAAACACCGATCTGAAGGCCGTAATGTGATTTCCGGCGATGCGACTGACCCGGATTTTTGGGAACGTATCTTAGATACCGCGAACGTGAAGATGGTTCTTCTGGCGATGCCACACCATCAAGGAAACCAAACCGCACTTGAGCAATTACAAAGCCGAAACTACAAAGGCCAAATTGCTGCAATTGCCGAATATCCCGATCAGCTAGAAGGCTTACTAGAAAGTGGAGTCGATGCAGCATTTAACATCTACAGTGAAGCTGGTAGTGGCTTTGCTCGTCATGTTTGCGATCAACTTCAACCTCAATTTACCCCTATCAAATAAGCATCAAAAACCCTATTTTTATTGAGCCCTCTGCGAATAAGAGGGCTTTTTTGTACACTATTTCAACCAAACCTTAATCACATTCACCAAAAACTAGATTTTGTTAAATATTTTCCAACCAACAAGCCTTTTTATGATTTTTTTATTCATGAAACGTTGCTTTTTTTACTCAGAATGGCAAATTGGAGTCATACCGATTAAAAATTGTCTAGTTTAAAAAGGATGTTGTATGTGTTCAGTATTTGGCATTTTAGACATTAAAAGTGATGCTGCTTCATTGCGCCCTATCGCATTAGAGATGTCGAAAAAACTTCGCCACCGTGGCCCTGACTGGTCTGGTATTTACTCTTCAGAACGCGCTATTTTAGCGCACGAGCGCTTAGCCATCGTTGGCCTAAATAGCGGTGCTCAGCCACTATACAGCCCAGATAAAAAACTCATCCTTGCTGTAAACGGTGAAATCTACAACCACAAAGAGATCCGTGCGCGTTACGAAGGCAAATACGAATTTCAGACGGACTCTGATTGTGAAGTGATTCTCGCGCTTTACCAAGACAAAGGCGCAGACCTTCTTGAAGAACTCAACGGTATTTTCGCATTCGTCCTATACGACGAAGAAAAAGATGAGTACCTAATAGGTCGTGACCACATCGGTATCATTCCGCTTTACCAAGGTTACGACGAACACGGCAACTACTATGTCGCATCTGAAATGAAAGCACTTGTATCGGTATGTAAAACCGTCAGTGAATTCCCTCCTGGTTGCCATTACGCTAGTGCCGATTCAGAGCCACAACGTTACTACATCCGAGACTGGAACGAATACGCGGCCGTGCAAGGTAACTCAACCAGTAAGGAAGAGTTAACCGAAGCGCTGGAAGCCGCAGTAAAACGTCAGCTAATGACAGACGTTCCTTATGGTGTACTTCTTTCTGGCGGTCTGGACTCGTCGATCACTTCGGCAGTAGCAAAACGATTCGCCGCGATGCGCATTGAAGATGATGAGAAATCTGAAGCGTGGTGGCCACAACTGCACTCTTTTGCTGTTGGTCTAGAAGGTGCGCCCGATTTGAAAGCGGCCCGCGAAGTCGCAGAGCAAATTGGCACCGTCCATCACGAGATGACTTACACCATCCAAGAAGGCTTAGACGCAATTCGTGACGTGATTTACCACATTGAAACTTACGATGTCACAACAATTCGCGCATCAACACCAATGTTCTTAATGGGACGTAAGATTAAAGCGATGGGCATTAAGATGGTACTTTCTGGCGAAGGCGCGGATGAGATATTCGGCGGTTACCTTTACTTCCACAAAGCACCGAACGCACAAGAGTTCCATGAGGAAACCGTACGTAAACTGCTTGCTCTAAATATGTTTGATTGTGCACGAGCAAACAAATCGCTGGCAGCTTGGGGGGTAGAAGGCCGTGTGCCTTTCCTAGACAAAGAGTTCATCGACGTGGCAATGCGTTTGAATCCAGCAGACAAAATGTGCGGCAACGGTAAAATGGAAAAACATATTCTTCGTGAGTGTTTTGAGCATTACCTACCGGAGTCGATTGCATGGCGCCAAAAAGAGCAGTTCTCTGATGGTGTTGGCTACAGCTGGATCGATACGCTAAAAGAAGTCGCGGAACAGAAAGTGACCGAACAGCAAATGGAGACCGCTCAATACCGCTTCCCGTACAACACACCAACCACAAAAGAAGGTTATGTGTATCGTGAGATCTTTGAAGAGCTCTTCCCCTTACCTTCAGCTGCAGAATGTGTCCCTGGTGGCCCTTCTGTCGCATGTTCATCTGCGAAAGCGATCGAGTGGGATGAATCTTTCCAAAACTGCGTAGACCCATCAGGGCGTGCGGTACAAACCGTTCACAACGACGCTTACTAAGTCATTTTCATGACATAACGATTGGACTGGCTCCACCAGCCCTTTCAGACAAATAAATTCACTACGATCAAAAAGAGGTGCTTTCGCACCTCTTTTTGATTTGAATTCGTGTTACTTCAGATCCAAGTCACTGTTGTTTAAGCTAACTGGCACGTGCTTAGTGATCATCTGCACCAACAGAATAGAACGCTTCTCTCCATCTTGCTCTTGGTAGATAGCGTCAATACCGGCAAACTGCCCACTTTTGACTCTAATTTGGTCACCAGGTTGCGGCATACACTCCGAGTTTATATCTTCTACGGTGCATTGCTCTAACTGCTTAAGTTCGAAGATTAAATCTCCTTCGATTTCTTTTGGTTGAGCTCCAAAACGGACGAAGTCTACCACTCCACGAGTAGAGCGAATCGACGTAAAGCTCGGCCCTTGCTCATAGTCAAATCGAGCAAATACATAACATGGAAATAACGGTTCTTCGACTTTTTGTCGTTTACTACGCAAGATCTTTTCAACCTCAACAGTAGGGTAGAAACATTCCACACCTTGATTCTCTAAGTGTTGCTTCGCCCTTACTTGCTCTCCACGCTTGCAATAAAGTAGATACCAACGTTTCATTTCATGACTAGCCAATTATGTATTTTTTATCATCCTAGCATTAAGCCAATATTGAGTCATGGACATTCAAGCAATCTATGTGCATATGGCTAAATCTTCGCCATGATACTTTTTTATTTTCAGACACTTAACGGGCAAGTCCATAGACAAAAATGGAAAGTAAGTTTGTAACACATCAAATACACCGACAAATATTCCACAATATCACCACAAAACAGCAACATAATAAAGTTATTGAATCGTCACGTGAAATTTTATTGTTTGTCACCGCCTAAATAGCCATGTATACGTAGACTCCGTTAAAAAATGTAATAACGACTATTAGAAGAGCTTATGTCAAACCAACATCAATACTTTGGTCACCCACGTGGCTTGTTCTTATTGTTCGGAACTGAACTATGGGAACGCTTTTCTTACTACGCAATGCGCGCCATTCTAGTACTTTACCTGACTGACGCAACCATGAACGGTGGTCTTGGCTGGTCGACTAAAGATGCTCTAGATCTTTACGGCATCTATACTGGGCTTGTCTACATCACTCCTCTTATTGGTGGTTACCTTGCGGATAACTACTTAGGTCAACGCCGTTCTATCCTGATTGGTGGTGCGCTGATGGCGATAGGCCAGTTCACACTAGCAATGCCAGCAGACATTCTTGGCCTTAGTTCTCTACATACCTTTTACCTAGGCCTTGCTTTACTTATCTGCGGTAACGGTCTATTCAAGCCAAATATCTCGACCATGGTTGGTGATCTATACAACGAAGGTGATAACCGTCGTGATGGTGCTTTCACTATTTTCTACATGGGTATCAACATCGGCGCACTGCTCGCAGGTGTGATTTCAGGTTCAGTCACCAATGAGTTCGGTTGGAAAGCCGGCTTCGTAGCCGCTGGCATTGGTATGCTTATCAGCCTTGTAATGCAAATGACATTTGCTCAATCTTGGCTTGGTGATATTGGCCGTGAACCTGCTGCGAAGCGTGACCTAGCACTCAAGAAGTCAGCAAAAAAAGAGCCTCTGACCAAAGAAGAAGCGGATCGTATCAAAGTAATTCTTGTGATGAGCATGTTTACCATCGTCTTTTGGGCAGGCTTTGAGCAAGCAGGCGGTCTAATGAACATTTACACGCAGCAATACACCGATCGTATGATTGGTGGCTTCGAAGTACCTGCAGCATGGTTCCAATCACTAAACCCATTTTTCATCATCACACTAGCGCCGGTATTAGCTGTACTTTGGGTGAAACTAGGTAAGCGAGAGCCAAACTCACCGGTAAAATTTGCTTTGGCGATGTTCTTCCTCGCGCTTGGCTTCCTATGTATGGTTGGTGCGGTCATTGAACAAGGTGGCGACACTGCAGTGAAAACATCAATGCTATGGCTAGTAGGTGCATTCTTCTTCCATACGCTGGGTGAACTATGTCTATCTCCTATCGGTCTATCGCTAGTCACCAAGCTAGCTCCGCTACGTCTTGCTTCACTTATGATGGGAGCATGGTTTGGCTGTAACGCAATTGCAAACTATGTTGCTGGTTACGTGGGTTCTCACGTAGGTGAGCTCGGTGCTCTAGCAATCTTCAGCGGTATTGCAGTCACAGCAACGATCTCTGGTGTGATTCTACTACTGTTCTCTAACACGCTAGTACGCTGGATGCACGGTGCAGAAAAGACGAACAGCACAATAGAACAGATTGAAGAACAACAAACACAAGTTGCTTAATATAAAGTGTAAATAACAACAAAGGGTCGCAAGTGCGACCCTTTTTGTATTCAAAAAGAATTTAAAGCTTGGCTCGAACTAGCTCGGCCATCATCTCGATGTGTAAGTCGTTGTCATTTAAACAAGGAATATAGCTAAAGCTCTCGCCGCCCGCTTCTAGATAAATCTCATGACACTCTTCAGAAATCTCCTCAAGCGTTTCTAAACAATCGGCAGAGAACGCTGGTGTAATGACATTCAGCTTTTTCTTACCTTGGCTTGGTAGTACTTCCAACGTTTTGTCTGTATAAGGTTGTAGCCACTCTTCACGGCCAAAGCGTGACTGATATGTCATGCCGATTTGCTCTTCATTCAAACCCAGCGCTTCCCCCAACAAACGCGTCGTCGTTTCACAGTGTTGAGGGTAGATATCGCCATTATCGGCGTAGCGCTTTGGAATACCGTGGTAAGAACACAGCAGATAATCGCCACGGCCATGCTCAGCCCAATGGTCACGCACCGATTGAGCCAATGCCGCGATGTATTTGGGATGGTTGTGGTAATCACGAATAAAGCTGAACTCTGGCATTACTGGCATCTTTTTGAATGCCTTCGTCATGCCGTCAGAGACTGCGGCTGTCGTTGTGCCCGAGTACTGTGGGTAAAGAGGTAATACAATCACTTCCTCTACACCTTGAGCTTGCAGCGCTTCAAAGCCCGACAGCAAACTTGGGTTGCCGTAAGTCATACCAAGCTCAACTGGCATCTCTAATGCTGATCGCAGCTTCTCTGCTTGTCGTTTTGAGTACACCATTAAAGGCGATCCCTCTTCCATCCAGACGGATTGATAAAGCTTGGCTACTTTTGGTGAACGAATTGGCAAGATGACACCGTGAAGAATCGGACACCACAGCCACCTTGTCATGTCGACAACGCGGTGATCATGGAGGAACTGGCTTAAAAAGCGTTTTACCGCAGTCGTAGTTGGCTCGTCAGGCGTACCTAAGTTCACCAACAACACGCCCTGTTTATTATTGTTTTTCATAACATCCTATTCATGGTAAACGACTTTGCTTGTACGGTGAAATACACGAAATCGTTCACCATACTTACAGGCTGAATAAAAAAAGCGACCCTGAGGTCGCTTTTCAATATATCAAAATATTAAATTTTGCCGTTAGCAAATTATGCCAGTGCTTTCTCAATATCTGCACTGACTTCTGCAACTTGCTTAGTACCGTCGAATTTAAGGTACTTAGTGTTACCCGCTTCTGCTTCTTTACCGTAGTACTCGATTAGTGGTGCAGTTTGCTCATGGTAAACACCGAGACGTGCACGTACTGTCTCTTCTTTATCGTCATCACGAACAACAAGATCTTCGCCTGTCACATCATCTTTACCTTCCACTTTAGGTGGGTTGTAAACAACATGGTAAGTACGACCTGATGGTAGATGCGCACGACGACCAGCCATACGCTCAACAATAACGCTGTCTGCAACGTCGAACTCAATCACGTAATCTACGTCAACGCCCATTTCTTTTAAACCATCTGCTTGAGGGATAGTACGTGGGAAACCATCTAGTAGGAAACCTTTCGCGCAATCGTCTTGAGCGATACGTTCTTTGATAAGACCAAGGATGATTTCATCAGAAACTAGCTGACCAGCGTCGATAACAGCTTTAGCTTGCTTACCAAGCTCTGTACCTGCTTTGATAGCAGCACGAAGCATATCACCAGTAGAGATTTGTGGAATACCGTATTTTTCCATGATGAAGTTTGCTTGTGTGCCTTTACCTGCACCTGGAGCACCTAGAAGAATGATGCGCATGATTTATCCTCTTTACTATTTAAGATTTATACCGAAGCTCACAATAACTAACCTTCCCGGACATCAACCCTTAGAAGCACGCAACGATAAGTTTCGGTATAACGTATTAGGCGAGCCAAAATACACGCCTTATTAGTCACATTCAAGTTTGGGATTCTAACACAGGTTCATCATTCAATGAGCAGTTTAAGACTAAAGAATGTTAGTGAAGCCTGCTTTCTTGCCTTATTGATTACTAACTCAACACTTAAAGGGTGAATCTATGAGGTTGCAAACAAAAAGCCCACATTTTGCGAGCTTTTTGCTGATATTTGACTATTAAACCTTAGTCAAAAGCTTATTGATAGCACCTACAAATTGCGTAGGATCTTCCATAGAACCTCGCTCTGCCAGCATTGCTTGACCTAGTAAAACTTCAACCCAACGGCCAAATGCTTCTTCATCGGCTTCATCCGCCATGCGCTTCACTAGTTCATGTTCAGGGTTAATTTCGAAGATGTACTTCACTTCTGGTACCGCTTGGCCTGCTGCTTCAAGAAGCTTCGCCATTTGCGTTCCCATTTCAAAGTCATCTGTAACAACCACTGCCGGTGTTGTTGCTAGTTTGAAGGTAGTACGCACTTCTTTCACACGATCGCCTAGGTAAGACTTAGTGCGCTCAACGACAGACTTAAACTCTTCTTCCGTTTCTTTCTGCTTTTCTTTTTCCGCTTCGTCTTCAAACTTGCTTAAGTCTAAGCCTGCTTTCGTGATCGATTGGAACTGCTTGCCATCAAACTCTGTCAGGTAGTTCATCAGCCACTCGTCAATGCGGTCGAACATCAAAATCACTTCGATGCCTTTTGCTTTGAACTGCTCTAGGTGAGGGCTGTTTTTCGCTGCTGCGTAGCTATCTGCTGTTAGGTAGTAAATCTTATCTTGGCCTTCTTTCATGCGTTCAACGTAAGACGCCAAACCCACGGTTTGCTCAGCCGAATCCACTTCTGTTGTAGCAAAGCGCAATAGACCGGCCACTTTCTCTTTGTTTGCCATGTCTTCTGCAACGCCTTCTTTCATCACAAGGCCGAACTCTTTCCAAAATGATTGGTATTTCTCTTCATCATTCTTAGCCATGCGCTCAAGCATTGTCAGGACGCGTTTAGTACAAGCATTACGTAACGACTGAGTGACCTTGTTGTCTTGTAGGATTTCACGCGATACGTTTAATGGCAGATCATTGGAGTCAATCAAACCACGAATAAAGCGCAGGTAAGACGGCATGAACTGCTCTGCATCATCCATAATGAAGACACGCTGTACATACAGTTTGAGACCCGATTTATGGTCGCGATTCATCATATCCCAAGGCGCATTTGCTGGAATGTAAAGTAAGCTAGTGTAGTCGTTCTTACCTTCTACACGGTTATGACTCCAAGTAAGAGGGTCTGCGAAATCGTGAGAGACATGCTTGTAGAACTCTCGGTACTCCTCTTCAGAGATATCTGACTTATTGCGAGTCCAAAGTGCTTGAGCTTTATTAATTTGCTCCCACTTCTTCTCACCCGTTTCTTTACCTTCGTCATCGCGAACCGCAGTTTGGATAGAAACTGGGATGCCGATATGATCAGAGTATTTGCTGATCACATCACGTAGACGCCATTCATTTAGGAACTCTTTTCCTTCCTCACGCATGTGAAGCACGATATCAGTACCACGAGAATCTTTAGTGATGGTCTCGATGGTGTACTCTCCTTCACCCGCAGAGCGCCATTGTACGGCTTCATCAGCGGCAAGACCTGCGGCACGAGTGCGTACCGTTACCGTATCAGCGACGATGAACGCAGAATAGAAGCCTACACCAAATTGACCAATCAACTGAGAATCTTTACTTTGTTCATCAGATAATTTTGAGAAAAATTCTGCCGTGCCTGACTTTGCAATCGTACCAAGATGCTCGATAACGTCATCACGGCTCATACCAATGCCATTATCAGAAATCGTTAGCGTATTCGCATTTTCATCAAACGCCAGTTTTACGCCGAGATCCGCATTACCGTTATATAGGTCTGGATTCGATAACGCTTGGAAGCGCAATTTATCTGAGGCATCAGATGCATTTGAAATTAGCTCGCGTAAGAAAATTTCTTTATTGGAATAAAGAGAATGAATCATCAGGTGAAGTAACTGTTTTACTTCTGATTGAAAGCCACGAGTTTCTTTGTTTTGTGATACGGTTTCGCTCATGTTTACTCCATAACATCTAAATTAAGGGGGCGTTATCTGACATACCCCTAACAGCAATCTCATCGAAATTGCATTACTAATATGTCATTTAACATGTGGCTGACAAATGTAAATTCAAGGTCAAAATTGCTAAAAACAGTGTTTTTTAAGATAATTTTAATTATCCTACTTTCCTAAAATCATCTAAAACGTAACACGTGCCTTTGCGTCCGATCCAATTGTGTGACGTGAATCACTTTGTATATAGAATCATCCACTTAAGAAGAGCTAAATGACAAACATCGGCACCAAGTTTTTAATTGCTCAAAGATTTGTCTTTGATCCAAATAGCAATTCGCTCACTGACCAACAATGCGACAATGAAGTTGTTCGATTAGGAAGTAACGAAAGTCGTATCCTCCTGATGTTGACTGAGAGACCTAACGAAGTATTAACACGCAACGAACTGCACGAGTTTGTTTGGCGTGAACAAGGCTTTGAGGTGGATGATTCAAGCCTAACTCAAGCCATTTCAACTTTGCGTAAAATGTTGAAGGATTCAACAAAGTCACCTGAATTCATAAAAACCGTTCCTAAACGTGGCTACCAACTGATTTGTTCCGTTGAACGCTTAAGTCCACTTTGCTCAGATTCCCCCTTTTCTCACGAAAACCTTGATAGTGAAAGCGAAGCGCCTATCGTTGATTTAGAGCAGTCTACGGAACAGCCCACAGAAACCACTGCAGACGTAAACAAAGACGGTGAAACACCGCTAGAAACCTCACAAGCAGCCCCTGTTTCTACCACAAGCAACTGGCTAGTGCGTGCGCTTCTCCTACTGGCATTACTATTACCAATTTGTGTTGTATTGTTCACCTCTCCTGCAGAATCGCAATTCCGTCAAATTGGCGAGTATCACAATGTGCCCGTCATGACACCAGTGAACCATCCTCAACTGAACCGTTGGCTCCCGTCTATAGAGCAATGTATAAAGCGCTATGTTGAGCACCACATCGAAGACTCCTCTCCGATGAAGGTTATCGCAACGGGTGGTCAAAATAACCACCTAACCTTGAACTACATCCACGATAGCAACCATTCGTATGAGAATGTGACGCTGCGTATCTTCGCTGATCGTAACGACCCAACCGATATTTGTAATTAAAGGAGGCTGAAATGAAGATTAAAGTAGCATCTGCGGTTTTAGCCGTATCTATCCTTTTTAGTGGTTGGCTATATTGGGGCAGTGACCTAAAAATAGAACAAGTTCTGACCGCCAACGAATGGCAGTCAAACATGGTGACACTGATTAAGGATACCACCCCCGATAGTACGATGGGGCCACTTCGCCGTGTCAATGTTGAATCAAACGTAAAATACCTACCAAATGGTGATTACATTCGCGTGGCGAACATCAAGTTGTTTGCGCAAGACTCAACTTCTGAATCCACCATCAACATTTCAGAAAGAGGTCGCTGGGAAATCAGTGACAATTATTTGTTGGTCACGCCATCTGAATTCAAAGATATCTCCTCATCTCAGTCCAAAGATTTTTCTGAGGATCAACTTCACTTGATTACACAAATCTTCAAACTTGATGCGGAGCAAAGTCGCCGCATCGATATCGTTGACGAAAAAACACTGCTATTAACTAGCCTCAACCACGGTTCTACGGTACTGTTTAGAAACTGATTTTGATTCGATAGTAGGGGGCAAGACGCCCCCTTTATTTTGCTCATGGATTGGCTAAATACTCTTACTCTCTTTCTCGGCTCTCTTATCGCCAATACGCTAGCTTCGCTTTCTGGCGGCGGTGCTGGCTTGCTGCAATTCCCTCTTTTGATCTTTCTTGGGCTGCCTTTCTCTGTCGCGCTAGCGACTCATAAAGTCGCTTCAGTGGCGCTCGGCTTAGGAGCAGCGAGTACGCATCTAAAAGCAGGAACAATCAAAGCCAAAGTTGCACTCTACCTAATACTGGTTGGTAGCATTGGTGTGGTTCTAGGTGCCAACCTCATCGTGCAGCTCCCTGATGGTATTGCAGAAAAAATGCTTGGTACCATGATCCTTGCACTCGGTACTTATTCTCGCTTTAAAAAAGAACTCGGCCAAACTGAAACCAGATCGCACCGAGATCCCTTTGGCTTGGCTGTGGGCGGTATGGGCTTAATGGTTATCGGCGTGATCAACGGCTCACTGACAGCGGGTTCAGGTTTACTCGTTACGCTATTTTTAGTCCGCTGGTTTGGCTATGACTACAAACAAGCCGTTGCTTATACCATGGTATGCGTTGGGCTATTTTGGAATGGTATTGGGGGAATCGCCGTGGTTCAAGCTGGCGCTCCGATCCACTGGGCATGGCTTCCAATATTATTAGTGAGCTCTTTCTTGGGGGGGAGTCTAGGCGCATGGGCAGCAACGCGTTATAGCAATCGAGTGATTAAAATCGCCTTCGAAATCCTCACTTTTACTGTTGGCATCAAGCTGCTAATGTAATGTTGTTCAATCAAAAACAAAGGAAAAGAAAGGAAACCAATGGATCCCTTTCTATTCATTCGACTAAACGGCTAAATCGTTGTTTGTGCCAACACCTCACCTTCCGGTGTCTGCACTGTTAGCGTATTATTTTCCAGTAAGCCATAGCTTCTTGGTAAGCCATTACGTGGAAACGTCATCGAGCCAGGATTAAATATCACCGCGCCATTTTGCATCTCAGCAACCGGCACGTGTGTATGACCAAGCGCAATGACATCACCTTCACGTAGCGAAGGACGCTTTTCACTATTATACAAATGACCATGGGTCAAAAATAAACGCTTACCAGACTCAAGTAAAACCCAGGCGTAATCCATCATCATAGGGAAATTAAGTAGCATCTGGTCAACTTCGCTGTCACAGTTACCACGCACAGCAATAATCTGATCACTGTACTGATTCAGTAACTCTGCAACTTGCAGTGGGTCATGGCCATCTGGCAGCGGGTTTCTTGGACCGTAATTAAGTATATCGCCTAACAAAATTAAATGGTCAGCACCTGATGCCAAGTATAGCTGGATGGTCTCTTCGGTTGCCGGTAAAGAACCGTGCAAATCTGAGGCAAAAAATAGTTTCACAACACCGTCTCCTCAAAAAGTAAGCGGGTATTCTACGGTATTCTTGAGGAAGCTCAACCAACGTGCGAGATTACTGATGGCGAACAAACTCAATCAACATCGGGAGTAAATAAAACCAAGCGACGTATCCAACCCCAACTAGCACGATGAACCACACGGTGAGTGATAAGAACTTAGATTTCGCGAGATGGTTGAGTGGATCCGGTTCCCCACAACACGGGCAGGTATGAGCGCGTTTCGATATTGGCTTCTCACACACAGGGCAATCAACTAATGGCATGATGCGAATTCCTCAACGTCTTTCTGAATTATCAAAGAATAAGCATCAAGAAAAGGATATGCAACTCATACAGTCAATTCAGGCAAGGATACTTTTCGATTCAGAAAATGAGCAAATACTGAGCAAGGTGCACGAAATCGAACCTAGCTTACATCTCTTCCTTCACCATTCCATTTATAACAATATTGTTATAACTCACCATTCCAATCACTTGTCCATTTTCAATCACTGGCGCACGACTAACACCAAAGCGTTCAAACAAACGAGCGCAATATTTAACGTTCATGTTAGGGTCTACGCACAATGCAGGTTTTGTCATGATCTCATAGATATTTGTGCGCTGAGGTGCTCTGTTTTTCGCTAATACCTTCTTCGCAATATCATTCATCAGTACGATGCCGTATTCATCATCTTCATTGCGTTTTTTTACCACTAGCGCTTTCACCTGATTTTTTTTCGCTAATGTAATTCCCTCATAGACCGTCATCAATCCATCAACCATTACGTATGTCGCTGCCATAACGTCTCTTACCCGAATCCGCTCATGATCACTCATAACTCACCCTCTACCACTTTCGTCAATGTCTCTACCTGATGGGCCACCCCCACCGCATCTTCCACATCAATCTGCACCGCGATGCCTTGTCCCGACTCTTGGTCAAACTCACCGACTTCGTTAATGGTTTCCAATATGTGGCGTGACAAATGCTCTTCCACCACAAACAACAACACATCTCTTTGCACTTCGAGCGTAAGCCCGAAAAAAGTACGTTTTTGGTTTAGGCCTTCACCCCGAGCATTATTTATCACGGTGGCTCCGGTCGCCCCTGCTGCACGTGCGGCATCAAGTACTTTGTCTGTTTTACCATCTTCCACAAAAGCTAGGATGAGTTTAAAGCGCATTTTCTTTCTCCTCCGATGGTTTTTTATTTAACCACTGAGTTATTTGAGCGTATGCCATAACAGAAATAATAGGGAATAGGCTGGCAAAAGCGATCAAGCCGAACCCATCAATCATCGGATTACGACCAGGAACGGTAGACGCCAAACCAAGCCCTAGTGCGGTGACTAACGGCACCGTAACCGTGGATGTCGTAACCCCACCGGAATCGTAAGCTAACGGCACAATCAGACGAGGAGCGTAAAACGTTTGAATCACCACCACGATATAACCAACAATGATGTAATAATGAATCGGATCGCCAACCACAATGCGATAGCTGCCTAGCGCAATCCCTACGGCAACCCCTAACGCCACAGCCCCCCTCAAACCATTAACGCTAATACTCCCCCCGGAAACTTGATTTGCTTTTATCGCCACGGCGATCAAAGAAGGCTCAGCGATGGTGGTACTAAAACCAATCAAAAACGCAAATAAGTACACCCAGTAATAATCAACCCAACTCAGCACCTGGCCTACCGATATCTTAAATTCGTTCAGAAACTCTGGCGCGGTCAGTTGTACTGCCATCGTTTCACCAAGAGGAAATAACGCCATTTCTAAGCCAAGCAGAAATAGCGAAAGCCCAAAAATCACATATAAGAAACCCAGTAATACCTTAGGTAAGTTTGTAACTGGACGGCGCAACACCGCGAGTTGGAAGCCAAAGATTATCGTCGCAATAGGTACAACATCACGAATGGTAGAAAGAAAAGTGTCAGCGAAATGATCAAACGAAATCATGCAACCACCATCCCGTAAACCATCACAAACATCATAGGCAGCAATGAAGCAAAAGCTATCAACCCGAAACCGTCGATCATCGGGTTTCGTCCCTTAATGGCAGACGCTAACCCAACCCCAAGCGCCGTCACTAAAGGCACCGTAATGGTGGACGTAGTCACACCACCAGAATCATAGGCAACACCTATGATGGATTCTGGTGCAAACCCAGTCAGTATGACCACACCAATGTAACCACCAATAATCATATATTGAATTGGCCACCCTTTTAGAATTCTGAGTACACCAAGAACAATCGCAAGCCCCACTGAAAGCGCCACTGTCATTCGTAAACCCTCGGCATACTCTTGCATTGACTCCTCAGTATTTAGGATCATCCCCCCTTCGGCAGCGACCTCCGATGCCTCTTCTGCGACTGCCGTCAGTGCTGGTTCGGCAATGGTCGTTCCAAAGCCCAAACAAAAAGAGAAGATGAGAAGCCAAAACACGCTGCCTTTTCTCGCAAAGGCTTGCGCCATATTTTCACCAATAGGGAATAATCCAAGATCTAAACCGAAAATAAAAAAGGTGAGTCCAAATACAACCAGCAGTAGACCAAATAGAATTGAAAATAAATGGGGTAATGGCTCCTGTAACACAACGAGCTGAAAAAAAGAAATAACAACAACAATCGGTAACAGATCACGGGCACTATTGAGTAAGGCTCGAACTAGAGCAACAAACGAAGCCATATACTCTCCTTACCGTAAGTTGTGATTGTGATTAAATTCAGCATGGCATACTTTTCTATAGGTAAGTGTGAGCGACTCAAAAAGCTCCATAACATAATGTTACCATTAGCCAAAATTGTGAGCTTCGAGTAGAAAGTTAGAAAAATGCGTCTAACTCATTAGTTACTAATAATAAAAATAGCAGTACAAGTGGTTGAAATGAACACGCCTAGCGCACAACGACTATAATATGTACATCGTTTTAACAATCGAAGGGAATTCATGAAGATATTATTGACTGGTGGTACAGGCTTTATAGGGTCAGAATTACTCAAGCTCTTAACCACTCATCAAATTATGTTGTTAACGCGAAACCCTGCACAAGCGAAACAACGTCTAAAACATGCCGATGTTGGTAATATTGACTATTTGGATTCCCTTGATTCGATCGAAGATTTGAATGACGTTGACGCTGTAATCAACCTCGCTGGTGAGCCGATTGCCGATAAGCGTTGGACAACAAAACAAAAAGATCTTATTTGCAAAAGCCGTTGGAAGGTAACCGAAAGAATTGTAGAACTGATCCACGCCAGCACCGAACCACCTTCTGTATTTATCAGTGGCTCTGCGGTGGGGTATTACGGCGATCAACAAGATCACCCCTTCGATGAATGCTTACAAGTCAATAGCGATGAATTCACTCATACCGTCTGTGCGAAATGGGAGCAAATTGCTAAGCGCGCAGAATCAGAGCAAACTCGCGTGTGTCTGTTGCGAACTGGTGTGGTACTCGGCCAAAATGGGGGCGCACTTGCCAAAATGCTCTTGCCTTACAAACTGGGCTTAGGCGGCTATTTGGGCAATGGCAATCAATACATGCCTTGGATCCACATTCTCGATATGGTACGCGCCATTATGTATTTATTGGAAACACCACATGCCCACGGAGAGTTTAACTTGTGCGCTCCTCACCCTGTCAGCAACCGGAACTTCAGCCGTACCTTAGCAAAAACCCTCAAACGTCCTCACCTCTTATTCACCCCGAAATGGGTGATGACCATGGCAATGGGTGAATCCTCATGCCTGTTATTCGATAGTATTCGAGCCAAGCCAAAGAAGCTCACCGAGCTAGGCTTTAAGTTCAGTTATTCGCGAGTCGAACCTGCACTCAAGCACTTGCTTAACGATAGAAGTTGTTGAATGATAAGGATCACTGACCCTTTGTGAGCCTTCTACATGAAAAAATCGATTCTAATCACCGGATGCTCGACGGGCATCGGCTACGTATGTGCCCATGCTTTACAGAAAGAGGGGTTCAACGTCATCGCCTCTTGCCGTCGCGATCAAGATGTTGAACGTCTAAACCGAGAAGGGTTAACCTGCATAAAACTGGACCTCAATGATCCTGGCAGCATTTCCCTCGGGGTGAAGCGCACACTCGAATTGACAGATGGA
This sequence comes from Vibrio sp. PNB23_22_6, assembly GCF_052877535.1. Taxonomy (NCBI): domain Bacteria; kingdom Pseudomonadati; phylum Pseudomonadota; class Gammaproteobacteria; order Vibrionales; family Vibrionaceae; genus Vibrio; species Vibrio sp. PNB23_22_6. The sequence continues at coordinate 38,836 of NZ_JBNFXP010000015.1, read as the reverse complement.
AAGCTTTACGCCGTCTTCAATAATGGCGCTTACGGCCAACCTGGCGCATTAGAAGATTTACCTACTCAAGCACTTCAAGCGCAGTTTCAAACCAATTTCTTTGGCTGGCATCAGTTGGTTCGAGAAATCCTTCCTCAAATGCGAGCACAAGGTGAAGGGCGCATCATTCAAAACAGTTCAGTACTAGGCTTTGCGGCAATGAAATATCGTGGAGCCTATAACGCCTCTAAGTTTGCGCTCGAAGGTTGGACCGATACCCTCCGCTTGGAGTTGATGGACACCAACATCAAAGTCGCGTTGATCGAGCCTGGCCCAATTGAAACCCAATTTAGGCACAATGCTTTAAAAGCTTTTGAGCAATGGATTGACGTTGAAAGCAGCCCACATAAAGCGGCCTACGAAGGGCAAAAACAACGTTTAGACAATGATAAATCGAACAACAAATTCGTCCTCCCTGCGGAATCTTGCATTGATCCCGTGCTACACGCATTAACAAGCGACAAACCCAAAATTCGCTACCGAATCACGACACCAACCAAAGTCTTTGCCGTACTGAAACGCCTGTTACCGACTCGTTTACTTGATAAAATTTTGCGACAAACCGCATAAAAACTTTTTATCACCATGTAATTTTACCGTAACAATATGATGTCATTATGAGCATGTAGGTTAAGAAAACCTCAATGTTCGAATCAATTTCTTAGTCAGTATCTTTATCCATCAAGCCTGAACGCGATGCCGATACTCACTTAGATTTGGTATCGCCACCCTTTTCTGTTTTGTATTTGCACGAGACAATAATGACATTAAATCAGCTTAACTGGCTTAGTGTGGGTGTAGTGTTGGCCATGCTCATCCTATTTTGATTCCACACCTAGCACACCAATAACGTCTACTCTACATCGTACTGGAGCTGGCCAAATTTATTAGCACTTTCGCTTGCTATCTGGAACACGCTGCTTCGGTAGCGTTTTTCCTTTCTATCTGCTTGAACGCTTGAATTTCCATAATTTCAACTCCATATCTACAATCAACAACAAGAAACAAAAGCAAGGATACTCTGATGCAATCCCCATTTATCGTTGAGTTAACAGAACAAAATTTCCGCGAAACACTTGAAGGGTCAATGAACACGCCTGTGTTGATCCAATTCTGGGCGAGCGCTCAACCTGAAAGTGCGCAGGTAATTCCTGAGCTACAAATGCTGACTCAGCAATACAATGGCACATTCACACTTGCTTTATTGAACTGTGAGCAACAGCCCGCACTTGCCTCTCAGTTTGGTGTTCAAGTACTGCCAACCATCGCTTTATTTATCAACGGTCAAGCCGTCGATGGTTTAGGCGGGCCGCAAGCTATCGATACGATTGCGGCAATGCTACAAAAACATTTGCCAAGCCAAGATGAACTCCGGCTCCAACAAGCAAGTGATCTATTACAACAAGGTGAGCATGCGCAAGCGCTCACTATCCTACAAACCTTACCAGAAGAGATCCAAGCTCGTGGTGATGTAAAGCTCGCCAGCGCAGACTGTCTACTTGAAACCAAGCAGTTTGAGTTGGCACAAACGCTGTTGAACGCGATCCCACTTGAGTACCAAGACAACTACTATAAAGGCTTGATCGCTAAGTTAGATCTGCATCTTCAAGCAGCAGACAGCCCAGAACTTCAGCGCCTTGAGCAAGAGCGAGCAACAAATCCTGACAACTTAGAATTGGCGTGTGAACTTGCGATTCAATACAACCAAGTTGGCCGTGACGAAGAGGCATTAGAACTGCTTTGGAACATTCTCAAAGTAAATCTCGGCGCTCAGGATGGCGAAGTGAAGAAAACCTTTATGGATATCTTAAGTGCACTAGGCCAAGGTAACGTAACCGCAAGTAAATACCGTCGTCAGCTATACTCTATCTTGTATTAGCCTTATTAAGGCAACATGTAGTACAACTATAAGGCTGGATTATTCTGGCCTTTATTCTGTCAGGAATCTAGCACAACTCTCATTTATTCAATTGTTTAATCCCCCTTAATGCGCAAAAATAAACCAACACATTATGCACTTTAGGGAATAGCACATGCCAATTGACTCATTAATTACCATCGGTATTTTCGTCGCTCTGGCGATCATCATTCTCGCCTCTGCAATCAAAACGGTTCCGCAAGGCAATAACTGGACGGTAGAACGCTTTGGGCGCTATACCCACACTCTCAAGCCCGGGTTAAATTTGATTATCCCTTTCATTGACCGCGTTGGGCAAAAAATCAACATGATGGAGCGCGTTCTCGATATTCCAGCGCAGGAGGTCATTTCCAAAGACAACGCGAATGTCGTCATTGATGCCGTTGGCTTTGTTCAAGTGATTGATGCCGCTAAAGCCGCTTACGAGGTCAACGATCTTGAACATGCGATCCGCAACCTTACCCTAACCAATATTCGTACCGTCCTTGGTTCTATGGAGCTGGATGAAATGCTCAGTCAGCGAGACATGATCAATACAAAATTGCTGACCATTGTCGACCAAGCAACGAACCCATGGGGAGTAAAAGTCACTCGTATCGAGATAAAAGATGTCCAGCCGCCAGCTGACTTAACAGCAGCAATGAATGCACAGATGAAGGCAGAACGTAACAAACGTGCCGAGATCCTAGAAGCTGAAGGTATCCGTCAGGCAGAGATACTTCGAGCTGAAGGCCAAAAACAATCTGAAATATTAAAAGCTGAAGGTGAGAAACAGTCTGCTATTCTTCATGCTGAAGCACGTGAACGTGCGGCTCAGGCGGAAGCGAAAGCAACACAAATGGTTTCTGACGCGATAGCTCAGGGTGATATGCAAGCGGTCAATTATTTCATCGCTCAAGGGTATACCGACGCACTGAAAAGTATCGGCCAAGCGGAGAATGGCAAAATCATCATGTTACCTATCGAAGCGACGGGCCTGATGGGGTCTATTGCGGGCGTGGCAGAAATGTTTAAACAAGGCAAAGCGTAATGAGCTTATTTAGTTTTCTGCAAGGGGTAACTTTTTGGTATTGGATCGCATTTGGTCTCGCATTGCTTGCCGTGGAGTTGCTAGGGACAGCCGGTTATTTTCTCTGGCTCGGGATATCGGCTCTACTTGTCGGCATGATAATGTCCGTCCTCCCCATAAACTGGCAACTCCAGTGGCTTGCTTTTGCTACGTTCAGTCTCGTCACCACTTGGTTATGGTGGCGTCGCCAATGGGCGAAAGACAGGAAAAACGATCAAGAACGGGATCTTAACCAAAAACATAAACAGCTTATTGGTAATATCGTCACCCTTGAAGAAGATTTTAAGGTTGGAATCAACCGACTTCGTGTGGCAGATACCACTTGGTCTGCCCAATGCGAACATGATCTCCCTGCCGGGACCAGAGTCGAAATCGTCGCGATTGAAGGTATAATCTTAACCGTAAAACCCGTCTCTCAATAATTTTTGCCAAAATAAAGGGGTGACTATCACCCCTTACTTCAGTCCTTTCTAACTACCTATTATATTTCATTACGTTATTTTAATTACCAATGGAAATTAAGTGATAGATATATTAATAAAATCCTATCCATTTTTAAAACACCTTCCTTGAAGTTGATAAACATTCAGCAACATACATATCAAAATAGACTAAATGTAAATCTAAATTCATTTTAAAAAATAAAAGCTTATTGAATTTATTTTTGATCTTTTCGGGTCTCTATACATACTTAACGCATAAGCATGGGTATGAAGTGCTTATATTTTTAAAGGTAAGTAAGAGGGAAAACTATGAAATCATTTTTACCATTACTTCTCACAGCGTTGTTTGCATTTTCAGCATCAACGACTGCTAGTACACTAGGTTCAACCGCTTTAGGGCCTTTAGTAAATTGTAATATGGACAACAATTCTGTTGAGTACATCCCTAGCGAAATGTGTCGTATCCAAGGTGGTACATACTCTTGGCCGCAATAAAATAATGTTGGGGGCTTATATCGCCCCCAATTTGATCATTCTTGATTTATTAGCCATGTGGCAATTGACTTTTTACCGCTTTTTTCAGTCTCATTAAACCAATAAATCATCATTTCTAAACTCTGAGATTGTTGGTTATTTTCTTGTTTTATTTCTGAGTTTCTATTGCTTAATGCTAAATCAGTAAAGGTTTTTCTATCACTACTGTTGGCTTTTTCATACCAATACTTAATCATTTCAACCGATTTACTATTTGATTCCGCTTTCGCGTTTTCTACTGCATATGAATTATTATTGACACTACCTTTTTCGTCTTTTGCTGCTAAGTAGCCAATCGAGAAGCCGTTTTTGTGATTGTATTTGGCAACTTCTTTTTCATAGTCACGGGTTAGGCCGCCGCTGTCTGGCAGTATTGCTTGAACATTTTCGACGAGTTCACCTGATTTTTTGTTTCTCAAAATATAGCTTGGAGATTGATCAAATTTTTTCGCGTCTTCAATTTTGGTGAATGTAGTAGGTAAAAGCAGTTCAAGATCCGCATTCGATGATTCAAACGTAATGATAAATGGCTTTGAATTAAATTTTTCTCGTTCACCGTATTGATTTTGCACTAACTTACCAACACTCACGACCATTTGATTGAGTCCATCGTCTAGAGCAAGCACACTCTTTTTGTTAATAAAAAAACCCAGTTTTTCACCATTGACTACGATTGGCTCGATATCTCGATGCAAATCAATATTGACTGCTGACATCGCACTACAAGAAAAGACGCCTACAGATACTGCAAGCCACTTACCTATTGATTTCATATCCTTCCCCTCAACTAAAAAGCGAGCGTCAATGACGCTCGCTAATAATACATTAGATAATGACTTAGCTAAATTAGAAGTAGTATTCTACGCCAGCTAGGACACCGTTTGTCCACTTGTCAGAGTCATTCATCTTGTAGTTACGAGAATCTAGGTATAGGTATGTGCTCGGTAGTAGGTAACCAAGACGTGCTGTTACCGCTAGGTCGTTGGTATTAGCTTGCTTATCACCACCAACTTTTGCGTCATCAGTTGAGGCGTAACCCGCTTTAAATACCCACTGACCATCAAGTACGTATTGTGCTGTTGCAGAATAAGCATTTTGCTTAGCCTTAACTGCTTTGCCATCGTAAGCGTTGTTTTCCATACCTTTCATTGCTGCAGTCAATGTTAGGTTATCTAGGAATACGGAACCACCTACTACGTAGTAAGAGATGTCACCCGCTTTTTTAGAAACACCCTCAACTTCTGTGTCTACATTGTAACCTTTTTGCGTGTAGTAACCCGCGTGAACGCTGAACATCTCTTGTGAGTAAGAACCCGCAATGTTAGATACGATTTGCTCTGTAGACGCACCCATACCGCTTAATGTTGCTTGGAAGTTAAAACCATTAAAGTTCGCTGAATCAAAACGCAATACGTTGTTTGCACGATCTTCGTAACCAGCACCGATATCGTTGTTCCAGTCAAAAACGTTACCAAGACCTGGGTTTGAGTGCGGCCAGTCTACGTAGTTGTATGCTGCAACAAGTTGGCGACCCCATTTGAAAGAACCAACACCGTCAAAATCAAAACCTAGGTAAGTATCACGTGCACCTAACTGACCGTTATCTGTGTGCGTCCAAGATTGGTTAGGATCGAAACCGCCGTTGTTTGCGTTACCGCCTTCGATTTGCCAAATGAAGTTAGGGCCGAAATCTTCGAACTCAACCACACCACGGAAACCTATGCGAGATTCGATAGTTGTAGCAACTGAACCGTCACCTTCTGCTGGGTCGACATAAGTCATGAAACCTGCTGCTTGGCCGTAGAATTGAACCGCATCACCCGCTAGTGGGATTGCTGCGTTTGCTGTGCCCGCGAAACCTGCTGCAGCTACAGCAGCGCCTAGTAGTGTACGTTTAAACATTTTGTCCATGGAAAACTCCTAAAAATGGATATAGCTGTATTTTTCTTGCTCACCTTAAGTTGGCCGCCAAAGGGGAGAAGTAAATTCCTATGTGAACCTCATTGTTTAAAATTCAGTTCTTATTTTTTTCTGCATACACACTGTGTATCCATGGTGCTAGACTAACTTCGCGGCGATAAACATCCAAATGGAACTTATTTTTTTTCTAAAAAAATATGACCAACGCCAAAGTTCCATACAAGTTGTTGATCTAGATCTTACTTTTTACCATAAGATTTCATTCTCAGTAAAAAATAAATACTTTCAACAACTTAAGTGCTAGCACTGAAATTTAACTTGAAGCAGATCGCAGACTAAACAGAAGAATAAACGCAATAGCGTGTTGAGAGATCCCGATCACTGAAATGATTTCATTGCCATTGGCCAGCCTTAATTGCACGCTTTTTAATCAACACAAAAAAGCCTCAGGTGATTGTCATCTGAGGCTTTTAAGCTATTTCTTAGCTTTCTTGACAAGAATTATTTCATCAAATCAAGTAAGTCTTGCTCGGTTTGAATCTCAATTCCAAGCTCTTGTGCTTTGGCAAGCTTGGAACCAGCATTTTCCCCAGCAAATAGAATATCGGTTTTCTTAGACACACTGCCCGTGACTTTTGCTCCTAGACTCTGTAGCGCCTCTTTTGCTTCCGAGCGACCCAACTGGGAAAGCGTTCCTGTTAACACAACCGTTTTACCGTCTAGCGGAAGTTCAACACCTTCCTGTGGCGCAGCGATTTCTGGCCAATTGATACCTTGTGCGAGCAAGTCTTGCACCACGGCTTGATTGTTCTCTTCACCAAAAAAGGTCGTAATGTGCTTCGCCACAACCACACCAATATCTTGCACTTCAACGAGCTGCTCTTGCGTAGCGACTTGAATGGCGTCAAGTGACTTGAAATGTTGTGCTAAGTTGGCAGCGGTCGCTTCACCGACCTCTCGAATGCCGAGCGAATACAAGAAACGTGGCAATGTGGTGAGTTTCGACTTTTCTAACGCATTGACAATGTTTGTCGCCGATTTAGGCCCCATACGATCCAGAACCGTCAACACGCCCGCAGATAACTTGAACAAATCTGCCGGTGTTTCGACCATTTCACGGTCGACTAACTGTTCGATCACCTTCTCTCCAAGTCCGTCGACATCGAGCGCTTTACGAGAAACAAAATGTTTTAGCGCTTCTTTACGTTGCGCTTGGCAAACAAGTCCCCCTGTACAACGTGTTACCGCTTCCCCTTCGATACGTTCAACGTGTGAACGACATACTGGACACAAATTAGGGAAGACAATTTCACGCGCTGATTCAGGTCGACGTTCTTTGATTACAGAAACCACCTGCGGAATGACATCGCCCGCACGGCGAATCACAACTTGGTCGCCAACCATCACTTGTAAACGTTCGATTTCGTCCGCATTGTGCAGTGTCGCATTACTTACAGTCACACCACCAACGAAAACAGGCTCAAGCTTAGCGACTGGGGTAATTGCACCGGTACGACCAACCTGAAACTCGACATCATTTAGGGTTGTGATCTCTTCTTGCGCGGGGAATTTGTATGCAATTGCCCAACGTGGAGCACGAGCAACAAAACCGAGCCTCTCTTGAATCGCAATATCATCCACTTTGATAACCACACCATCAATTTCGTACGCTAGGGCTTCACGGCGTTCCAATATATCTTGATAGTAAACTTTGACATCATCTAGGCTACCTACACGCTTGGTTTCAGGGCACATGGGTAAGCCCCAAGATTTAATCTGTAGAAAGCGCTCATAGTGGCTGGCAGCCAACGTCGCCCCTTCCACAACCCCCACGCTGTAGGCATAAAAGCTTAACGGACGAGAGGCGGTAATGCGTGAGTCTAACTGACGCAAACTACCCGCAGCCGCATTTCTTGGGTTAACAAAAACTTTGTCACCTTTTTGACGAGCTAGCTCATTCAGTTTGTCAAACCCTGCTTTGGGCATAAATACTTCGCCACGTACTTCAAGGCGTGCTGGCCAGTCTTGCCCTTGTAGCTTGAGAGGAATCGCACTGATAGTACGCACATTCTCGGTAATGTTCTCACCCGTCGTACCATCACCGCGTGTCGCGGCTTGAACCAAAATACCATTTTCATACAGTAGACTGACTGCAAGGCCATCAAGCTTTGGCTCACAGCAGTACTGTTTGATGGTTTGTCCCGGAATTCGGTCTTGAGCACGCTTATGAAAACTGCCGAGCTCGCCATCATCAAACGCATTATCTAGCGACAACATCGGAACTTCGTGTGTCACTTGGCTGAATTCAGACAAAGGTTGACCACCTACGCGCTGGCTTGGTGAGTCAAGTGTGATCAGTTCTGGATGCTCGGCTTCAATATCCAGCAGTTCACGCATCATACGGTCGTATTCTGCGTCAGGAATCTCTGGGTTATCTTCCACGTAGTAACGAACGGCGTGGTAATGCAACGACTCTTTTAGCTCTTCTAGTCGCTGAAGTACGGATTCAGACATATTAAAGCCCCGTGTATAGTCAATCAATGTAGTTGGAAATCTAAGAAAAAGGGCTCCTAACGGAGCCCTATCATTATTTGGTGCTAAGATTATGCGCTAGCGGTGGTAAACTCAACTATTTGACGGCGATAAGACGATAATCGATCAGGCGTCATTAAGTTTCGTTTGTCATCAAGTACATTACCGCCCATATCATCAGCGATTAACTGCGCTGTGCGAAGCATAAGGTTAAAGTTCTGATCAGCCTCACCATAACAAGGTAAAGTCATAAAGAAGGAAATACCTTTGGTGGTAAACTCAGCCGGGTCATTGTGTGCCAATGTACCAGGATGCATCATATTGGCGACACTAAAGAGCACTTTTCCATTGCCAGACAAATCTACATGGCGGTGGAATATGTCCATTTCACCATAGATCAAACCATTTTGTTGCATACTATCAAACAGTTTAGTGCCAACAAATGGCTCATCACCTGCGCAATGTACGTTTAGCACGATCACTTGCATTTCTGGCGCTGACTTCGGCTCTTCTGCTTGCTCTGCCTGCAGCGGAGTATCTTCAACCGGCGTCACTTCAAGTGGTTCGAAAACAGGTTCAATGATGCTCTCATCAACAACAGGCTGAATGGGCTCTTGCATCAGTGGCTCAATATCACTTTCTGCTTTGGTCGCAACAAATGCAGGGATGGCCTCTTCTTTTCGCTCTCTCTCTTTTTCATCAAGAACATCATCAATAAGAGGATCTGAAGCGAATTTGTTGTCAAATGAACTCTCTATTCCAAAATCTGGTTCTTTGCGATCTTTACGGATAATCTCAAAGTCATCTTCCGGCGCAGGAGCAAACTCACGCTCTAGTTCTTTATTTTCTCTATCCACTTGGTCAACATCCAACTTACCAAGTGGCTTGTTACCAAATTTTGCTTTGCCTTCTTTTTTACTGGTCCACAAACCGTGAAACAGCAATGCGGCGATGGCTAGTGCGCCAACGACAATGAGTACGAATCGCAATTCCTGCATTATTTACTCTCAATCTACTTGTTCTTGACTACTCGCCATTCCATGAGTAGCAACCCAAGTGCAATAAATCTGAATGATGCTTTACTTTACCAAAACTATATGTAGGTTTAGAACAACTTAATGTAAGAAGTTCCATTTTTTGTTGTGATACTTGCCACGATTCTACTTTACAAGCCCATTTTTGTTGGGCATTGAAAGAAAAGTAACCACAGGTACAATGAGTATTCACTCCCCAAAATACATAATGGATATGAAATTAAACAACCAGAAAAGAACCGGATTCGGTTATTTCCTATACGGAATGCAACTCGCACTCTCTCCAGAAATTAGACGTTTTGTCTTGCTCCCTCTACTGGCGAATGTCTTGCTTGTGGGCGGTGCCATCTTTTATCTATTTTTTCATTTAGACCGTTGGATTGAAGGGTGGATTGGCCAGCTTCCTGAGTTTCTGTCTTGGTTAACTTATATTCTGTGGCCAATCCTAGCTCTGACAATTCTCGCCGCTTTCTCCTATTTTTTCAGTACATTAGCAAACTTCATTGCTGCTCCGTTCAATGGTTTACTGGCTGAGAAAGTGGAAGAGTTACTAACAGGACAAAAAGTGAATGACGACGGCTTAACTGCACTGATTAAAGATGTGCCTCGAGTCATGGCCCGTGAATGGCGTAAACTCCTTTATGTATTGCCTAAAGCGATTGGACTATTCCTGCTTTTATTAATCCCTGCGTTAGGGCAAACCGTCGGGCCTTTCTTATGGTTTTTCTTTACTGCATGGATGCTAGCAATCCAATACTGTGATTATCCGTTTGATAATCATAAAATGCCATTCAATGACATGCGTTACAAGTTGAAACAAAAACAGGGTAAAGCGTATGGGTTCGGTGTGTTGGTTTCGGTCTTTACTACCATTCCAATCCTCAATCTTATCGTAATGCCTGTTGCGGTATGTGGTGCGACCGCTATGTGGGTGGCAGAGTTTAAGCATCAGCGGTAAACCAGATTTATACCAACCGGAGAGGATATGTATACCTCCCCGGTTATTTTGCATAATTCTCGATCAACCTCATAAGATATAACTTTTTAATCCTTTTCCCTTTTTTCCATACAGCATATTCTTCTAAACATATTTACAAATCGTGTAATGAAGGAACATCACTATGAGCAAGATCTACGAAGACAACTCTCTTACCATTGGTAATACTCCTCTCGTTCGCTTAAACAAAGTGAGCAATGGCAAGGTTCTCGCGAAAATCGAAGCGCGTAACCCAAGTTTCAGTGTGAAATGCCGTATCGGTGCAAACATGATATGGGAAGCAGAAAAAGCTGGCACACTAAAACCCGGGGTTGAACTCGTAGAACCGACAAGTGGTAATACCGGTATTGCGCTTGCATTCGTAGCAGCCGCTCGCGGTTATAAGCTAACGCTCACCATGCCAGAGTCAATGAGTCTTGAGCGCCGTAAACTGCTTAAAGCTCTCGGCGCAAACCTTGAACTTACTGAAGCCGCAAAAGGCATGAAAGGTGCGATTGCTAAAGCGGAAGAGATTGTCGCCAGTAACCCAGAAAAATACCTACTTCTGCAACAATTCAACAACCCTGCCAACCCAGAAATTCACGAGAAGACGACTGGCCCAGAAATCTGGGAAGCCACTGACGGTGAAATCGATGTATTCGTCGCGGGTGTTGGTACTGGCGGTACGATCACAGGAACAAGCCGTTACATCAAAGGCGAGAAAGGCAAAGCCATCACCTCTGTCGCGGTTGAACCAGCAGAATCCCCTGTCATTGCACAAGCACTAGCAGGTGAAGAAATTCAACCAGCACCACACAAAATCCAAGGCATTGGCGCAGGGTTCATCCCCGGCAACCTAGATTTAGAGCTGATTGACCGCGTGGAGCAGGTAACCTCTGAAGAAGCGATTGAGATGGCTCGTCGCTTAATGTCTGAAGAAGGCATCCTTGCCGGCATCTCTTCAGGCGCAGCCGTTGTTGCAGCAAATCGCCTTGCAGAACTGCCTGAATTTGAAGGAAAAACTATCGTAACCGTCCTTCCAAGCTCTGGTGAACGCTACCTAAGTACTGCGCTATTTTCAGGCATCTTTACTGATAAAGAGAACCAACAGTAATATGTGGTCAAATCAATTTTTCGTTTAAAATAGCCCCGGTCAGGGGCTTTTTTGTTGATCCCTGCCTCACCTTTGGTAATATCAGGGCGTTTTATTTTAAGCTTCAAAATAAAGAAGCTAGACCAAAAAGGTTTCAAAGTTATTACGCACGCAAACAGTTGCGTAGTGACCAAACTTTTGACTAGTATCAATTCTGACGTGCTTGAACTCTCCCGCGGTAGCGCACAAGACATAAAGCAGTTAAGCTAGAATTTAGTCACAACTAACAAAAAATACATTTATTGGGGTATATCACATGTACGAGAAGCAAGTAGAAATCACTGCAGAAAACGGCCTTCACACTCGTCCAGCTGCACAGTTCGTTAAAGAAGCTAAAGCATTCGACGCAGACATCACTGTGACTTCTAACGGTAAAAGCGCTAGCGCTAAGAGCCTTTTCAAACTACAAACACTAGGCCTAGTAAAAGGCACACTAGTGACTATCTCAGCTGAAGGCCCACAAGCTCAACAAGCTGTAGACCACCTAGTTGCTCTAATGGACGAGCTACACTAATCCGGTCTCCTATTTCAGAAGCCATTTTGTGCAAGCAAAATGGCTTTGTTGGAAATAGACTCAAAACTAAGCTAAAACTATTCGTTAGCGCACCCATTATTCTCCCGTTTTATAAAGTTGACCAACTTAAGGTAAAGCTATGATTTCAGGCATCCTAGCATCTCCTGGTATTGCAATCGGTAAAGCACTACTACTTCAAGAAGATGAAATTGTCCTAAACACAAACACTATTTCTGATGATCAAGTAGAAGCAGAAGTTGCACGTTTCTTTGACGCTCGTAACAAATCATCTGCTCAACTAGAAACTATCAAGCAAAAAGCGCTTGAAACGTTTGGTGAAGAAAAAGAAGCGATCTTTGAAGGTCACATCATGCTTCTTGAAGACGAAGAGCTAGAAGAGGAAATCCTAGCCCTGATCAAAAACGACAAAATGTCTGCTGATAACGCAATCTACACCGTTATCGAAGAGCAAGCATGTGCTCTAGAATCTCTTGACGACGAATACCTAAAGGAACGTGCAACAGATATTCGCGATATCGGTTCACGCTTCGTTAAAAATGCTCTAGGCATCAACATTGTGTCTCTAAGTGACATCAATGAAGAAGTTATCCTAGTAGCATACGACCTAACGCCATCTGAAACAGCACAAATCAACCTAGACTACGTTCTTGGTTTTGCTTGTGACATCGGCGGTCGTACTTCTCACACTTCAATTATGGCTCGCTCTCTTGAGCTTCCAGCAATCGTTGGTACTAACGACATCACAAAACAAGTTAAGAACGGCGACATGCTGATCCTTGACGCGATGAACAACAAGATTGTTATCAACCCTTCTGAGCAAGAAATCGCTGATGCAAAAGCAGTTAAAGCGGCATTCATTGCAGAAAAAGAAGAGTTAGCGAAGCTAAAAGACCTACACGCAGAGACTCTAGACGGTCACCGCGTAGAAGTGTGCGGCAACATCGGTACGGTAAAAGACTGTGACGGTATCATCCGTAACGGCGGTGAAGGCGTTGGTCTGTACCGTACAGAGTTCCTATTTATGGACCGTGATGCACTTCCAACGGAAGATGAGCAATACCAAGCTTACAAAGAAGTTGCTGAAGCAATGAACGGTGAAGCTGTGATCATCCGTACTATGGATATCGGCGGCGACAAAGATCTTCCATACATGGATCTTCCAAAAGAGATGAACCCATTCCTAGGCTGGCGTGCAGTACGTATCAGCTTAGATCGTCGTGAAATTCTACGTGATCAGCTACGTGGCATCCTACGTGCGTCTGCACACGGTAAGCTACGTATCATGTTCCCAATGATCATCTCTGTTGAAGAAATCCGTGAGCTTAAGAAAGCAATCGAAGAATACAAAGCAGAGCTACGCGCTGAAGGCCATGCATTCGACGAAAACATCGAAATCGGTGTAATGGTTGAAACTCCAGCTGCAGCAGCTATCGCGCACCACCTAGCGAAGGAAGTGGCTTTCTTCTCTATCGGTACCAACGACCTGACTCAGTACACGCTAGCCGTTGACCGTGGTAACGAGATGATTTCTCATCTTTACAACCCACTATCACCAGCAGTACTGACTGTTATCAAACAAGTTATCGACGCGTCTCACGCGGAAGGTAAATGGACAGGCATGTGTGGTGAGCTAGCAGGCGATGAGCGTGCAACACTTCTACTTCTTGGTATGGGGCTAGATGAGTTCTCTATGAGCGGCATCTCTATCCCAACCGTGAAGAAAGTGATCCGTAACGCTAACTTCGCAGAAGTAAAAGCGATGGCGGAAGAAGCATTGGCTCTACCAACAGCTGCAGAAATCGAAGCCGTTGTAGAAAAGTTCATTGCTGAAAAAACTCAGTAATCGCTAGTACCAGGTTATTCAATACTTAATGGTCATTAGGCGGCGAAAAAAGTCGTCTAATGAACGTTATTGGTATACTATAATTCGACAGAATAAAATCAAACCTTAGGAGCATGACACAATGGGTCTGTTTGACAAACTTAAGAAGCTTGTATCTGATGACAGCGCTGCCGCTGGTGCAATCGAAATCATCGCGCCACTTTCTGGTGAAATCGTGAACATCGAAGATGTGCCAGATGTTGTTTTCGCTGAAAAGATCGTTGGTGATGGTATTGCTATCAAGCCTGCAGGCAACAAAATGGTAGCTCCTGTAAACGGTACTATCGGTAAGATCTTCGAAACTAACCACGCATTCTCTATCGAGTCTGACGACGGTGTTGAGCTTTTCGTTCACTTCGGTATCGATACTGTTGAACTTAAAGGCGAAGGCTTCACGCGTATCGCTGAAGAAGGTCAAACTGTCAAAGCTGGCGACACTGTAATCGAATTCGATCTAGCTCTACTAGAAGAGAAAGCGAAATCGACTCTTACTCCAGTTGTTATCTCTAACATGGACGAAATCAAAGAGCTGAACAAGCTTACTGGTTCTGTAACTGTTGGTGAAACTCCAGTACTACGTGTAACTAAGTAATCACTACTTAGCTCAGCACGAAAAAACGCTGCCAATGGCAGCGTTTTTTATTTTCTAAAATTGATTAGTTGAGTAATCCCAACGCCTCCCTTGGCCTTTGCTTTGCTTGTGCCAATAACGCGCTTGTCGCATCTTGTAAGACTTGAGAACGCACCATCTCCGTTGACTCCCGAGCAAAATCGGTATCGCGTATCCGGCCTTTTGATTCAGTCACACTGCGGTTAACCGTGTTTAAGTTATCCATAGCACTGCTGACGCGATTTTGAAATCCACCGATTTCGCTTCGGTGTGAATCGACATACTTAATTGCCGCATCGATCACCCCAATAGAAAGCTGTGCGCCTCCAACGGTTGACATGTTGATGTCATCCATCGTCACCAGCACGCCTGAGCTCACATCAAGCTCATCAGCTAGACTTCCGGTCAGCTTAAGCCCTTCAGGGGTGTTCAATGTAGAGGAAAAGAATTGCAGCTCGTTGTCCTCAGTCACCGACACACTCACCGCCGATTGCTGGGCATTAATATAAGTCGCCACTTGCTCTATACGGTCACCCAACTTAAGCATAATAGACTCATTTTGGCTCTGGCCGGTACTGTCTTGATATTCTAATACGAGCGTTTGATTGTCTTTGGTAACTCGCCAGTCCTTATCGATGGCATCCCCAATATAATGTTGACCACCCATCTCGGGGATATGGTTACGCATGTTTTTAAGAGTCAGAGAAATCGAATTAGCATTCGCCCCAATATGGAAACTTTGCGATCCGTAGGAGCCATCAAACAAGTTCTTGTCGCCAAATGTCATCGTGATCGCAAGACGTTCAAGCTCATCTTGTAGCGCGATGACTTCGTATTGAATACTTTGCCGATCACTTGAATCGTGACTGCCGTTTGCCGCTTGAAGCCCGAGAGAGCGTAAGCGTTGCAAAACCTCGCTACTCTCATGCAAAGCACCTTCCGCCGTTTGTGCGACAGAATAAGCGTCATGTGCATTTCTCAACGCAACATCAAGCCCTCTCGTTTGAACATTCAGAGTATTGGAAATCTGTAAACCAGCAGCATCGTCACTGGCCGAATTAATCCGATAGCCAGAAGTCAGATTGCGTTGTGACTCAATGCTTTGCTCAGCTGCATGGCTGAGATGCCGCTGCGTCATCATCGCCGTAATATTGGTATTTAGAGAGACCATTTAATCGAAATAAACGCCTTGCACCATTCACTTATTAGCTTGAAGCAAAAAGCCAGGAATAAACCTGGCTTTGGTATCTTTCGTATGAAGTCGGTTAACCTAGCAGACTTAACGCTGAGTTTGGCGCTTGTTTCGCTTGCGCAAGGATAGAGCTTGATGCTTGCGATAGAATTTGTGACTTCGTCATTTGAGTCGTTTCTTTCGCAAAGTCAGTATCTTTGATTCGGCTCTTCGACGCATTCACGTTCTCGTTGATGTTGTCTAGGTTGTTAATTGCATGGTCGAAACGGTTTTGGAAGGCACCTAGCTCTGCGCGGTGGCTATCAACATATTTTAATGCAGCATCGACAATAGCCACTGATTCTTGTGCACCACCAACCGACGTTACGTCGATGGTATCAACGGTTACGTTTTTACCTTCACCGAAACCGAGTTCACCCGATAGACCACCAGAGAAAGAAACTTCGCTATCTACCTTGTTGTTATCAGCAAAGATCTGCAATTTGCCATCTTGGTCTACTGATGCTTTTACTAAATCAGTTTGACCGTTGATGTAGGTTGCTAACTCTTCGATGTCATCGCCCGCTTTCGCATTGATGTTGATTTCTTGCTCTTGACCAAAACTATCCGTTAAGCTGATTTTTAGATCGTTTTTACCCTCAGCAACGTTCCAGTTTTTGCCTTTGCCATTTTCAGCTTGGTAACTTACACCACCCATCATCTTGTTGTCTGAACGCATGTCTTTTAGCTCAAGCATCACTGCTTCACCGTTGTCAGCGCCGATTTGGAATGATTTTGAACCGTGCGTACCGTTCAGTAGCTTGTTACCACCGAAAGACGTGGTTTCCGCAATACGATTTAACTCGTCATTTAGCGCTGTCACTTCTTCTTGGATCGCCACGCGCTCTGCTTTTGAGTTAGAGCCGTTTGCTGATTGAAGAGAAAGATCACGCATGCGTTGCAGGATGTTCGTGGTTTCATTCATTGCACCTTCAGCGGTTTGTGCAATTGAAATGCCGTCGTTCGCATTACGAACGGCCACATCAAGACCGCGGCTTTGTACGTTCAAACGGTTTGAGATTTGTAGACCCGCAGCGTCATCTTTCGCGCTGTTGATTTTTGAACCTGAAGCCAAACGCTCCATTGAAGTTTGCTGTGCTGAATTTGCGCTATTTAGGTAACGCTGAGCGGTCATTGCTGATACGTTTGTGTTTACATTCACTGCCATGGTGATTTCTCCAATTGATTTTCCGTTGGTGCGGTTTCCGACGTCTCGGAAAACCAAGTAGTTCTCTCAAAGTTACTTTTATTAACGACACCAAATACAGAACCTTTAGATAAATTTTCAAAAAAGTGAAATAGCGAGATTTGTCTAGAAGAATTGAGGAAAAGTCGATAAACGTGCTCAAGTTTCTTCGACTTAAGCCGAGTGACGAAAATCGAACAAAAAAACAGCCGTTACCCTTTTAAAAATCGTCAGTTCGAGATAACAAAAGAAAGGTTTTATGCGCGGGTGACGTCAAACAGATTAGTTCTACGAGAATGGCTTGGTTTGCAACCACGACAGCACTTGGATCCTGCCTATTAAAGAGAAGCTTGGGTATAGAAGGAATGAGAAAAGAAGAAGCCCCTATCCTTTGAGAGAACTGGGGCTGGGTTGGTAGCCAGAGCCAATGTGGAGATCAAGAGAAATAAACACATTTCCAGCACACCGGGTGCAACCCTACACGAAAAATGATTGGCAGGTGAGAGATGAGAGAGCCGCTCATTTCGTTTTGGTAAGGTTGCTTGCCAATAACCTGCATTTGCATCCACGTCTGAATAGCGAACATGCGGGCTAGGTAAACTACTGCAATAACGTCATCGCAGAGTTTGGCAATTGTTTTGCTTGAGCAAGAATCGAAGTACCTGCCTGTTGCAAAATTTGCGCTTTGGTCATTTGCGTGGTTTCTTTCGCAAAGTCCGTGTCTTTAATTCGGCTGTTCGACGCTTCAACGTTCTCTTGAATGTTCGCCAAGTTGTTGATGCTGTGGCTCAAACGGTTTTGCTTCGCACCTAAATCTGCACGTTGAGAATCAACATACTTCAGGGCAGAATCCAAAACGGCAACCGCATTCTGAGAACCTTGGACGGTCGTCATATCGATATCTTGTACCGCTGTTGCAACGCCTTCATCACTCAAACCTAGCTCAGATGCAAGACCACCAGAGATGGAAATAGCGCCTTGCACGTTCGGGTGAGCAACAAAAACTTGTAGCTTACCGTCTTCACTCACCGATGCGTTAATCATATCAGATTGGCCATTGATGTACGTTGCCAGTTCTTCAATATCATCGCCAGCTTTTGCGTTAATACTGATTTCTAGATCATCAACATTGCCATCTTCATCTTCACCCAACCCAGGAAGGATAATTTTCAAATCTGCTTTGGTTGGATCAACGCCCCAATCTTTGCCTTTACCATTTTCAGACAAGAACGTCATGCCGCCCATACGTTCATCATCAGCACGAATACTGGTCAATCCCATGATCATGGCTTCACCTGAGTTAGAGCCGATTTGGAATGCTGCTTCGCCGAATGAACCATTAAGCAGACGGCGACCACCGAATGACGTCGTTTCAGCAATACGGTTTAGCTCATCAATTAACGCCATCGATTCTTCATTAATCGCCTGACGCTCTGCTAGTGAGTTAGTACCGTTTGATGACTGTAAAGCTAGGTCACGCATACGCTGCATCACCGACGTGGCCTCGTTCATTGCACCTTCGGCAGTCTGGGCAATCGAGATACCATCGTTCGCGTTACGCATCGCTACGTCAAGGCCACGAGACTGTGCCGTTAGACGGTTCGAGATCTGAAGACCTGCAGCGTCATCTTTTGCACTGTTGATCTTATGACCTGAAGATAGACGTTCCATCGAGGTATTAAGTTCGTTGGTCGCCTTGTTCAAATAACGCTGCGCGGTCATCGCGGAGACGTTGGTACTAACTGTTACAGCCATTTTGCTCTCCTTTTGAGTTCGCAAGCTCATGCGAAGCGGCCAGCTTTACTCTCATTTGGAAAGGCACTGACCGTATAAATTACTGACTAAATCTGCCCCAAGGTAGGGTTTAGAATCTCGTAAACCTGTTCTGACATCATCATAGCAATTAGTATGCCAACTTGAAAATTCAAAACCGCAAAACAATAAAACCAGTGAATAAACAGAATATTGCATGCATCTTGAGAGGTTTAGCCGTGTTTATTTTCCGTGATGAATAACTCTTCGTTCACTGTTTAACCATTGCCGCTCACTTTGCCACCTATACATTGCCGCTTTCGGTAAAAACATGCCGTAGGTCCATCTTCTGTCGCGCTTCAATCGAAGCTCTTGCACTTAAGGCTTGGCACATAAGGGGCGGAGTTCATGCGACTGAGAGATGATCGCTAACGTTAGATGTAATTAAACAGGGTTAAGTCTTTCGTTTTACCAAAAGCTTGTTGTGAGGCTTGGAGCGCACGTGAATTCTCACTGAACTCAATGACCGCTTTGGAATAATCCAAGTCCTCAAAATTGCTCTTCGCTTTCGCCAGAGATAAGTTAAAATCTTCGTGGTTTTGTTCCTGGATATCGAGCGTACTTAGCTTGGCACCGATATCCGTTCTCACCTTGTTCATATGAACAAACGCAGCGCGAAACTCTTCTGTCATTTGATGCAGTTTTGCCGTTGCAGATGCATCTGATACCGAACTCTCTGACCATTTCATGGTTTCTTTAAACGAGTCAAAAATACTAAATGCCTTTCTTGGCTCAAGAGTCAGACTGTCGCCCGCAGTGACCTGACCTTTCAGCTGAATGTTGACACCTTCATATAAGATGCCCACAACCGGAGAGTAATCGTCCACTTGCACGATACTGCCGTTTTTCTCCAACTGGTAGCCAAACTTGCCATTACTCATATCAACAAACGTAATCTTGTAGTTAGATTCGTCGCGTGAGCGGCTCAATGCCTGGGAAAGCAGCAGTTCAGAACCATCTTTCAAGTCATACTGCGGTTCAAAATCACCAAATGGGTTTGGAACTTGGGTGAAAAGATGGTTGCCAGGATAGTTAATCCCCAACTCAATGTTGCTAGCAATCTTCATCTTGCGCTGATAATCGTCACCGGTGTATTGCACACTGCCATCATAGTCACGAAAAAATGGCTGACTCTTTGGTTTTGTGCCCGCAAACACGTAGTTTCCCGATTCATCTTGGGTGTTTACTAAGGCCAAAAAGTTATCGGCAATTTCTTCTAGCTCGCGCTTTTTCGCCGCTCGATCTTCCGGAGAAAAGGCACCGTTGATCATTTCCATCGAAATGCGTTTTGATTCATCGGTAAATTGCTCCGCATTCGCAATCACAACTTCTTGATTCTCTAGGCGATTACGCACTAACACTATCGCATCAAGGTACTGTTTTAGTTGCTCTTCTTGTTGGCCAATGCTTTGAATATAGTGAGTCGCTAGCGGATCATCACTCGGTTTGGTGAGTTGCTTACCCGACGCCAGTTGGGCCTGATTATGGTGTACTTTATTTTCCTGACGGCGCAGATCATTTTGCACCGACTGGTAATTATGGAAGCTAGAAATACGAGTTAACATCTATGGCCCCCTTTATCGCAATTGCAAGATGGTATTGAAGGTGTCGTTTGCCGCTTGCATCACACGAGAAGATGCCATGTATGCCTGTTGAAACTTCATCATATTGGCCGCTTCTTCATCCAGGTTAACTCCTGAGATCGATGCCATGCGCTCTTGCGCCGCTTCGCTTTCTAACCGTGCAACATCTGCCAAACGCGTCGCCGTTGACGTTTTCAAACCGACATCGGTATTCAGATTGAAGTACACGCTCAAAATCGTCGACTCGTTATCATTCATTTTTTTGTCTGTCTGAATATTCTGCATCTTACGCAAGTTGCCGTTATCACCTTCAGAAGGGACAAGGTTAGCGGTGAATTTATCATTCGCCAGCGCACCGCTGCTCAGTTCAAATACCGTCTCTGCTCCGTTTTTGTAACCTGGGTGATTACTCGGGAGAGAAACAGACACTGAACCACTTGGTGGATACGGTTGGGGCGCCATGATCACATTACCTTGGGTATCCGTAACCGCAAATTGATCGCCTGTTGGGGATACCACAACTTCAAACTCACGCAGATCTCCGGCATCGATGATTTCGAATTTTGCATTACCTTGAGCAAACGTCGTCGAGGCTTCATAACTTTGTGCCGCAATCGCTTTTGGATCCGTCGTTTCCACTTTCATTTGTGCAGCGCTGCTACGAGTTGGACGAAGCAATACTTGTTCACCGACTTTAGGCTCGTTGCGCACTTCTACCCGCATACCATCAAGGTAAAACGCATTACTGGATGAAACGGTGTCAACTTTAATCGTCTCGCCATTTGGCTTAGTCACGCTGTAGCGGTCGCCATCATAACGCAGGGAATATTCACCGCCCTTCAACGCGCTAATATTATCGATATAGACCGCCATATCCGCAGTAGACTGCGGCCCAGTAATCACGCGAGACGTAGCCAGTACCTCTGAGTTCACATCGGTAAACAGCGGGTCGCCCACATTGCCGTTATGATCCAAACCTTGCGATTGCAAATGGTTAATTTCACTAGAAAATGCAGTAGCCAGACGGCCAAGTTCATCCATCACTTGTGGAATGTGCTCATCGCGCATATTCAGCAGTGCGCCAATTTTGCCGTCGATGTCATCTGACTTGATCGCTTTGATACCGCCACCTTCCACCATAGCAAGGCGACGTTGGTGTACATCTGGAGAGCCATCAATCATCTTAAGTTGGCTGGCTTCTGTGCCTGAAACGAGCGTATGACCATTGCCAATATGGACGTTGAAGCCTTCTGAGTTTTTGCGCGGTGTGACCGTTACTTTGGTGTATTCGGAAAGCTCTTTGACCAATTTTTCGTGTTGGTCCATCAAATCATTGTGAGGGCCTGGAGTGCGCATCATTAAGCGGTGCATATCACGGATTTCGACCGCCAGTTGGTTCACGCGCTCAATCCCCATATCCAGCGATTTGTTCGTCACATCAGATTGCCGGCGCACAGTCTCATGAAATTCGTTTAGGGTATCACTCAGTAGCTTGGCTTTTTCCAATACGACTTTACGTGCGCCCATATCATTTGGTGTATCCGCCATGGTTTTCACCGCATCAAACCATTCATTGAGGTTCTCTGGGATTTTCTTCGATGCCACCGATGACAACATGCTTGAAAGCAAATCAAGATTTTTTTCGTTGTCGAGCTTATTCGCATAGTTAGTGGTGGAGAGATTAAGCTCTTTCACGGCAAACTCATCCCAAGAGCGGCGAACATTTTCCACATGCACGCCCATGCCGTAGGTAGAACCACCAAATTGACGCGGATCGTTGGTGCCTTGTATGACAGACTGACGGCTGTAACCTTCTGTATTAGCATTAGAAATATTATGACCAGTCGTATTTAACTGTCTCTGAGCAGTAAGCACACTTTGAGTACCTACATTCAGAAGATCTGACGCCATACATGCCCCCAAAAAACGAAATAAAATCGGTATTAACCGATCACCTAAATAGGAATTAGCAAAAGGTGTGCCAATTTATATCAGAGGTTCAACAGCTAAAAAGAAAGGCTTGCGATTGAGCAAGCCTTAGGGAAATTGAATGTGACAATGTCGAAGATATATCACCGTTAAAAACGTGAGTTACATGCTTTCGATTTTTTTCTTCACTTGCAGAACTTTGTCCGCGTAGTGAGGGTCCGTGGCGTAACCTGCGCTATGTATGCCACGAATAAATGCTTCAGAGCCACCACCTTGCTGAAGTGCGGTCTCGTAACGAGGATTATCACTCAAAAAACGGACATAATCATTAAAGCTGTCTTGGTAGCTAGAGTAAGCGCGAAAGGCCGCAGTCTCTTTCACTGGGGTATTATCATGAAACTCCAGTGTCTGGGTGGTGACTTTGTCACCCTGCCAACTACGATCCGCTTTGATGTTGAACAGGTTGTTACTGCTGCCACGTGCGTTTTGCACCACCTTTTGTCCCCAACCCGTTTCTAGAGCGGCTTGAGCAAGCAATAATGAAGGCTCAACACCTAATGCTTTTGCCGCACGATCTGCGTATGGCTTCATCGAATTAACGAAAGATTCAGGTGTATCAAAACGAGATGGTTCTGACTCCGGGCGCGCAATGTCTAACCCAGAGCGAGACAGTTGACCGGATTCGATCAAGCGTTGTTCAATTTCACGCGCTTTCTTCGGATCCACACGACGGTATTCCACCGCATTGTTTACCGCATCGCGCATTGCCGTTTCACTCTTGTCGTTGCTCTGACCAACCGTCAACTGCTGAACAATCATGTCAGCCAAGCCCATTGAACCAGACGCACTCAACTCACTGGCCATCTGCTCATCCAGCATTTGACGATAAAACTTTTCATTTTGACTGTTCATGAAATTTGATTCGAAGCCTTCATTGGCTTCGCGCATCGATTTTAGCATCATCGAAGTAAAGATAGATTCAAACTGACGAGCCGCAGCGCGCAGCGCTTCTTGTTCACCCTCTTTGCCTTCTTTTACTGCCTTTTGACGCAGTGAATCTAGCGAGCTGATGTCATGAATAAAGCCGATATCGTTAGGATTGTTTACCACCGTTCACCTCCTAATCGATTAGATGATGATCAGCTGGCCTTCAATAGCGCCAGCTTGTTTCAATGCTTGTAGAATGGCCATTAAGTCAGAAGGTGCAGCGCCTACTTCATTGACTGCGCGAACCAGATCATCAAGCGTCAAGCCTGGTTCGAACTTAAACATTTTGCCTTTCTCTTCGTTCACTTCGATATCAGAGTCTGGCACAACCACCGTTTGACCGCCCGAGAAGCCGTTTGGTTGGCTCACATTAAAGCTTTCTTTAATCGCTACCGTCATACCACCGTGCGTCACTGCCGCAGGCTTAAGACGAACATGCTTGCCAACAACGATAGTACCCGTACGAGAGTTCACTATGATCTTCGCCGCGCCATCAGCCGGGTCGAACTCTAAGTTTTCGATGGCTGACAAGAATGCGACTCGTTGGCTTACATCGCGTGGTGCACGCACGCGGACCGATGTGGCATCGACGGCACTCGCCATTTGCGGGCCAAGGAAACTGTTCACTGCATCAGCCATGCGCTGCGCTGTAGTAAAGTCTGATTCAAGTAGGTTAAAGGTGATGTAATCGCCACGGCCAAATGGGCTTGGTATCTCGCGCTCGACCATTGCACCACTAGAGATAAGGCCTACTGTTGGATTGTTACCGACAATCTTTGAACCGTCCGCGCCCTCAGCACTGAATCCGCTTACCACCAAGTTACCTTGTGCAACCGCGTAAACTTGTCCATCAAGACCTTTCAAAAACGTTTGTAGTAATGTACCGCCACGTAGGCTTTTCGCACTGCCGATAGAAGAAACGGTCACATCAACTTGCTGACCCGGCTTTGAAAATGGAGGAAGCTCTGCCGTTACCATGACAGCGGCAACGTTTTTAATTTTTGGCTTGGTACCTGGCGGCATTTGAATGCCGAAGTTTTGCAGCATGGCCGCAAAACTTTGCTCTGTAAACGGGTTAGATTCCCCAGTACCGGGTAAGCCTGAGACCAAACCGTAACCCACAAGTTGGTTGCTACGCACACCTGCCACTTGCGCGACGTCTTTGATACGTGCAGCTTGGGCTGAGGTTGCAAACAGTGAAACGCTCAGCAGTGCTAATAAGATTCTTTTCATGCTTACTTAATCTCTTGCCGTCAATTTGCCGTCATTTGCGGCGTCTTACAAAGCGACATTAAAGAATCGTGCCAAGAAGCCCGGCTCTTGCATATCTTGTGCTAGGCCTGTGCCTGAGTATTGAATTCTTGCGTTAGATACACGGTTTGACGCAATCGTATTGTCGAAGTTGATATCATCAGGACGAATTGTACCGCTCAAACGAATGTACTCATCGCCAGTATTTAACGTCATCCATTTCTCACCACGGATCACAAGGTTACCGTTTGCCAGCACTTCAATCACTTCCACCGTGATGTAACCGCTAATGCTGTTGCTTTGCTTAGCAGAAGAGTCACCGACGAAGGTGTTGGTGTTGTTTAGTTCGTACGAGAAGTTGTATTTGCCGCCAATTTGCAGCTCTTGACCACCGACAGACAGAGGTTCCATCGTTGCATCGTTGGTTTTCGATAAGTCCGCGTTCGCGCTCTTAGTCGCACGTGTGGTTTCATCTAGCGTTACAGTAATGATGTCACCGATACCACGCGGCTTAGAGTCATCATAAAGATCGGTAATGTGCTCAGCGCTGAACAATGAACCTGTTGCCGCAGCGTAATGCTCTGGCTTCTGTTTAGGGTGAATCGGTGCCCACGCAGGATCGCCAGCGACCGGATCCGTTCTGCCACGTAAAGTGTCAATGATGCCGCTACTCTCTTCTTGCGATTTATCACCTTCAACCGCATCCACAACGGTGGTCGTTTGCGTCACTTCAACCGTCTCGATGGGGTCGAGCATTGTGCAACCAGACATCGTGGCGATAAGTGCAAGTAGACAAATACGTTTCATCATTGGCTCCTTAATTATTCGTCCTAGTTATCACAACTGCTGATTCACAAAGCTCATCATCTTATCAACCGATGAGATCACTTTTGAGTTCATTTCATACACGCGCTGCGCTTCAATCATGTTGACCAGCTCTTCAGTCACATTCACGTTGGATGCTTCCAACATCGACTGAC
This sequence comes from Vibrio sp. PNB23_22_6, assembly GCF_052877535.1. NCBI lineage: Bacteria > Pseudomonadati > Pseudomonadota > Gammaproteobacteria > Vibrionales > Vibrionaceae > Vibrio > Vibrio sp. PNB23_22_6. The sequence goes on along the minus strand of NZ_JBNFXP010000015.1, from coordinate 13,232 downwards.
GGATCTCACCCAAACCATCGAGACCAGGGACACCTTCTTGTGGGTCACCACTTGCGCCTGTTGGTAAGTAAAGGTTTTGACCAATTGGCTCTAAGCCGCCTGGGTTAACAAAATCCGTAATCGTCAACTGTCCAACAACCTGATTGTCTTGCTGGCCTCGTACTCGCACCGACACTTCACCATCGGTACCAACAGTGATAGAAATCGCGTCTTCAGGAATGACAATTTCTGGTTCTACCGGGTAGCCAGAACCAGAGGTCACCAGTGTACCTTCACCATTTAACGTGAATTGACCATTACGGGTGTAACCGATATTGCCGTCAGGCATCGTGACTTGGAAGAAGCCATCGCCTTCCACCATCATATCTAATGCGTTGGTCGTGGTTTGCGCGTTACCGTGGGTGTGCACCTTTTGCGTTGCCACGACTTTAGAACCCGCCCCTAGCATTAAGCCACTTGGAAGCTCTGTATTTTGAGATGACTGACCACCTGGTTGGTTGATGTTTTGGTAAAACAAATCTTCGAATACTGCACGGCTCTTTTTGTAGCCCACGGTTGAAGCGTTCGCCAAGTTGTTCGAAATCGTTGCGATATTGGTCTGCTGAGCGTCTAGACCCGTTTTACTTACCCATAGTGCTGGATGCATTGTGAACCTCTAACTCTGTTAACTCATACGAAGCAATGAATCTGAAGATTTATCCATCTCTTCAGCGGTGCTCATCATTTTGACCTGCATTTCAAACTGACGCTGTAGATCAATCAGTGCGGTCATTTCACCTACGGCGTTGACGTTACTACCTTCAATTGCACCAGTTTGGATGCTGATGGTTCCATCTGCTTCGTAAGGCTGATTTGGAGTTTTGTGGCGAAATAAGCCATTGGTATCTTTAAACAAACTTTGATCGTCTGTACGCACAAGCTTAATACGATCAACCACGGCTAATTCTTCAGCCGGCGCACCTTGAGGCAGTACAGAGATGGTGCCATCACGACCGATTTCAATTTTTGAGACAGGAACAGGTAAGGTAATCGGTGCGTTGTTTTCACCAAGCACCACGTGACCACTTGCGTTAGTCAGTAAACCGTTTTGATCCACTTTTAGATTACCGTTACGCGTCAAACCTTCTTTACCGGTGTGATCCATAACAGAGATCCAACCACTGCCTTCAACGGTAATATCGAGATCGCGGCCTGTCGTAATCACACTGCCTTGAGCAAAGTTATGCCCAGGACGTTCTGTCATACTGAATACACGCGAAGGGTGACCTTCACCATAAGCTTGCATAGAACGAGCTTGAGCTAAATCAGCACGAAAGCCAGTCGTACTTACGTTTGCCAGGTTGTTGGCACGCAATTGCAGGGCCTGCATATTTTGCTTGGCGCCACTCATTGCGAGAAACAGTGCGCGATCCATAAATTACTCCAAAAATTCTCTGTACCATGGAGTAAACAGCAAAAGCTATGCCAACATTAAAATGTCACTATTAATCAAAGAGTTGAGTTGAAATGCGCGGATTATCGGAAGTAATTTAAGATGAATATACCGAAGGAGAGGCAAGGTTTTTAACCACCGAGCGGCAACAGCGGCAAACAGGAGATCAAAACAAGCTCAACCTGAACTGAGGTGTGTTCCGGTTGAGCATTAGATGAATGCCATACTATTATCAAACGAAGCGGCAAGCGCACGCAGCGTTTGATGAAACAGATTATCGAACTATCGGCCTAGCGCCCTAGCGAATCTGCAGGATATTTTGTTGCAGTTGGTTGTGTACTTCTAGCGCACGTGAGTTTGCTTGGAAGTTGCGTTGAGCAGAAATCAGATCCACCAACTCCTGAGTCATATCAATGTTTGACTGTTCCAACGTACCGTTGTTGATCGTGCCAAAAGAGCCTTTGTTTGACTCACCCCAGATCTTGTCACCAGAAAACTGAGTTGAATCCCATTGAGTGCCGCCTTTCTTATCTAGGCCTTGTTCGTTAGGAACTCGTACTAATGCCACTCGCCCCAACGTCACGTTTTCACCGTTTGAGTAAGTACCCAATACGCTACCGTACTCATCAAAATCGATCTTTGTTAAGAAGCCCGTGGTTGCACCGTCTTCATCAAACTTGGTTAGCTCAAACGGCGCGGCAAACTGAGTCGCTGAATTTAGACCGAAGTTAAGCGTCTGTGCTGGATCGGCACCATTTAGATCCACCGGACTGCCATTTGTTGCTGGGTCACCCAGTGCAACAGAAGTGATTGGCTGACCATTGTTCAAGCTTGCCAACGTACCATCGTTGTTGAACTTCATTGTGTGGCCAATGTGTCCCGTCTGCGTTGCAGCATCACCATTAGCAACGTTTAGCGGTTTCTCACCTGCTTTGTCTGTTACGGTATAGTAAGTTTGCCACGTGTTCGGCTGGGTTTGATCTTTCAAGTAGTAGGTCGTTAACTTGTAAGATTGACCCATCGAGTCATAAATCGTTGAAGACGTAGAACGGTTATAGGTCTCTGGATTTGAAAAATCGAATTGGGTTGGATCTTTCAAATCACCATTTGCCGGCAAGTTCACGCCCACTTCAATATTTGCTGTCTGCTTTGGCTTACCAAATTCAGCAGGAATTTTGAGTGGTTGAGGCTCATAAGAGAGAACGTCACCTGTGTCTTTATTCACTTCGTAACCAAGCAAAAACTCATCGTTGGCCGTTACCATGTAGTTATCTTTGTTCAAATGAAAGGCACCATTACGGGTCAATTCATTCTGTTGTGGCACCATGCGTTCTTTTGCCACCGCAAAGAAGCCAGAGCCCGCTACACGTAAATCCATTGGGTTGTTGGTATAAATGCTTGAACCTTCGTGAAACTGCTGCGCCACTTGGTTTGCTTGCGCACCACCACCCGGTGTGGTCTTTGCGTTAGTGAACAAAGAGTTTGAATACACATCGCTGAACTCCGCACGAGACTCTTTAAAACCGTAGGTGTTGGCGTTCGCAATGTTATTACTTGTGGTGTTCAAATCCAGTTGAGCGGAGGACAGACCGCTTAAAGATACATATGACATTCCAAAATCTCCTAATCTAACATGCTATTGATTACGCTTTGCCGACTTCCAACACTTCTGCAAGTCGAACTGGCGATTCAAAGCCTGCCAGATTGAGTAATACGTTTCCGTCGCCCTTACCTAGCAACACACTATTCACGTTCGCATAAGTCGATACTGGAAACTCTTGCGATGTCCCTTCGACCAAGCCAGACGCTTTCACATTGTATTTGCCAGCAGGTAATGGATTTCCGTTTTCATCATTACCGTCCCAAAGCACACGAGTGTCACCGGCTGGTTTCGCACCTACCTCAAAAGTACGCACCAGTTGGCCAGCTTCGTTTTCCACTCGAACAAATAGGTTATCGAGTGGCTGTGTAAGCTTCACCATTGCCGCCATGCTCGCATTGTCTTGCTTCACACCCGCCGCACCTGGGACCAAAACGTCACGACCAACCAAAGAGGAAGCCTGCAATGCTTGGTTTGACGTCATTGACGAGTTTAAGCTCTCAAACTGAGAGTTCATCTTGCCGATACCATCTACGGTCGCAAATGACGCCATTTGCGCAATCATCTGGTCATTACCTACCGGCTTAAAAGGATCCTGCTGAGACAATTGCTTAGTGAGCAAAGATAGGAAGTCTTCCTGTTTCAGGTCCTGCTTACCTGTGCTCTCGTTGGCTTTTTTGTTCTCTTGTAGGCTTTTAAGCTGGTCGATGTAGGACAAGCCGCTTTGACCAATGTTATTAATTCCGGCCATACGCTACCCCCTTACCCTATTGACCCATCTGCAGCGTACGCAGCAGCATCTGTTTACTAGAATCAGCCACTTGCACATTGGTTTGGTAAGCGCGAGAAGCTGAAATCATATTTGCCATTTCTTCCATTACATTCACGTTTGGCTTGTAGATGTAGCCTTCTTCGTTTGCAAGGGGATGATCAGGGTTGTACTCCGCATTCAGCGGTTTATCGCTTTCTACAATACCCAGAACTTTCACCGGCACCGTATCACCGCCACGCATGGCATTACTTAACTCAGCACCAAACACAGCATGACGCGCCTTGTAAGTGTCTTTCGCAGAGCTGCTGACACTGTCGGCGTTGGCCAAGTTGCTCGAGGTAGTATTCAGACGAACAGACTCAGCGCTCATTGCAGAACCTGTCACATTAAAAACGTTAAATAAGCTCATCTAAATTATTGCCCTTTGATTGCTTTGGTTAAGTTCTTGAATTTGCCGCCTAGAAAGTCTAGCGAGGCTTGGTGTCTAATTTGGTTTTGCATAAACAAGTTACGCTCTAAATCCAAATCAACTGTATTGCCATCGCCTGTATCTGGTTGAGTAGGAAGACGATATAGTTTATCCCCCGTCAACGTAGTAGTGGCAGGAATGTGCCGACCATCCGTTCGGCTAAGACCGATGCTTGCCCCTGAACTTGCCGCCTGTAATTCCTTAGTAAAGTCTAAACCTCTTGATTTGTAGCCAGGCGTGTTTGCTTGCGCGATGTTGGTGGAAATCACCTCCGCGTTGCGCTCGCGTACACCCACCGTGTGTTGGTGAATACCTAGTGCATTGTCAAAAGAAATAGCCATGTTTGCCTCTACATTAAGAACTGACCGTCATTAGTAACCAAAAGCAATTAGCATGCCAAAAAGCGATGTGCCGTTTTGCCGTTTGGTTATCAACGTAATGGATCGCAATAAGCAAGCCAAAGTAGGTGATTGAATGTCATATCAAGTCAGTTAATCAATCTGACTCACTAAAAAATATACACCCTTTGATGCATTGAAGGCAAAAATGGCCAGATCTTTAACGAGGAGAAACGCAGAAATGAGTAACGAAATGGTGGGATGGAAAGGAACAAAAAGAAAAGCCTGAAACAAGGTCAGGCTTCATTGTTTTAAAAAGAGTCCGCTATTTTAGCTTATCGCTACTTTAACTTGTAAATAATACCTGGATTACAGCGCACCATTTCAAATTTGTCGGTCAAACCAGTGAGCGATTCCGAAGCACCCAACAGCAGGTAACCACCAGGGTTTAAGCTGTTTGCCATTTGGTTCAGCACTTTCGATTTCATCTCTGGTGAGAAGTAGATCAAGACATTACGACAAAAAATAATGTCGAATTTCCCTAAAAGGGCGTAACTGTCCATCAAGTTCTGAGGACGGAAATTCACCATACGTTTTACGTTATCTTTTACTTTCATGCGTCCATCACCTGCGTCTTCAAAGAACGTACGGCGACGTTCTGGTGAAAGACCACGCCCCAAAGCAAGGTTGTCGTAAACACCCGCACGGCACATATCCAACATATTTGAAGAGATATCGGTAGCCGTGATCGATACGCTAGGCAGCAATCCAGGCTTACGTTGCTGTGTCTCTAGCACCGTCATCGCCATTGAGTACGGCTCCTGACCAGAAGAGCTAGCCGCTGACCAAATCTTAATTGGTCGTTTATTTGCCGCCATCTCCGGCAAGAGTTTGTCAGCTAATACCGTGAACGGATAAGCATCTCGAAACCACAATGTTTCGTTCGTCGTCATTGCATCCACTGCAGCAATACGCAGTTCACGATTGCGCCCTGTTACGACATCACGCAGCAAATCAGACAACGATGCGAGCTTAAACTTAGTCACCAGTGGGCTCAATCGGCTGCGTACGAGGTATTGCTTACTGTCACCTAATACGATGCCACATTGTGATTCTAGAAAACGGCTAAAGTCACGATACTCTTGATCACTGATTGTAATAGCAGTCATTAATGTCTCTTTTATTGTATTAATGCAGATTTAACTGCGTTCCCCAACTCACCTGGGTTAAATTTCGCAATGAAGGAGTTTGCCCCTACTCGCTCGACCATCGCTTGGTTGAAGACACCACTCAATGAAGAGTGAAGAATAACATAAAGGTTCTTCAAATCTGCATTTCTGCGAATTTCAGCGGTTAACGTATAGCCATCCATTTCTGGCATTTCGATATCAGAAATGACCAAAGAAATCTGATCGTAGATGCTACCTTCTTGCGCCATTTCTAGCAGCTTATTGTATGCTTCTTTACCATCTTTCACCGAGATCACTTCAAATCCGATGGCGCTAATCGCTCGTTCCACTTGCTTACGAGCGACCGTTGAGTCATCCGCGATTAAAATGCGGCGTACTATCGGCTTCGCCTGCTCTGCTTGAGCGATTTCTTCACCAATGGTCGAATCCATGGTTTCGTCTACCGGTGCAATCTCTGCCAAGATTTTCTCAACGTCCAGGATTTCTACTAGCTCGTTGTCGATGTTGGTTACTGCGGTTAGATAATGTGCTTTACCTGCGCCGTCAGGCGGCGGCAAAATCGCTTCCCAGAGCATGTTAATAATGCGCTCAACTGAAGAGACTAAGAACGCTTGAATAGTTCGGTTAAATTCCGCGATCACAACAAAACATTTATCGATGTCTGTGGTTGGGCGACCACCGATCGCCAAACTCAAGTCAATCACTGACACGGTATGGCCACGGATATGAGCAACACCTTTTACTAGAGGGTGTAGATTTGGCAATAACGTCAATTTAGGACACTGCAGTACTTCTTTTACTTTGAATACGTTAATACCGTAGCGCTGTCGTCCCATCAACCGAAAAGTCAGTAGCTCCAATCGGTTTTGGCCGACGAGTTGCGTACGCTGATTCACCGAATCAAGAATCCCCGTCATATGCTCATCTCCATCTCAAACTTTTTGTTTTTAAATGATACTCTACGACTGGCAGGCATAATACCAGGGAAACAGTATGGCGCACCATAATATAATAGCGACACCATTGACTATGACTATAGGTAGAGCAGTCATCACAAAGTACGCTAAGTCTATCGGCATTATGCTCAGTATGTTTAGCTTTTTTGTGCAGTCAGCAACAGAAAACCAACTTGAACAAATTAGAACCGCTGCCGAGCAACATATTCTTACCACGGTCGAGCAACCAGTCGGAGGAGAATTGTCAGTGGGCGCGGCAAATATTGATCCACGTATTAGAGCCACTGATTGCCCTGAGCCCCTTACTACGTCTGCATCTTCAACCAGTAGCACACGCAGTAATATCAATGTATTAGTTGAGTGTCCGATCGATAACTGGAAGGTGTATGTTCCGGTTCGGATTTCTGCATCTGTACCAATGATCGTTGCGACTCGTCAACTGGGGCGTGGCGAAATCATCAGTGCTTCGGATATCACTACATCGATGATCGAATTACAGCGCTTTCGTAAAGATGGCTTTACTCGCGAGGAACAAGTGATTGGGGCAAAACTAAAACGCAATGTACGCTTGGGTGATGTGGTCGAGCGCAATGATGTGTGTGTGGTTTGCCGCAATGAAAAAGTGACGATCAAAGCGGTGAAATCAGGCATGACCATTACCACTAAAGGTACGGCATTACAGGATGGTTCCACTGGTGATCAAGTAAGAGTGAAAAATGACAAGTCCCAACGTATAATAGAAGGCATTGTGACTGGCATTGCGGAAATCACCATCACCTTTTAGTCCTGTTTGATAACTTACTGGCGGTGATGGAAAAATGTACAATAAAAATGCAAAAATTCCCTAAAGTTATTTTGCTAATGGTCGATAGTCTGGATACCAGTATTACGATACGAATTTAAGGTTGAAATATGGTAAGTATAGATAATATACGCTCAGGCCAGATGACGACGACAAGTCGCTCACCTGCCCGTAATGATTCTACGGCGACAAGCACCACGGAATCAAAAAAAGCGCTAGCACAACAAGACGCCGTCTCATTGAGCCAGCAAGGTAAGGCCGTCAGCAAGCTGCAAAAGGATATGGCTGCATCTCCAGCTTATGACAGTGCAAAAGTAGCGGCAATTAAAGAAGCAATCGCAAACGGCTCATACAAAGTTGATCCAGAAAAACTGGCCGACAATATGATTAAGTTTGAAAACGAATTGCAAGGCAAAAGCTAACTGACTTAGGCCCAAGGTAAGTATTGATGGCAGCATTAGTCGATCTTGTTAACTTCCAGCTGGAAAATGCAAAAGCACTTTCTGGTGTGTTACGCCAAGAAACACAAGCGATCACCGCTCGTGTCTCTTCTGAGATCGAGAAATTTGCCAAAGAAAAAATGACACTCATTGATCAACTGAGAACCACCGATCAACGAATTGCCTCTCACCCGCACGTCAATCAACTTACTGATGACGCAAACCTAAGTCAGGTTGTCGCACAGATCCAATCCATCATCCTCGATTGCCAACACACCAATCAAATAAATGGGGAATCGCTCAACCGTGCTCAATTGAGCTTCAACAAGCTCAACAATATGCTTCAGCATACCCACGGTAAGATCGGCATGACCTACAATGCCGGCGGTAAAACTCATACCATCTCAACGCTCGGCACGAACATCAAAGCCTAAAAACGCGCCTTGCTCTCCTGCCCATCCCTGTTAGCACTGAATGTCGCACATAAAAAAGCAACCAATTGTTGCCAATCAGTCGCTAGAAAAAATTACCTGATTCGTAGAAATGGGTTAAAACAAGGTCTGCTGACGCTTCTCAGGTACCTGTTGTACTTCACCGTAATCACGCAGTTTATCCATCTTACGGATGTCTAAACGAAGCTCAGTAACGTAACTGTCTTCAACTAGATAGCTACGCACGACCTCCGCCCCACGGATCACACCATCAACGGCACCCGTTGTCGTTTCAATACCAAGACGCTGATCTTCTAGCTCAGCACGGCCGCTTACTCGCATACCATACACTTGCTCAGCTAACTCTCGGTAAGCATCAATCTTCGACGCACGCATAGCACGAACACGCTTCTCTTCTACCGTGCGGCCAGTTTGCTCACTCACGCTCGCGTAGCCCACCGCAACTAAAATATCATCTTGGCGCATCTGTTGTAATGGCTGACAGCCCACCAGCACCAATGTCACTAGAATAAATAATAACTTTTTCATGCTTGTTTCCTACGGGCGGAGAATCACAGTGTATGGTTGTCGAATGGTAGGATCAGAACGAATCAATACCCCGTCTTGAGTACGGATACTATTCAGTGTATCTAAATCACGGCCAATACGATCTGCTGGCAAAAATGCTTGTGCTGAAGCCACAACAATACGGCTTTGCATACCGACAATACGTGCATTCACTAAAACGCCACCTTCCTGACGTAACATCGTTCCAGTCAGTACGTATTGAATTTGTTGTTCATGCGCCAAATCTTGCCAATCACGACTTAGAGCAAAGTCACCTTGTTGAGTCACCTGAATAGACCCTGTCGTTTTAAAGTCCACGACCTTAAAACCACGACGTTGGAATTGGTGAATAAACCCTTCCGATATCGAGTTACCCAACCAGTTAGTCGCATCCATATTTTGCAAATCAACAAATGATGTAATCGCAACAGGTGTACGTGATGACACCGCTACGTTTGAAACCATCAACTCTTCCGTCATGCTTTCAATAAAGAAGTCCATTGTGTGGCGTGGGCTGTCCATGAGCATGAACTGGCTGCCGGAATACGGTTCTTTACCATTGTAAATTGGTGAGTACGCGCACGATGTCAAAAGCGTCATCATCGATGCGGCAACAAGCCATCTTTTCATGGTTTGATTCTCCAGATAATCTTAGGTGTCACTGTTTTTTTGATTACTTCTCTGCCGAGAAATGCAATATTGGAACAGTCCTTGCTTTCTTCTGTTGTCAAACTTACAAAAAGCCACCAAACTTCATTGCAATTGATAAAGCAATATCTATACCCAAACGGCAAGAAACAATGAAAAAAATATTTTTTAGCGTAATTTCAATTACTTTTATATTACTTCTGCCATTTCGTACGGCAGCGTCATGGTATGAAGTGACAGGCATTGCCACGATCGTTTCTTCAGATGAAGCGGCAAGGTTGCACGCATTAGAGGATGCACTCTTCAAAGCCGTCAATTTTTCGGGCGCAGATATTGGCAGCATTAGCAATTTGATGCCACTGCTAGAAGAAAACCGCAAAGAGTACCTATTCACTAATCATGAAGTACGCTACATCTTGGTGGAATCAGAGCGCAAACGCCGTGGCAAAATGGAAATGAAGATCCGTGTGGATATCTATCCATCGGCAACGGGTTGCCACGTGAATCAATATAAGAAAACCGTGTTGGTCGGCAACATCGACGTCGTGTCACCGCAGCAAGCAGTGATGGGACAAATTTACCGTGTGGGTGATGATTTCAGTGATGTAGTAAACCGCCAATTGGACCAAACTTCTCGTAGCTTTGTCTCGGTTGGCACAACCGATTATTCAATCCATAGCCACTATCCAGAGCGAACCCAAATGATCGCCCAGGACAACGGTGCACAGTACATCATTGGCGGAGAAGTCACCGACCTGACGGCGACGGTTGATGCTAAAGTGCTTAAAGATGATATCATCAATCGACAGTTTGCATTGGAAATAAAGGTTTACGATGGAAAAACCGGTCACGAGGTTTACCAAAAAAACTACCGTGAAGTCGCGCGTTGGCCATTTGCCAAAACCAGTCAAGTCGATACAAGCAGCGCACGTTTTTGGGCATCCACTTACGGTGAAATGATGCTGCGTGTAAGCCGTAATATTATGCTCGACTTAGAATCAGAGCTGTCTTGCAAAATCACTTTACCAGAAGTAGTAGCCGTGTTTGGTAATACAGTCACCATGGATCTCGGTCGCATGCACGGCGTGAAAGAAGGCGACAAGCTGCAATTGTGGCATACCGCCTCTTTCATCGACCAAAAGGGTCTGCCACGTAATAAAGTCTCGCAGAGCGCTATCACGTTAACGGTTTCACGACTCTACGAGCACGAAGCAGAGCTGACCATTGACCAGCCAAATCTGGCATCAAGCGTACAGATTGGTGACGTAATGAACAAAGTGCTTTAAAAACATGAACAGAGTCTTGTTATGTGACTGTTTTTTTATATCATACACCACGTATCTGAATTAACGCCCCCATGGCACAGCTGGATAGCGCAGTCCCCTCCTAAGGGACAGGTCGTAGGTTCGAATCCTACTGGGGGCGCCATCTTTTTTCAGCTCGTTAGTATTACTTTCCAGAGTCAAGAAACATAGAAATTAAATCGTTGTTATCCATGCTCTCTCCATTTAATAACCGAGCGAGCACCTCACTGCCAAGTAATTGTGGCGATAATAAAACATCAGGCTGAACTCTTTTTATTTTGTTCATGTTTTTACTATCATTGACAATTACCACCGTTTTTGCATTTGGATTAAGATCCTTTGCAGACAGAACAATAAATGCGTTGTCTGCATCGGTGTCAGTGAGAGCAAGAATCGCTTTGCAGTTTTCTAATCCCGCACTCTTTAACACTGATGTATCGCAGCTGTCTCCGGATATAATGTCATACTTTCCTTCCAGACTTTGTTCAATTTGCTGAAATTCATCGGTTGGTCGAATAGTAATAATCGTAATTGCCAAACCGCGCTCTCTTAATCGAAGCACCGTATTCATGGCCATTGTAGAGGTACCGCAAATAATAAAATGATCTTTCCTTTCCATCACTTTTCTATCTCCCTGAATTAACTTACCAAAACTTTTATTGAGTAATGGACCAAGCACGGTGCTCAATGATGTTGCAAAAATGGCAATCCCAGCAGTAATCATGGAGGCAGAAAAAAGTCTCGCAGAATCACTCACTGGCAAAATGTCACCATACCCCACCGTTGTCATCGTAACCAGAGAGAAATAGAACGCCGTTGTCAGCGAATCAATTTCTGGCTTAAACCCGTCTCCAAAGTACAAGCTGCCATAAGTAGAGTAGATAATAAGAATGATAATACTGATAAAAGCAACGATACTACCTGCTGCTGTACTGCTATGATGAAAATGCTTTCGTAAAAAAAACATGACAAACAGCGTCAATACACCTAATGAAAAGTTAACAGTGAGATTAGGAAAGTACTGGGCAGTAAATATGAGATAAACGATCAGCAAAATACAGCTCATCGCCCATGCAGCTCTTGCTTTGAAAAATAGTCCAATGCAATTTAACAATTGAAAGACGCCAAGCAATAGCCAAGGCAAGTTCTTTATCGTTTCAAAGTTAAGCTTTGAAATATCATCAATTAAAAAAATAATATCAAAAGATTGATTTGCACCAAAAGCGACGTCAAATATTAATATACTATTAAGTAACACCATCAATGATGCTATAATATATCCGTACTTTTCCCACATATTATTCACCCATCATTGACATTACTCATGCACTCGTAAATGTTATTCATTTACGCGTGCATTAAAAATATTCCATCCCATTTTGTTTGCAACAGACTTGATCATCAACTGACCTCGAACACTGTTTCCGGCTTCATCCAAAGGCGGGGAAAACGCTGCCAGCGCCCCAACATTGGGAATAACGGCAACCAAGCCGCCCCCTACGCCACTTTTACTAGGTAACCCCACCTCAAATGCCCAGTCCCCACTGCGTTCGTACAATCCCTCTGTTGTCATTTCTGCCAACAAGGAAGGAACCAATGAATTCTTTAAAACCGTTTCTGAAGTAACAGGATTAACGCCGCCGTTGGCAAGACACGCCCCCATTGTGGCAAGATCAACACAATTAAAAAGCGTAGAGCATTGCCTGGTATACACATCACACGCTTCAAAAGGATCAGAGTACATGCATTTTGAGGCCCCAAGAAGCAGAGCAATCGCTTTGTTATGCGTGTTCGTGCTCTGCTCTGATTTGTTAACTTGTGCAGATAATTTGATCTTGCTCCCCGCCATAGCCGATTGCATCTCCAGTATCTTGCTCCATCGTTCTTCTGCGCCCGTTTCACTCGTCGCGGCAGAATTGGCGCAAGTTCCATCAGATTTGACTGGGCTGTGCTTTGTATCGGTATCTGGTCATATGCATGCCATTGACGATACAGAATATAAATTTGCCATAGAGTCGATTTCCCAAGTGATGACGTTGGCATTAGCGCTTAATCAGCATGGCAGTAAAGTGTTGCATGAAAAAATTGGCGCTGATGCGACTGGACTACCATTTAATTCGGTGATGGCGTTAGAGCTTCATAACGGAAAACCGTTAAGCCCGTTAGTGAATGCAGGGGCAATGGCCACAGTAAGTTTGGTGAAAGCAACGGGCGCAGAAGAACGATGGAGCAAGATACTGGAGATGCAATCGGCTATGGCGGGGAGCAAGATCAAATTATCTG